>NZ_JACHYW010000004.1:0-301528 GCF_014193145.1 Rhizobium sp. BK060
ACGTCGCTCGTGCTCGGCTCCTGGTGGGGACTTGCTACGGCGCCTTTGCTAGCCCTCTTGCTCGGCATCCGAATCGGCGTCGAAGAGAAGGCGCTCCGCATGGGTCTCGAGGGCTATGACGATTATGCACGCCGCGTGCGCTCGCGCCTGATTCCGCTCGTCTGGTGAGACTTCCCACCGCCCACATTCCGGCAAGAGCTTCCCCACCCTATTTCATCAGACGATACGGCGAGGAGCCGGTGAACTTCCGTCGGATGATGTGAGCGGCGAAGCAGATCGAATACGAATGAGGAAACGGAGAGGAACTTCGCCCTCGGAAACGTGATGTGTGAGAACGCGCAACGACTGCACATCAACTCCCTAGGCCGCGCTGAACTGTCGCCCGCTTCCATCTGCCAGAAGCAGCCCTTACCGGTCGGTGCCGGCCCAATCGGGCCGGCTGCAGAAAGCTTGATTATCCTATCACTGGCTCACCGTGATAACGCCGCTTTGACGGCTTGGACACGCCAAATCCGACTTCCATCATGAGTCGCGGAGTGTTCTTCGCCAAGGTTCCCATACGGAAACCAAAGGGATCCTCGACAAAACCGGACCCGGCCTTTCCTGTCAACGTGACCGCATTACTGTCACCATAAAAGCCCAGCACTTCCTCGCCTGGGTGGCCCACGAGCAGCGTCAATTGGTGCTTCACTCGCCGACGATTGTGGCTGCCTTTAACGTAGACGTGCGGGCCTGCATCGTGCGGCCGGGGGACGCAGAGCCTCAGACATCTGAACTTGATGTCGGGGAGCCGACATCGCCGATGAAACGCCGCGCCGCTATCCGGAATTAGTTCCACGGTCGCGCGGGCTCAACCAGTGTCCGCGGTCTCTTTACTTTGATTCGCCTCGACAAACGAATCGCTTCGGATTTAACCGATTTGCCGCCTGTCAAGGAGCTTCAAAATGGAATCGGATCTTCCCGTTTTGATCAAGCCTTTGGAAGTCGAGTTCAACGGTGTCGGCCAGTATCGACACGCTGAGACAGTTCAGGATCTCGCGGCTATGCTGCTTGGCGGCAAATGGCCGGAGGGCAAAGGGAAGAAGTTCCACGCCGCGCTCTGGAGGTCGATGGAGGCCATCGAATGGTATGTCGATGCGGATAGACGCGTTCGCTCCCGACGGGCGAACCGTCCAGATCAAGGCTACAGGGACTGGTCGGGGAGCGGTGTTCCGACATGTCGACACCAGGGCTGACCACCTCATCTTCATAGAATTCGACTTCAAGAACCTGAGAGGGGAGATCGTGTTCAACGGGCCGGAGTGCATCGCCCTTCAAGACATGCCTGAAAGCTGGTCTGGTCAACGTCCGGTGTCAAACCGGAATATGCGCCGATTGAACGATCAAGTCCTTCCTCGCGACCGCCTTACTCTCGTTGATGCCTCTCCGACGGGCGACATTCCAGATCAACGGTCCGCGGCTGCGAAGACCCTGGAGAACGCTTTCATCCAGACCGATTTCTAAGGCTTAAGAGACCTGAACCCGATCAGGAACATGAAGAAGGCCATCTCAGCGATTCTGCAGGACTACTGCCTGCTCGTGATCGACCTTCCGTTCGAGTCGGCCACGAGGCCGACTGATGAGATCGAGATACCGGCGAAGGACGATGAGGAAGTCGAAATCGCTGGTGGGTTCGAGCCGCAGTACCGCGCCTTTGTCTCTTGCGCGCGGCAGCTCCATCGTCGGGTGGGCAGCGAAAGGACTTCCTCATGGGCGAGAACTTCTATTCGTGGCGCCGTCGCGGACATGGATTGCGGCCGCCATCCGATACCGACGTGACATACAGGCGCGAGGCAGCCCGGCAGGTTCTTCGCGCCCTCGAGGACGGTGCAGATGCGAAGCGTTTCGCGGTGATCGAAGAGGCGGCGCGTATGTGGGGCGGAATCTTTCGAGACATCCGCCATCAAAGGAGTCCCGACTGGTTTTTGACATCGGCGATGGTATCCAATCCAACTCTGATCGCTGGGCGGAACATATCTCCCCGCCAGGCTCGAAAGGTATCTGGCCTGCTCCCGCGCCGAGAACCCGATCCCGTGGGCCATCGAAGGTAGCTGGCTTTACCTCATGCGGTCGAACGAAGAATGGGGCGTTGTGGCAGGATAACCGACACGCCAGTTCACGATAATGGGGTATTGGTAAATCCGCATATGTTTGCGCCTGAGAATGCCTCGCAACGGGAAAAGTGTTTTATTTTCAATTGTTTATAGGATCGACTTTGGAGCCTGATTCAAAGTTGGTCGTTTCTCCGCGGTAGGTGTGATCCTGGATTTAGCACGATAACCTTCCTCTTGGAGCTAAACGCAAAAAAGGCCTGCCGAAGCGAGCCTGGGAGATGCCGGATTTGTCGAAGAAAGGTGCTATTTACCCTTGAACCTGCGAACCTCGATCGGTGCGTTCAACACTTCTGAGCGGAGGAAGTAGCGGCTAACATTGCCACAATTGTCGTAGATCGGTCGTACACCAATTTTGGCAAAAAGATCCAAGATTGTAATCGGATGAGTTCCGTGCAGCGCGGCCACTTCGGAGACGAGAATGTGATCCTTTTGGAAGCAATCCATCGACTCCACTGTTACTGCCAACTGTAGGCGACCGTTCATCGGATTGTTAATCTCGACTGTGTCGAGCAGCCCAAGATTGATCAGGTAGGGAACTGTTGTCAGCTTAGCTCGCAGGTAGGCCGATGCTGCTCGCTGTTTCATAACGGTCAGGCCCGCCAGCGCGCTTAAGGTCGGGCGTTGTTTCGTAAAGTGGGCATTTGCTTCATCCGGATCAAACCTCAGCGATGAGATATGCATTTCATCACCAGGTGCGATTAAAACCTTTCGAAGGTGCCCGCCGACTAGCGCGGCGATCACGTCGCCGATCTCGCAGGCCGAGCGCTGGCAGACACGCCTGATTGAAATGTACGAATTGCCGATCTCACCAACGGTGACGTTCGCAAAGATCGACTTCCGAAGACTGTCCAGATCTTCTCTCCGGATTCGCTTCCGGTCCGCGGCTCCACGCGCGGGAGCAGGCCGCGTTGAAAAATTTCGTTCATCGCCCGCTCGGAGATGCCAAGTTCGTTGCGGACATCCCGACTTGTCAACGTCTTCAAGGCTTCGGTAAGGATGTGGTGAGCTTTTCCAGCGTCGAAGTGGATGCGGCCGTGCGGCAGTTTCGTGTCTTCGATCAGTCCCGCTTCCAACATGAGCTGGACAATCCGCTCCTCGTGCAGACCGTATTCAATACCCGCGGAGACGACGCTGTGGAGATAGCGCCTTACCCGCAGCCGCGATGACCCATCTACCCGCCGCTCTTCACCGTGGTGATTGTCGCGGATCCATTGCAGGCTGGTTGCCATTGCGAGACAAATCCGCAGCAAAACGGCTGTCACCAGTCCTGTGGATGTCGACCAGCGTGATCAGGTCGGACAATAATCCAAGCCGGTCAGCCTCTGGGGGCATCGCACGTGTAAGGACCACTTTCCCAGCGCGGGTGGTGCGCAATCGAACCATCGCTATACCTCCAACCCAGTGAACTCAAGGGTTGGAGGCATTCGAGACGGTCTTTAGCCAAGGTAAGGCGAAGCCGTACCAGGTTTGGCGCATACATCCACTAGGCGGCCTGGATTGAACCACGGCCGACGAGGCTGATGTCATCCGGATTTATCAGGTCAGATCCCGTCCATCCGGACAGGTCGTACTCGCTCATGCAGTCCTTCACCAAGGACTGCATGGACGCGAGATCTCCGGTGGCGGTCGCCGCTCCTAACGTCTCGATCCTGAGGTTTTCATAGTTGCCGGCGTAGTTGCGCTCATAGAGCTCGTGGCGACCGCCGAACTCCGTGCCGATGGCATCCCATAGAAGCTTCAGGAGCTTGACCCGGTCCAGCGCGGCATAGCCGTTCGAGCCACGGACGAAGCGGTCGAGGTATGGACGAATAGCCTCACTCTCGAAATCCGCAGCACTCGACGGCAGATAGATTAGGCCGCTCGCGACATGACGCTCGATCAACTCCTTGATGCGCGGATACGCCATCGGGGCCAGCACGCGATAGGCAAGACCCGCATTGAGGTTCGGCAGGTTGTAGCCTTCGGTTCCTTGCCACGGAACGGGCGACTTCACCATCGCGTCGCCCAATGCATGGAACGTGTTGCGCCACGCGATGACCTCGCCGACACCTGCCTGAACGCCGCGAAAATCCTTCGAACCCGTTGCCTCGACCGCCATAGAGAATAGGCCGGCGATGAAGTCGAGCTTCACCGACAGACGCGTCAGGCCATGCAGCGTGAAGCGCGGGACGAAGCCCGATGCCGGGAAGAACTGGTTGATCTTGTCGACGTCTCCATAGATGAAGATGTTCTCCCAGGGCACCAGGACCTTGTCGAAGACGAGGATGGAGTCGTTCTCGTCCAGACGGCTGGAGAGCGGATAGTCAAACGGTGATCCGGTCGCGGCCGCGTTGAACTCGTAGGACGATCGGGCAATGAGCTTGATGCCGGGCGAGTCCATCGGCGCGGTAAAGATCAGCGCAAAGGACTTGTCCTTGATGGGGATGCCGTAGTGGGCGATGAAATTGTAGTGCGTGAGGGCCGAGCCAGTTGCGACGACTTTGGCACCCGAGACGATGAGCCCTTTGTCCGTTTCCTTCTCCACATGCATGAAGACGTCGCGAACCTCCTCGATCGGGCGGTCACGGTCGATCGGCGGATTGACGATGGCGTGGTTCCAGTAGTCGAGCCGTTCCTGCGTGCGGGCGTACCAGGCACGCGCATTCTGGGCGTATTCGCCGTAGAAGGCGGAATTCGCACCCAGCGTTCCGAGGAACGAGGCCTTGTAGTCCGGGGACCGGCCCATCCAGCCGTAGGAGACCTTCTGCAACTCGGCAATCGCATCCCGAGACTTGATCAGATCTCCGCTGGTCTTCGAACCCAGGAAGAAGGGATGCGTCAACTTGCCCGAGCCGGTATCGGTCAGCACGCCGATTTCCTTCTTCTTTTCATGGAAGCGATCGTACCAGCGAGCCACCATGCGCGCTGAATTCCGAAAAGCCGGATGCTCGGTGACATTCTTGACGCGCTCACCATAGATGTAGATCTCGCGGCCGTCCTGAATGCTCTCCAGGAACTCCGAACCGGTGTAGGCGTCGGTCGCGTTTGCGTTCTCCTCGGACGCGATAGCCAGATTGTGCATGTCGTTCACTCCTCCATTTTGGCCGGGTGGGCTGCGTGCCGGTGCGGCGCTTTGATCCGAAAGGGCACTCCTTCCCTTTCCCAGGGAGAGAACTATCCGCTTAAAGGGAGCGATTGATAGGTATCATGCGATACCGCTTCAGGCATCGCAGAGCATGCTGTCAGGCGCTAGATTTTCTCACCGATGGCGCTGGAGAAGGCGCCACGGCTGGGAACTGGGAGGAGACGATGGATCATCACCCCCGCATTCATGTGCAGATTCAAGATGAGGCAGAATTGGCGCTTTCCGGATCGGCCCTGACGATCGGAGCGTTTGACGGGGTTCATGGCGGCCATCGGGCGCTGATCCGGTCGGCTGTGCTAAATGCGCAAAGTCTCGGCGTTCCCTCTATCGTCTACACATTCGATCCGCCTCCCAAGGCTCTGCTGTGCGGTGCCCGCCCCCTCACTTCGATCGATGAGAAAATCGAGCGGATAAGCGCCCTCGGCCCCGATCACATCGTCGTCGCCCGTTTCGACGCAGTCTATCGGGCCCGCACAGCAAATGATTTCATTCGCGAAATCGGTCGGCTTTCGCCGCGGGTCATTTGGCTCGGCTCGGATTTCCGCTTCGGTTCCTGCAAGAAGGGAAACCCGGCGTTGCTAGCCGGCCACTTCGATACTCGCATCCTTCCGGCCGTATGCTGCGAGTCTGGCGAGGTCGTATCGAGCACTCGGATTCGAGCCCTTAGGGCCGCAGGACGCTTCCTGGAGGCGGAACGACTGGAAGGATGGTCGGAGCTTCCGCCGTTTCGAGGATCCAATGACAATGGAGGGCACCATGCAACTGCTTGATCCCCGCACGTTTCGCGACGCCTGTGGCGTCTTCGCGACCGGTGTGAACATCATCACGACCCACTGCGATGGCCACGATCACGGCATGACCGCGAACGCGTTCATGTCGATTTCTCTCGATCCGCCACTGATTGCCATTTCAATTGCCGAGAAAGCGAGAATGCTGGAGAAGATCCAAAAATCGGGCCGCTTCGCCGTCAGCGTTCTTGCTTCCGGCATGGGCGCCGTGGCGTGGCATTTCGCAGGCAAGCCAAACGCTGACCTGCATGATCTGTTCGACATTCTCGATGACCTTCCAGTGATCCGCGGCGCGATCGCCACGTTCTCGGCCATCGTCCACGACGAAATCCTCGCCGGCGATCACACGATTTTCGTGGGCCATGTTCAATCGCTCGCGGGAAGCGGAGGCGACGAACCACTGCTTTTCTTCAAGGGCAAATTCGGCGCCGTGGAAAATACGCGAAAGACTGCGGCTGGCCCGCTGCACGTCGAGACCGAGTTTATGTGGTGAGGATGAACCGCATACTTACACGTTTGCAAGGAGGAGAAAATGCGAAACGTAACCCAGAAAAACATCTCGGATGTCGTAATCGCCGCGCTGTCTTCGGATATCCCGGCCCGCAACCGTGAGATTCTTGAAAGCCTCATCCGTCACATCCACGCCTTCTGTATCGAGGCGAAGATCACCCACGCGGAGCTGATTGAAGCCTGTCAATTCCTCGTCCGCGCCGGACACATCTCTGATGACGCTCGCAACGAGTTCATCCTGCTTTCCGACATCCTGGGCGTCGAAGTTCTGGTCGACATGCTGGACCACGCTGTGACCGACGGTGAAAGCGAATCTACTGTCCTCGGGCCGTTCTATCGCGAAAACCCGCCGGCTCTGCCGAAGGGCTCCTCGATTGTTCAGAAGAGCTTCGAAGGCTCCGAGACCGTGCGTGTCCGCGGAGTCGTGCGCGATACGGAAGGACGCCCCATTCCAGGCGTGACGGTCGACGTTTGGGAGGATGCCCCGAATGGTCTCTATGAACAGCAGGATCCGGACCAGCCCGATTACAATCTCCGCGGCCGCTTTCTGACCGACGAGAAAGGCGAATACGAGTTCGTCGGCATTCGGCCCGTTCCGTATCCGATCCCCTATGAAGGCGCGGCCGGCGAACTGCTGAACTATATGGGCCACCACCCGTGGCGGCCTGGCCATATCCACTTCATGCTCAAGAAGGATGGCTATCAAAGCCTCGTCTCGCAGATCTATGACGCTGACACCCAGTATCTCGACAACGACTCGGTGTTCGCAGTCAAGGAAAGCCTCATCGGCAACATGGACAAGGCCGCAGCCGGCGCGGATACCGACCTCGTCATGGAATTCGATTTCAAGCTCAAGCCGGCCGCGGGCGCCATGTCTGTCGCCGCCGAGTAATCAACAAACAAGCACTCAAGCATCGATCCGCCGAGACGTGTCTCAGCGGATCAGCTCGAAAGGCAATAGGAAAATGTCCCTCGCCAGCGCTGAACCATCCTCAATTCCGAGCCACTCTGCGGTCAACGCCCGGGACATGCGGGTCCGCTCCATTGTGGCGACCATTCTCGAGGCTCCTACCGTTCGTCGGCACAAGCTTTCGAATACGGAAATTACCCACCAGGGATTTGTCCTCGTGCGGGTTCGCCTTGAGAACGGCGTCACGGGCATCGGCGAGGCATCCACGCTCGGCGGGCCACGTTGGGCTGAGGAGAGCGTGGAGTCGATACAGGCGGTCATCGAGAACTACCTCGCCCCCGCACTCGCCGATCAGAATGCCATGCTGTTCGAGGCCAATGCCGTGCGCATGTCAAAGGCGGCCACGCGCAATTTCGCTGCGAAGGCGGCTGTCGAGTCGGCACTGTTTGATGCCGTCGGCCGCACGCTCGGCCTGCCCGCCAGTGCATTGCTCGGCGGGCTGGTCCGCGACAGAATCGGCGTGATCTGGGCGCTTGCCTCCGGCGACGCCGGGCAGGAACTGGAAGAAGCACGCGAGAAGTTACGTCTGCGTCAGCACAGGGACTTCAAGATCAAACTCGGCTTCAACACGCCGGATGCCGATGTCAAGCGACTGCAACACTTGCGCGCCGGCTTGGGTGACGACGTGAGGCTAATCGTCGACGTCAATCAAGCGTGGACGGAAGCTCTGTGCATCAAGCTCTTTCCCGCGCTCGAGGAACTTGGCGTGGCTCTGATCGAGCAACCGGTTCCGGCATCCCAACGCGATGCCATGGCGCGCGTCGCTTCCCGAACCCGCATCCCGCTTCTCATCGACGAGGCGGCCTTCACCAACACGGAACTGGCGAGCGTCGCCTCCCAGGCCTGCGGAAGCGTTTATTCCCTCAAGCTCGTGAAAAGCGGCGGGCTCCTTGAGCTCAAGCGAGCGGCCGGCATCGCGCAGGCATTCGGCATCGAGCTTTACGGCGGCTGCCTGCTGGAAAGCAGCATCGGCGCAGCAGCGCACATGGCTGTGTTTTCGACGCTTCCCAAGCTCGAATGGGGAAGCGAGCACTTCGGTCCCCGTATTCTCGTGGACGATCTGGTCGCGGAGCCGCTGGTCTTCGAGGAGTTCGAGATCCATGTGCCGACTGGTCCTGGCCTGGGCATGACCCTCGACGAAGACAAGGTGCGCTTCATGGCGCGCAAGGCAGGAAGCCAATGACACCGGAAATGCCGTACGCACTCCATCGGTTCAAACTCGAAGACATGGCGGAGAGGCTCAACGCCACCCCTCATCTCCTGCGCCTCGGGCGCCTGTTCAACGAGACCGTGCTGCTCGAAATAGACCAGGATGAATTCTACCTCACCTTCGAGAAGGGCCGCGTGGTTGAGATCAAGGAAGGTCCGAGCAAGAAACTGCCGTGGCGCTTCGCGCTCAGGGTCAAAGGTGAGGCACTGGACAAATACTGGCACCCGCTGCCAGAGCCTGGGTACCATGACATCTTCGGCCTCGTGAAATATGGGCACGGCCGCATCGACGGAGACATTCTGACTCTCGTGAAGAACCTGCGCTATTTCAAGGAATTCATGGCACTGGGTCGACGGGAGGAATGCCCATGACATCGTCGATCGAACCGATCACCGGCCGGTATGTCCGCCTGACCGTCGATGGCACACCATTGCGGGTTTACTTCGAGGAAGCCGGCCAGGGCCGCCCGGTTGTGTGCCTGCATACCGCCGGAGCCGATACGCGCCAATGGCGGTTCATTCTCAACGACGAGGCGTTCACCAGTTCGCACCGCTTCCTGGCATTCGACATGCCCTGGCACGGCAAGTCCCTGCCACCGGAAGGCTTCGAGACGGCGGAATACCTGCTGACCACCGGAACCTACATTGAAACGGTGCTCTCGTTCTGCAGTGCGCTGGGGCTGGAGAACCCACTGCTCGCGGGGTGCTCCATGGGAGGCCGGATCGCTCTGCAACTGGCGGCGATGCATCCCGATCGTTTCGCCGGGTTCATCGCCATCGAAGCGTCCGATTTCCAGCCCGCCTGGTATGACATCGACTGGTTCCATCGTCCTGACGCCCACGGCGGAGAGATGGGCGCCGCCCTAGTGTCGGCCAATATTGCTCCCCAGGCGCCGTCTGTCGAACGCTGGAACACCCAGTGGATGTTCATGCAATCGGGGCCGGGTGTGTTCCGCGGCGATCTCAGTTTCTACACGAAGGATGACAGCCTCATCGGCAGGCTGGGAATGATCGACACGAGAAAAACGCCGGTGCATATCATGTGCGGAGAATACGACCTGACCTGTACACCCGAGGACGCCCGCCGCACGGCGGAAGCCATTGACGGCGCCACTCTTGCCATCATGAAGGATCTTGGACATTTTCCGATGAGTGAAAATCCTGTCGCCTTCCGAGCGTATTTTCAGGAGGCGCTGGAGCTTATGAGGCACTCCCAGGCGGAGCCAATTCATGCCTGACGGACGATGATGGACTTCAAACGGCTGAGTTATTTTCTGGCGGTGGCGGAAGAGCTGCATTTCGGCCGGGCATCTGCGCGGCTAGGCATTGCCCAGCCCCCGCTCAGTCGCCAGATCGCTCAGTTCGAAAAGGAAATCGGCGCGGTCCTGTTCGATCGCAGCCGCAGCCAGATCAGGCTCACCCAAGCCGGCGAGCTGCTTCAGGAACGGGCAAGAGAAATACTCGAGCGCGTCGACCAGACGGAGCGCGAGGTGAGGCGCATCGGCGAGGGGGTTGCAGGGCGTCTCCGGATCGCCTTCGTTGGCACTGCGACGTTCGGCGTCCTCCCCAACATCATCAAGGCATTTCGACTCGCCCATCCGGATATCGAGCTGGCTCTCTCTGCCATGAACAACGCCGAGCTGCAGCGCGCACTGATCCAACGGGAGATCGACATCGCTGTTGCGCGTCCCGCGATCGAGGATCCGGAGCTGAAATCCGAGACGTTGATCGAGGAGTCGCTGGTCCTTGCGCTGCCAGACATATACGCCGACGTTCCAGATCCACTGAAACTCGGAGAGCTGCGAGACACGACCTTCGTGCTTTTCCCGCGACGGCCGAGGCCGAGCTATGCGGACTACGTTCTCGATGTCTGCAAGCGGAACGGCTTCATCCCAGCCTCACAGGTCATGGCTCAGGATTTCCTGACCGCAATCAGTCTCGTCTCGGTCGGCGTGGGTGTTTGCATCGTCCCGCAGTCAGTTGCCCTCAACGAGCGGACCGGGGTCGTCTACCGGAACTTTGAGGGATTTAACCCGGGCACCAAGCTCTCGCTGAACTACCGGCGCGACAACCGATCGCCCCACCTGTTCGGGTTTCTGGCGCTCGCGCGGAAAGTGGCACGTACGCAGTTTTCAGCCTGCTAGGTTCCAGATCTGCTTGCCTTTCCAAAGAAATGCATTGGATGACCCGATTCATTGGCCGCGGATAGAGTTGCGCATGTGTTGATCCTCCGAAAGCGGTCGATTATCGTCGGAGTATTCATCAGGCGGCCCAGACGGACAACCTGACGGGCGCTTCGGTTCGCGGGCTGGCGAGGACGAGTCGCGTCGACCGTCGAGGTTCTGGCGCCCATGGGAGCCGTGCTCTATAGGCTTTTCCAAAGCGATTCATCGCAAGAATTGATGCGATATCCTCGACGATCAAATAGCGTCGTACTGATTACCTCTACGCAAGCGCTTCCACCGCTTTGGCAGCTCTTTCTGCTGTTTGGTCCGTTTCAGTAGCCATATAATCTGGTTGAAGCGCCGGCGCTGCTACCGATCTCCTGCTGTTTTTCTCCGGCCAGAGCATCGCTTCCATGTCCCAATTCGCGTCTTTGAGCGCCCCGTGGATCGCAAGACCAACCGCCGCCGCCATGCGCGGCGGCACCGCGTTGCCAATCTGGTCAGCCGTCGCCTGCTTGCCCCCGACGAATTCCCAATCATCCGGGAAGTCCTGAAGCCGCGCACGCATCCTCGCCGTCAGTGCGGGTATGAAGCCCGGTCTCGCTGCTTGCTCCCCGGTGGGGGTCGTTTCCGGTTGGCCTGCGATATCGACGCCCTTGGAGGCCCAGCGCGCCGCCTCCTTGCCGCGGCGCGTCACGATGGTGGATGCGATGGCGTTGCTCTCCCGACGCTCTCGTGCCCATTGGTAAGCGCCTTCCCAGCCGTTCGCCGCCATCAGGTCGACGAGGACATCCCCGAGATTGGTGCGTCGCTGCGGGAATGTCGGCGGCGTCCGGAAGGCGCGTGCCAGATCTCTGCGGATTCCGATGATCAGGACGCGGCTTCGTTCCTGAGCCAGCCCATAGTTTTCCGCATGGATGCGATGAATGTCGACCTCGTAACCAGCGCGCCTGAATCCGCGGAGGATGTCGGCGACATGATCCGAATGACGTGCGTGAAGCAAGCCATCAACGTTCTCAAACAAAAACACCTTCGGTCTGATTTCATCGACGATTCGAACGCATTCCGGAAGCAAGTCACGCGGGTCGTCCTTGCCGAGGCCATAGCCATCGGAAGAATAGGGCTGGCAGGGTGGGCCCCCGCTCACTAGGTCCATCTCGAGCTGGCGGTATAGCTTGAAATCCATCTTCCGGAGATCCTCCTTTATGACTGTCCAGTCAGGGCGGTTCCGGCGAAGCGTGGCGGCAGCATGCTTGTCGTATTCGATGAGGGCGACATGCGAAGCCGGCCCGTTCGAGGCCTAACGACATTCCCCCGGCTCCTGCGCAGATCTCGATGACCGTCGGGCGCTCGTGAGCCGGAGGTAATTCTCGAATGCTTGCGTTATGCTCTTTGCGCCCCGGTAACGCTCGCCCGGTCAGAGCATTGAGCGACTGCAGCCACGGGTGCGCCCGGCCCAGATCGATCTCGCCGACGCCGCCTGCAAAGGGCAGGGTGCCGTCCTCGAGGTGCATCAGTGCGCGGTACGCCACCGCTAGCTCGTATGCGGCCGACCGCGGTTTAAGTTCCTCTCTTCCTCTGCCACCTGATCGCAAGCCGCATAGTTCAGGTGAAGCATGGAGAGAACGCGGCGGTGGCTTGCTTCGGTCTCCCGTTCTCGCTCGATCATCGCATTTCCGAAGTCGAGCATCTGGATATAGACGTGAACGCCTTCGACGAGGATCGCGGTGTCCTGCGGAACGTCAAAGATCAGGGGCTCGCTTTTGCCGCCGAGCTTTATCTTCGTGCCCGGAAGGCCTCCTATATCGTGTTGGCCATTTCTTCTTTCGGAAATGGCCAATTTCAGAGGTTTTTGGCCAGAATTAGCTTCGGTTTCTCAGGTTGGCTAGGGCGACCGGACCACAGCCAATTGCGACGCTCGTAGCGCCGCAGGTGCGACACTTCTAGCAAGTGCCATTGCGGACCATCGAAGCTTGCGTATTCGACGCCGTGATTCGTTCTTCTTTGAGAGCATAGCCTCCGATCGGGGG
This sequence comes from Rhizobium sp. BK060, assembly GCF_014193145.1. NCBI lineage: Bacteria > Pseudomonadati > Pseudomonadota > Alphaproteobacteria > Hyphomicrobiales > Rhizobiaceae > Rhizobium > Rhizobium sp. BK060. Next base: position 12,950 of record NZ_JACHYW010000004.1, read on the forward strand.
GGAATCACTCGGTTGCCTAGGATGCCCACAACTTGCGCGCAGGAAATATGAGCTGTGGCATCACATGTCTTTCGTGCGACACCGCCACCAACTCGTCTGATCTTTCACAGTTACTCAGAATAGCCGCCAGGGGCACCCTGAACAGTCAGGCTCATTTCTACGGCGGAGAAACTGCAAGACCTAGGCTCTTAGGCGCAAACCTTCGCGGCCCTACTAGGTATCGGTTCACACGTATGACTCACTCGTCAATTGGTGGCGCACCCGACAGGATTCGAACCTGTGACCTTTGGAATCGGAATCCAACACTCTATCCAGCTGAGCTACGGGTGCATGCCTGAGGCGTTTGAATCGCCTGTCCGATGCGTGGTTCTTAGCCTAGCTTCTCGCTGGCTTCAATCTACAAAATGAAAAGTCCGCCGTTCTTGCGGGCGGCGGACTTTTATATCTCACGTCCGGGGGTCAGACCTGCATGGCGCCAGGGCCAGGGATGGCCTTCGGCGGCACCTTGCCGAGGATGATCATGCCGAGCACTTCATCCTTGGTGACGTCCTCGGTGCGGGCGTGGCCGACGACCTGGCCGTTCTTCATCACCGAGACGCGGTCGGCGAGATCGAAGACGTCGTGGATGTCGTGGCTGATCAGGAAGATGCCGATGCCTTCCTTTTTCAGCTGCTTGATCAGCTCGCCGACCTGCGCCGTTTCCTGGGGACCAAGGGCGGCCGTCGGCTCGTCCATGATCAGGATGCGGGCGTTAAAGAGGATAGCGCGAGCGATCGCCACCGATTGCCGCTGGCCGCCGGAGAGCGCCTTCACGGGCTCCTTGAAGCGACGGAAATTGGGGTTGAGACGCCCCATCACCTCGCGCGCGGAGGCTTCCATGGCGACGTCGTCCAGCGTGCCCCAGGGGGTACGCAGCTCGCGGCCGAGATAGAGGTTGGCGGCGGCGTCGACGTTATCGGCGACGGCGAGCGTCTGGTAGATCGTCTCGATGCCGTACTTCTTCGCATCGCGCGGATTGCGGATGTCGGCCGGCTCGCCGTTGATCAGGATCTCGCCGCTGTCGCGCTTGTAGGCGCCCGAGAGGATCTTGATCAGCGTCGACTTGCCGGCGCCGTTATGGCCGAGAAGCGCGACGACTTCGCCGGGGTAGAGATCGACGGAAGCGTTGTCCACGGCGTGGATACCGCCGAAGGAGATCGAGATGTTCTTGAGTTCCACAAGAGGAGCGTTCTGGCTCTGGGGAGTGCGTTGATCAGTCATATCTAGGACTCCTCTTACTTGGCACGCGAACGATAGACAGTGTCGAGCCAGACGGCGACGACCAGCACCGCACCGACGACGACGCTCTGCAGCGGCGTGTCGACATGGGCAAGTACCATCCCTGACTGCAGCGACTGCATCACCAGTGCGCCGAGCATAGCGCCGGCGATCGTGCCGGTACCGCCGGCCAGTGACGTGCCGCCGATGACGGCTGCGGCGATCGTATACAGTTCGTCCAACGTACCTTGAGCATTGGTGGCGGCGTTGAGGCGGGCGGTCGAAATCGCTGCCGCGACGGCGGCGAGCATGCCCATCAGCGCGAAGATGCGGACAGTGACCCAGCGGGTCTTGATACCGGCAAGTTCTGCCGCCTCAGGATTTCCGCCGATCGCGAAGACGTAACGGCCAAAGCGCAGGCGGGTGGCGATGAAGGTCATGATGATGCCGACGATGATTGCGATCAGAACCGGCACGGCAATGCCGTAGGGGATATCTAGGCCGGTTTCGGGCCACGGAATGTTGTTCGCCTCGGCGTACCTCTTGGCGATATTGATCGGCCAGTAATAGCTGTTGGCGATCCAGACGGCGCCGAGGATCAACACGCAGGAGAGCGCCGACAGGAAGTACTCGGCCCAGACCGGGCGCCGCGGGAAGCCGAAGCGTTTGCGCTGGCGGCGCGAGTTCAGGATGCTGCCGATGACGAAAAGGCAGGCGAGCACGCCAACGATCCAGCTCCAGGTAGCGCCGATCGAGCCTTCGGCACCGCCGCCCATGATGCGAAAGGTCTGGTCCATCGGGGCAACCGTCTGGCCGCTGGTGACGAGCCAGGTGGCGCCGCGCCAGACGAGCAGACCGCCGAGCGTCACGATGAAGGAGGGAACGTTCAGGAAGGCGATGATGAGGCCCTGGAAGGTACCGATCAGTGCGCCGGCGATGAGGCCGACGATCAGCGTGACGATCCAGGTGAAAGGGCTATCGAAGCCGATGAATTCGGGCAGGATTTTCGCCTGCGTGACGCCCATGATCATGGCGCAGAGGCCAAGCACGGAGCCGACCGAGAGGTCGATATTGCGCGTCACGATAATGAGAACCATCCCGGTCGTCATGATCGCGATGTCGGTTGTCTGAACCGAAAGGTTCCACAGGTTTCTCGGCGTCAGAAACAACCCGCCGGTGATGATGTGAAAGCCGATCCAGATGATAAGCAGCGCACCGATCATACCGAGGAGGCGCGTGTCGATTTCGGTCGCGCGGAAGAAGCGGCTGACGAGGTTGCCCTCAGCCATGCTCGGTCCGCTTGAAGTTGTGGATTTTACCATTTCGGCCATGGGTTTGCCGTTCCCCCACTGTTTGGACGTTTGATCCGCTTCGCATCACGTCGATGCCGGCGGCGTCGCCCCGTTCTTGTACTGACCATCGCCGTGCTTCCGAATTTCGGTCGCTCTGTCCCGCGACATGAAACCGGCAGGGAATCAAGGCCGCGATGGTTGGGTGAGGCGGATAGACCATCGACCGACGGTTCCAATCCGCATCCGGCGCCGCAACGGTTTCAGCCGTTGCGGCGCCGGCAATCTATGCCTTGCGGCCGTCGATTAGTCGCAAGCCTTGACGCTGCCGGCCTTGACGCCTTGGCAAGCTTCAGCCTTGGAGATCCAGCCGGCATCGATGACGACGTTCAGGTTGTCCTTGGTGATCGGAAGCGGCTTCAGGAAGACCGACTCCATCGGAACGCCCTTGGCGCCACCCTTGAAGGTCTGAACGCCTTCGATCTCGTTCATCTTCTTGCCGGCAGCGAGGCCGAGCGCGACTTCGGCGGCGCGCTTGCCGAGTTCGCGTGAGTCTTTCCAGACGGAGACCGTCTGTGTGCCGAGCGCAACGCGATTGAGAGCGGCTTTGTCGGCGTCCTGACCGGAAACCGGTACGGAGCCGGCGAGGCCCTGCGCGTCGAGGGCTGCGATGGCGCCACCGGCGGTGCCGTCGTTCGAAGCAACAACGGCATCAACCTTGTTGTTGTTCGCCGTCAGGAACTGCTCCATGTTGCGCTGTGCGTTCTCTGGCAGCCAGCCGTCGGTATAGGCTTCGCCAACGTTCTTGATCTTGCCGGCATCCACGGCGGCCTTCAGCACTTCCATCTGGCCCGAGAACAGGAAGTCCGCGTTCGGGTCGGACGAAGAGCCCTTGATGAAGACATAGTTGCCTTCCGGCTTCACCTTGAACACGCCTTCAGCCTGCAGACGACCAACTTCCTTGTTGTCGAAGGTGATGTAGAAGGCAGCCGGATTTTCGATCAGACGGTCGTAACCGACGACCGGGATGCCTTCAGCGGCGGCCTTTTCGATGGCCGGGCCGATGGCGTCGCTATCCTGAGCGAGGATGATGAGTGCATTCGCGCCCTGCGAAATCAGCGATTCAACGTCGGTCAGCTGCTTTGCGGCAGACGACTGGGCGTCGGCGGAGATGTACTTGGCGCCCTTGGCTTCCAGTGCCTTCTTGATGGCAGCTTCGTCCGTCTTCCAGCGCTCTTCCTGGAAGTTCGACCAGGAAACGCCAACGACGAGATCGGCAGCCATGGCGGCAGTGTGGACCGACACGAGGATGGCCGCCCCGGCCATCAGCTTCAAAATTGACTTCATAATTATCCTCCCGAGTGAGTTGCGGCCAGCCCCAGCCAGTGGTTCCTCCGGCCGCCGCGGTTCGCTGACGAGAAGTTCCAATTATTTTCTCGACAGTCGAGAAATTTAGTGTCAGAGATTTTTTCAACTGTCAACACCGCACTATCAGCTTCGTTTCCGTTGCGGAAAACTGCTGGAGATGCTGTGTGAACGAGGGCGGAATGCGAGGGGGAGAGGGCCGGCATATATGCTGACCAAGTCGAGCACGGAATTGGTCCGGCAGCGAAATAGCGTCCTCGTGCTCGCCGCGCTTCGAAGACATGGCGCGTTGGCGCATACGGAGATTTCCGAATTTACGAAGCTTTCCTCGGCGACGATCTCGGCGATCACCGCCGATCTGGAAAAAGCGCAGATCATCGAGAAATCCGAACACCAGGCAACGAGCGGGAGAGGGCGTCCGCGCGTGCTGTTTCGGCAACGGCGCGACTGCGGCTACCTTGTCGTCGTGATCATTTCATCGGATGGCGTCCAGTATTCGCTCGTCGACTATGCCGGCAGGCTCATCGACCGGTTCAGCGAGGAAAGGTCGCACGATCCCGCCGGTTCCGAGCGGTTTATTGCCTCCATCAGGGAGGGGCTTGCACGCATTCTTTCACGCTCAAAGCTTTCCCAGGAAAAAGTGCTGCTGATATCGATCAGCAGCAAAGGTCTCGTGCATGCAACGGACCCCGTGCTGGTGTGGTCTCCGATTTTCGGCAGCAACCAGATCGACTTTGAATCGGCATTACGGCCGGACTGGCAGGCCAAGATCATTCTCGGCAACGAGACGCAGCTGGTTGCGGCGGCGCTCGGCGCGCATGAGGAAAATACCAGGCCAGCGGAATTCCGCTCGCTGGCGGCGTTGTCGCTCGGACATAGCATCGGCCTCGGCATCGTTCGGCGCACGGGGCAGGGGGAGCGTGAGATCTCGGCGCCGAATTTCGGTCATATGCTGCATATGGCAAACGGAGGCCTTTGTCGCTGTGGAAGCAGGGGGTGCATCGAGGCCTATGCCGGATTCTATGCCATTTTGCGCATGGCCTTCGAAGTGCCGCTCGACACGATCCCGGCCAAGTTCGTGCCGGTCGCCGAGCTCGACAAGATCGCCGCGCGAGCGCGCCAGGGGCATCGCATGTCCGCTTTTGCGTTCAGGCAGGCCGGTATCGCACTCGGAAACGGGCTTTCGCGTCTCCTCAGCCTGACGGAGCGTATGCCGATCGCGATCACCGGTCCGGGAACGCGCTACTATGATCTGTTGCGACAAGGGATCGAGGAAGGGCTTGGCCAAGCGCATGTCGTGCGAATGGAAGGGATGCCGGAGATCCGCGTCGTACCTGACGAATCGATCCTCGTCTTCGAGGGGCATCTGGACAGGGCATTGTCAGTGATCGATCAGGAGCTGGTTCTGTCCGGCATTCAGGGATCGGACTAGCCGTGCGTCCCGCGCAGCATAGCAATGAAACGAGAAATGGCCGGGCAGGGACCCGGCCATTTCACAGGTGGCTTTCGGTCGGGAGAGGGCCGTCAGCCAATCTTGATGAGTTTGCCTTCCTTGACGGACTGCACGGCAGCGTCGGCAAGCGCCAGAGCAGCGAGGCCATCGGCGCCGGACGGCGTAATCTTCGCGCCCTTCTCGATCGCGGCGATGAAGCTCGCGATCTCGTTGGCATAGGCTTCGGTGTAGCGGGTCATGAAGAAGTCGTGCAGCGGCGGGCGGGTGTAGCCGAAGCCGTTGGCAACCTCGATCGACACCGGGCGCTGGTTTTCGGCGGCGACCATGCCCTTCGAGCCATGCACTTCGATGCGCTGGTCGTAGCCATAGGTGGCGCGGCGCGAGTTGGAGATGATCGCCTGCTTGCCGGACTTGGTCTGCAGGATCACCGAAACGCTGTCGTAGTCGCCGGCTTCGCCGATCGCCTTGTCGACGAGGACCGCGGCAGTGGCGCTGACGGCAACCGGCTCCTCACCAAGCAGGAAGCGGGCCATGTCGAAGTCATGGATCGTCATGTCGCGGAAGATGCCGCCCGAACGCTTGATGTAATCGACCGGCGGAGCGCCCGGATCGCGCGAGGTGATGGTGACCATTTCGACGTCGCCGATTCGGCCGTCATCGATCGTCTTGCGAACGGCCATGAAGTGCGGGTCGAAACGGCGGTTGAAGCCGACCATCAGCTTGGCCCTGGTCTCGTCGACGACCTTGATGCAGGCCTTGACGCGGGCAACGTCGAGATCGATCGGCTTTTCGCAGAAGATGGCCTTGCCGGCGCGCGCGAAGCGCTCGATCAGATCGGCATGGGTGTCGGTAGGGGTGCAGATGACGACAGCATCGATATCCTTGGCGGCTTCGATCGCCTCGATTGTGCGGACCTCGCAGCCGTAGGCGGATGCGATCGCTTCGGCTGCCTGCGGGAACGCGTCGGCGACGGCAACGAGCTTGGCGTTGGCATCGCCGCTGACGGCCTTCGCATGAACCTTGCCGATGCGGCCGGCGCCGAGAAGACCAAATCTGACTGTCATGAGAACCTCCCTTGGATTCGGAACAGATGAACCGAATTGCATCTAATGTGGAATTTTCATTCCATTTTATGTCCGCCGCGTCAAGCCGGCGCTCTTTCACATTTTCAAAATCCACCTTAAAGACGTGTGACAATTCAGCTATGGGAATGAGATGCAACTGATCGATCCACAACATCCGGCCTATCGCCCGCTTTGGGTTCGCATCCTGATTGTGGCCGTTTGCTTCGGCTGGGCGCTGGTCGAAATCATTACCGGCGATCCATTCTGGGCCGTCCTGTCGGGCGGTGCCGGTGTCTACGCGGTCTACATGCTGTTCTGGACCTACAAGCCGCAGTCGGCGCAGAACGCCACGCCGCCATCGACCGATAACGACGACGACGACGAGGAAGACAAGGAAAACAAGGAAAACAAGAAGGACGCGGACTAGTCAGCGGGCAATGCGGCGCAGTGCCTGGTCGATCAGCAGATTGGCTGTGGTCATCCGCTTCGTCGCGTTCTCACGGAACAGCGGATCAACGCGATCTGGATGGTTCTTCTTGGCAAAGGCGCGCCGTTTCACGCTGAGACTTTGCACCGTATCGCGCGCTGAAATATCCAATTCGGCGGCGATGTCTTCTGCTGTGATGCGTGCAAGATAATCCGGCATCACCGGCTCGGGCTCCGGTTCAGGAGGCGGCAGGGGCTCGGCCACCGTCTCCGGAGCGATGAATTCCAGTGTCTCGAAATACGCCTGGTCGGGCCGTGCTGACGATACCGAGACCCCTTCCATGACGTTGAAAGCGAGTCCAGTGTTGAGACCGCTCACACGGGCCGAAGCGGGCGCATCCTGTTCGACAGTCTCGTCCTCCGCCTTCAGGCGGTCGAGCACGGACTGGAACACCGATTGGCTGAACAGCATGATTGCCCTCCTTTGGCGGCGGGCATTAGATGCGAGCAAAATGGTGCAAAGCTTGTCAGCCCGCGGCCGCTTTCTTGCTCTCGGCCAGTACTAGGTCATAAAGGAGCCGCGCGCTCGGGGGGAGCGCCCGCTCCTTCACCGTGATCAGGCTGTAGGGCCTGACATTGATCTCGAAATCGATCGGCAATACCCGCACATCCGACGCCTTCGACTTGTGGGTCGCCAGGAACTGCGCGACGTCAAGCGCGATCGGAGCGATTGCATCCGTCTGGCAAACCGTCGCGCAGGTGAGCAATAGCGACGAGGTGTTGACGATATTTTCCGGCAGCGGCACGCCGCGAGACAGGAACAAGTCCTCGATCGTCCGGCGCAGCAGCGTCCCCGCCGGCTGGAAGACCCAATCATATCGTGGGAGGTCCTCCAGGGAGGCGACCTTCTTCTTCAGCAACGGATGGCCTCCCCGCACGATCAGGCAAGCCTTCTCCACGCCGATCTCCTGGACCTGGAACAAGCGCGGATTAAGATCGTCGGGAATGCGGCTGATAATGAAGTCGTGCCGGGCGGCCAGCAGTTCGCGGGCGAGCACGTTGCTCGTTTCGACCTGTATGGTCACCTCTATGCCGGGCAGGGCGGTTCTAACCCGCTTGATCGCCGGTACCACAAGGCTCATGGCCGGCGCGGTAACCGCGCCGATGAAGACGGCGCCGCCCTTTCCCGTCTTCAGTTCGGCAATCTCGCGGCCGGCCTCGCGAAGTTCCAGCATGATCTTGCGCGCCCGTCTGGCAAGCGCCTGTCCGAAGGTCGTCAGTACGACGCCGCGCGCCACTCGCTCATAAAGCGGTGTCTTAACGATCGACTCCATTTCCGACAGGATTCGCGATGCCGCCGGCTGCGAAATGTTCAGCACCTCGGCGGCGGCTGAAATTTGGCCGCTATCTTCGATTGCGACGATCATCCGCAGGTGATTCAGTTTAAGCCCCGATCTCAAAAAGGCGTCGTCACCGAAAATATCGGTATGAATGTCCACATTGGCATCGGTCTGCGGGTCTGAAATGAACGCCATGGTTGCGGCCTCCCAACCGCGCTCCATCAAAAGTAATACTTTTTAACGATATACCAAAATTGTTATGCACTTTGCCAGTTATTCTATTTGACAGTTATAGGAATCCATACCAGTTTGCCGCCGTGTGCTGGTTGGCACTCAACACGTGTGAGAGCGTGGAGGAGACCTACTTCGTTTCTCACCATCTGAAGTAATTATCCAAGACGGAACCTGCCACAGTTTCGGAGCGGGCGATTTTTCGTCCGTGCGTTTATTAACTAAGGGAGAGAGAGATATGAAATCCATTATCTCGTTGATGGCAGCGGCGGCCTTTGGCGTCGCTTCGTTCGTAATGCCGGCTATGGCAGCCGACAAGGGGACTGTCGGCATTGCAATGCCCACGAAGTCGTCCGCTCGCTGGATCGATGACGGTAACAACATCGTCAAGCAGCTCCAGGAAGCTGGCTACAGCACCGACCTGCAGTACGCCGACGACGACATTCCGAACCAGCTGTCTCAAATTGAGAACATGGTCACGAAGGGCGTTAAGGTTCTCGTCATCGCCGCTATCGACGGCACGACGCTTTCCGACGTTCTCCAGAAGGCTCACGACGCAGGCATCAAGGTCATCGCTTACGACCGCCTGATCCGCGATTCGGGCAACGTCGACTACTACGCGACGTTCGACAACTTCAAGGTCGGGGTTCTGCAGGCAACGTCCATTGTTGATGCCCTCGGCCTTAAGGATGGTAAGGGTCCGTTCAACATCGAGCTCTTCGGTGGTTCGCCGGACGACAACAACGCCTTCTTCTTCTATGACGGCGCGATGTCGGTTCTGCAGCCTTACATCGACAGCGGCAAGCTCGTCGTGAAGTCCGGCCAGACCGGCATGGACAAGGTCGGCACGCTGCGCTGGGATGCGGCAACGGCCCAGGCTCGCATGGATAACCTGCTCTCGGCTAACTACACCGACGCGAAGGTCAATGCAGTTCTGTCGCCTTACGACGGTCTGTCCATCGGCATCATCTCGTCGCTGAAGGGCGTTGGCTACGGCACCCCGGACCAGCCGCTCCCGGTCGTTTCCGGCCAGGACGCTGAAGTTCCGTCGGTCAAGTCGATCATCGCTGGCGAGCAGCACTCCACGATCTTCAAGGACACCCGCGACCTCGCAAAGGTGACCGTCGGCATGGTCAACGCCCTGATGGAAGGCAAGGAGCCTGAAGTCAACGACACCAAGACCTACGACAACGGTGTCAAGGTTGTTCCGTCCTACCTGCTGACCCCGGTCGCAGTTGACAAGACCAACTACGAGAAGATCCTCGTCGAAGGCGGTTACTACAAGGCTGACCAGCTGAAGTAATAATTGTACCAAGTTGGCCGGAATCCGCTGCTTGCGGGTTCCGGTCTTCAATTTTATGATCGCCGCGCCCCTTTTGGCTGCTGGCGCTGGATTATGACCATGGACAATACAATCCTCGAAATGCGGAACATCACCAAGACGTTCCCAGGCGTAAAGGCGCTTGAGAATGTGAACCTCAAGGTTCGACAGGGTGAGATCCACGCATTGGTGGGTGAAAACGGGGCCGGAAAGTCGACCCTGATGAAAGTTCTCTCCGGCGTTTACCCGGCCGGAACCTACGACGGCGACATTGTCTACGAAGGCGACGTCCGTCATTTCAAGGCACTCAAGGACTCCGAAGAAATCGGCATCGTCATCATTCACCAGGAACTGGCGCTGGTGCCGCTCTTGTCGATCGCCGAAAATATCTTCCTCGGCAACGAAGTCGCCCAGAACGGCATCATCAAGTGGCAGGAAGCCTTCAAGCGCACGAAAGAGCTGCTGAGCAAGGTCGGCCTCAAGGAGTCGCCGGAAACGCTCGTCACCGACATCGGCGTCGGCAAGCAGCAGCTGGTCGAAATCGCCAAGGCGTTGTCGAAGAGCGTAAAGCTGCTGATCCTCGACGAGCCCACGGCTTCGCTCAACGAAAAGGATTCCGACGCGCTGCTGGAACTCCTGATCGAGTTCCGCAACCAGGGCCTGACGTCGATCATCATCACGCACAAGCTCAACGAAGTGCGCAAGGTCGCCGACCAGATCACGGTTCTGCGCGACGGCATGACGGTGAAGTCGCTCGACTGTCAGACCGAAGAGATCAGCGAAGACATCATTATCAAGAACATGGTGGGCCGCGAGCTCGCCGATCGTTATCCGCCGCGCTCAGTGCCGATCGGCGAGACGATCCTCGAGGTGAAGAACTGGAACGCTTATCACCAGCATCACCGGGACCGCCAGGTTCTGCACGACATCAACGTCACCGTCCGCAAGGGCGAAGTGGTCGGTATCGCGGGCCTGATGGGCGCCGGTCGCACCGAATTTGCGATGAGCCTGTTCGGCAAGTCCTACGGACACAAGATCCATGGCGACGTGTCCATGCACGGCAAGCCGGTGGATGTCAGCACCGTTCGCAAAGCGATCGATGCCGGTCTTGCCTATGTGACTGAAGACCGCAAGCATCTCGGGCTCGTGCTCGGCGAGAACATCGTTCACAACACGACGCTCGCCAATCTGGCCGGCGTGTCGAGCGCCACGGTTATTGACAGTATCAAGGAATCGAAGGTCGCATCGGACTACCGCTCGAAGCTGCGCATCCGCAGCTCCAGCATCTTCCAGGAAGCGGTCAATCTCTCGGGCGGCAATCAGCAGAAGGTCGTGCTGTCGAAGTGGTTGTTCTCCGATCCTGACGTTTTGATCCTCGATGAACCCACACGCGGTATCGATGTCGGAGCAAAATACGAAATCTATACTATCATCAACCAGCTCGCCGCCGACGGCAAAGGCGTTCTGATGATCTCATCGGAAATGCCGGAACTGCTTGGCACGTGCGACCGCATCTACGTCATGAATGAAGGACGTATCGTGGCGGAACTGCCAAAGGGAGAGGCGAGCCAAGAAACCATCATGCGCGCTATCATGCGCTCAGGGGAGAAGAAACAATGACTCCGGTCAACCCTTCAGCCACCGAGGAAAGTAACGTCGTATCTGTTGCCGACTATATCAGGGGCAATATCCGCGAATATGGCATGCTTATCGCGCTCGTCGCGATCATGGTCTTCTTCCAGTTTTATACCGGCGGTATTCTCTTCAAGCCGGTCAATCTGACGAACCTCGTTCTGCAGAACTCCTTCATCGTCATTATGGCGCTTGGCATGCTGCTCGTCATCGTGGCCGGTCACATCGACCTCTCGGTCGGCTCGATCGTCGCCTTCGTCGGTGCTGTTGCCGCAATCATGACCGTCACCTGGCAAATGAATTTTGTGGTGGCGGGCATCCTGTGCTTGATCATCGGCGGTCTGATCGGTGCTGCCCAAGGTTACTGGATTGCGTATCACCGCATCCCGTCCTTCATCGTTACGCTGGCGGGTATGCTCGTCTTCCGTGGCCTCACGTTGTTTGTGCTCGGCGGCAAGAACATCGGCCCGTTCCCGAAGGACTTTCAGGTCATCTCGACCGGCTTCCTACCGGGCACGATGATCGATGTCGCTGGTGTTCCGCTGCATTCCACGTCCCTGATCTTGACGCTTGCCATTACCGTTGTCCTTTTCTATCTCGCTTGGCGCCGCCGCAAGGTCAACGAGAGCCATGGTATCGATGTCGAGCCGACGAGCTTCTTCATCGCGCAGAACGCCGTCCTGTCGCTGGCAATCCTGTTTCTCGGCTATCAGCTTTCGAGCTACAAGGGCCTGCCGAACGTTCTCGTCGTCATGCTCGTGTTGATCGCGGCCTACGCCTTCGTAACGCGCCGCACGACAATCGGTCGCCGCATTTACGCCATGGGCGGCAACGAGAAGGCAACCAAGCTCTCGGGTATCAACACCGAGCGCCTGAGCTTCTACACCTTCGTCAACATGGGTGTCCTGGCTGGCCTCGCGGGCATGATCATCGCGGCTCGCCTGAACTCGGCGACCCCGAAGGCGGGCGTCGGCTTCGAGCTTGACGTTATCGCGGCCTGCTTCATCGGCGGTGCCTCGGCATCCGGCGGCGTTGGCAAGATCACCGGTGCTGTCATCGGCGCCTTCATCATGGGTGTCATGAACAACGGCATGTCGATCGTCGGCCTTGGCATCGACTTCCAGCAGATGGTCAAGGGACTGGTGCTTCTCGCTGCCGTCTTCTTCGACGTCTACAACAAGAACAAGGGCTAAGCGCTCCGGCGCTGCGCACGCATTCGCAGTCATGTGAACTTACCAATCCGGCTCCTTTGAGAGCCGGATTGGCGGAGCATTTTCCGCGCTATCGAAAAAAGGATGAAGACCGTGCTCATTTCGCAGATCAAGGGTTCGAACGGAGAGATCATTGTCGCCGTGCGCGAGCCGGGCGGTACCGCGAAAGCCGTCAAGAATGCCGGCAGCGTCTATGCGCTGGCCATGGAAGCCGCAAACGGCGGCAAGTCGCTGGTTTCGGTGATCGAAGCGCATGGCTACGGCGATGCGGTCGATCTCGAAAAGGCTTATGCCGAGGGCCGCTTCCTGCCGCCGATGACGCATCCCGATGCGGCGCACCTGCACCTGACGGGCACGGGCCTCACCCACCTGGGCTCGGCCGCCACGCGCGACTCCATGCACAAGAAGACCTCCGAGGCGGCTGAAGAGACGCTCACCGACTCGATGAAGATGTTTAAGATGGGCCTCGAGAACGGCAAGCCGAAAGCCGGCGAGAAGGGCGTCCAGCCCGAGTGGTTCTACAAGGGCAACGGCTACGGTTCGGCGGCCCCCGGCACGCCGCTCGTTTCCCCGTCCTTTGCGCTTGATGGCGGCGAAGAGCCTGAAATGGCGGGCATCTATGTCATCGCGGAAGACGGTACTCCGTTCCGCATCGGTTTTGCGCTGTCGAACGAGTTCTCCGATCACGTCACGGAGCGGATCAACTACCTCTACCTCGCGCACTCCAAGCTGCGCCCGGCAAGCTTCGGTCCGGAAATCCGCATCGGCGTGGCGCCGGAAGACATCCGCGGCACCTCGCGCATCAAGCGCGGCGACAAGGTGATCTTCGAAAAGCCCTTCCTGTCGGGCGAGGCGAACATGTCGCACACCTTTGCCAATCTCGAATATCATCACTTCAAGTACGGCCTGTTCCGTGTGCCCGGCGATGTCCACGTCCACATGTTCGGAACGGCAACGCTCTCCTTCGCGGAAGGCATCAAGGCGGAAGAGGGCGATGTCTTCGAAATCGAAGTCGCCGAGTTTGGCCTGCCGCTGCGCAACCCTCTGAAGATTGCCGCCGAAGAAGAGATTGCCGTCAAGCAGCTCTGATTTCGCAAGGCCCGGCCGCTTCGGCGGCCGGACCGTTTCTATAGAACGGTGAAGGAGGCCTCATCAGCCCATGACCATTTATCAGAACCTCATTGCCGGCGAATGGGTCGGCTCGGACGCGACCAAGAACATCAATCCGTCGGACACCAACGAGGTCGTCGGCCTTTATGCGGACGGTACGGCCGAAGACACGAAGAATGCGATTGCCGCCGCCAAGGCAGCCTTTCCTGCCTGGTCGCGTTCGGGCATCTGGGAGCGCCACGTCATCCTGAAGAAGGCCGGCGACGAGATCATGGCCCGCAAGGACGAGCTCGGCGCCCTGCTTGCCCGCGAAGAGGGCAAGACGCTTCCCGAAGCGATTGGCGAGACCGTTCGTGCGTCGCAGATTTTTGAATTTTTCGCTGGCGAAGCATTGCGCCTTGCAGGCGAGGTCATCCCGTCGGTTCGCCCCAACATTGGCGTCGAGATCACCCGCGACCCGCTCGGCGTGATCGGCATCATCACGCCCTGGAATTTTCCGATCGCGATTCCTGCCTGGAAGATCGCGCCGGCGCTCTGCTATGGCAACACGATCGTCTTCAAGCCGGCGGAACTCGTTCCGGCCTGCTCCTGGGCAATCGTCGACATCCTGCACCGTGCCGGCCTGCCGAAGGGCGTACTGAACCTCGTCATGGGGAAGGGTTCGGTTGTCGGCCAGGCGATGCTCGACAGTCCTGATGTCGCGGGCATCACGTTTACCGGTTCCACCGGCACGGGCCGCCGCGTCGCGGCAGCCTCGATCGAGCACAACCGCAAGTTCCAGCTGGAAATGGGCGGCAAGAACCCGATGGTCGTCCTCGACGATGCCGATCTCACCGTCGCCGTCGAAGCGGCCGCCAATTCCGGCTTCTTCTCTACCGGCCAGCGCTGCACTGCGTCTTCGCGTTTGATTGTCACCGAAGGCATCCACGACAAGTTTGTTGCCGCGCTGACGCAAAAGCTGGAGACGCTCGTCGTCGACAACGCGCTGAAGCCTGGCACGCACATCGGGCCGGTCGTCGATGAAAGACAGTTGAAGACCGATACGGACTATATCGAGATCGGCAGACAAGAAGGCGCGAAACTCGCCTTCGGCGGCGAACTCATCACCCGCGAGACGCCCGGCTTCTATCTGCAGCCAACGCTGTTTACGGAAGCCACGAACCAGATGCGTATCAGCAGGGAGGAAATCTTCGGTCCTGTTGTATCGGTCATCCGCGTCAAGGACTACGAAGAAGCGCTGGCGACCGCCAACGACACGCCGTTCGGCCTGTCAGCCGGCATCGCCACGACGAGCCTCAAGCACGCCACGCATTTCAAGCGTAACTCCGAAGCCGGCATGGTGATGGTCAACCTGCCGACCGCGGGCGTCGACTTCCACGTTCCCTTCGGCGGCCGCAAGGGTTCGTCCTATGGCCCGCGCGAGCAGGGCAAGTACGCGGCGGAGTTCTACACGACCGTCAAGACAGCTTACACGCTGGCCTAACCACGGCCCAAAACGATCCGAGCCGCCCTGCGGCGGCTCGGCCAGATCTCGATACAGAGTTCTTCCGAGGCCGCCGCTCAGCTCTGGCTCTGCATCTGTCCCTGATCTTCTACCGTGACGACGACCGAGAGCTTTTCGCCCGGCGTGCCGATGCGCATGCCTGAAACGGGGGCGGCATCGCGGTAGCAGAGGCCGGAGGCTACACGCACATAGCGTGCGTCCGGGCAGATATTGTTGGCCGGGTCGAAGCCGACCCAACCAAGGCCCGCGACGTGCGCTTCGCCCCAGGCGTGGGTCGCTGCCTGCTCAACCTTCTCTTCCATCATCAAGTAACCGGAGACGTAGCGGGCCGGAACGCCGAGGCTGCGTGCGGCGGCCACAAAGATATGAGCGTGATCCTGGCAGACGCCGCTTTTCTTCTCCAGCGCCTGCTCCGCTGTCGTTTCGGTATCGCTCGTCCCGGGCCGGTAGGCTACCATCTCATGAATCCCGGACATCAGCGCATGCATGCGAGCAAGTTCGTTTTCGCCGCTCACGCCTTTGGTCAGCTCCTTGATAAGCTTTCCGGGCTTCGTCCTTGGCGTCTCGCGCAGGAATAGCCAGAGCGGGCAGAAGCCGCTGTGGGGGCCGAGGACGCCGTTTCGATCTTCCGTTTCGACTTCGCCCTCGGCAACGATGCGTGTCGTCCGCTGCTCCCCTTCCAGCGAGACGAGGTTGACGTGGTTGCCGAACTGATCGTCGTATTCAACCTCGGGCTTGGCGCCCTCGACATGCAGGGACCAGTTGAGGATCGTTTGTCCGACCACGGTCGGCGGCGTCAGCCGCAGCCGCTGCAGCGAGAAGGCCGACGGCTCTTCGTAGTGATATTCGGTGACGTGGCTGATCTTAAGTTTCATGTCGTGCCCGCCTATGCATAGAACCGGTAACCGTCGGATATTTCCATGCCGAGCTGGTTGTTGCGCGTGACGAAATCCTCGAGAAACTCATGCAGGCCCTGATCCATGATCTCCTTGATGGCGCGTG
The DNA here is from genome assembly GCF_014193145.1 of Rhizobium sp. BK060. Taxonomy (NCBI): domain Bacteria; kingdom Pseudomonadati; phylum Pseudomonadota; class Alphaproteobacteria; order Hyphomicrobiales; family Rhizobiaceae; genus Rhizobium; species Rhizobium sp. BK060. The sequence goes on from NZ_JACHYW010000004.1 coordinate 29,155, forward strand.
TCTGGAGCGTCTTCCGGATGGCGTCTGCCGTGTCGTGCGCCGGCAGCCGCTCGCCGTAATCCTTGGCGAGGTAGCCGAGTTCGCCGACGATCTTCTCGTAACAATAGGCGAGCGAGCGCGGCATCTGGCCGTTGAGGATCAGGAAGTCGGCGATATTCATCGCGCGATACTCGCCGTCATAGGCCCAACTATAGGAGCGGTGGGCGGAGACGGAACGCAGGATCGACTCCCATTGGATGTTGTCGATCGACGTGCCGACGGCGGAGACCGCGGGCAGGAGCACATAATACTTCACGTCGAGAATACGGCTCGTATTGTCAGCGCGCTCGATGAAGGTGCCGATGCGTGCGAAGTTGTAAAGTTCGTTTCTGAGCATGGAACCATGGAAGGCTCCACGGATCAGCCCTGCGCGATGCTTGATGGCATCGATCGCCTCGGGCAGTTCCGCCGCTTTCAGCCGCTTGGAAAGCAGAGCCTTGAGCTCGATCCAGAACTCGTTGGTCGCTTCCCAGGTTTCGCGGGTCAGCGCCGTGCGCACCATGCGGGCGTTGTTCCGTCCGTAGTCGACGCAGGACATGACGCTCGAAGGGTTGGAGCGGTCGCGCAGCAGGTAGTCGATCGCATCGGCGCTCGTCAGCTTGCTGTGGCCTTCGTCAAAGGTCTCGCGCACTCCCGCACTTTGCAGGACGCCATCCCAATCGTCGTCCCCGGTTCCGCTTCGCGTCAGCGACATGCGCAGGCCGGCGTCGATAAGGCGCGCGATGTTTTCGGCGCGCTCAATGTAACGGAACATCCAGTAGAGTCCGTTTGCGGTTCTTCCGAGCATCAGTCCTCCAATACCCAGGTATCTTTTGTGCCGCCGCCCTGGCTGGAATTGACCACCAATGAACCCTGCTTCAGGGCTACACGGGTCAGGCCGCCGGGGATGATCTGCACCTTGTCGGAGACGAGAACATAGGGGCGCAGGTCGACATGGCGCGGCGCAATTCCCTTGTTGACGAGGATCGGCACGGTCGAAAGTGAAAGCGTCGGCTGTGCGATGTAGTTGGCGGGCTTCGCCGTCAACTTCTCGCCAAAGTCGGCGCGTTCCTTCTTCGAAGCTGTCGGGCCGACCAGCATGCCATAACCGCCTGAACCATGTACCTCCTTGACGACGAGCTCTTCGAGATGCTCGAGGACGTATTTGAGGCTTTGCGGCTCGGAACAGCGCCAGGTCGGCACGTTTTCCAGGATCGGCTTGCGCCCGGTGTAGAACTCTACGATCTCGGGCATATAGGAATAGATCGCCTTGTCATCCGATATGCCGGTTCCCGGCGCATTGGCGATGGTGATGTTACCCGAGCGGTAGACATCCATGATTCCCGGGATGCCGAGCGCGGAATCCGGACGGAAGGTGAGGGGATCGAGGAAGTCGTCGTCAACGCGGCGGTAGAGCACGTCGATCGCCTCGTAGCCGCGGGTCGTGCGCATCTTCACCTTGCCATCGATGACGCGCAAATCCGAGCCTTCGACAAGCTCGACGCCCATCGTGTCTGCGAGGAACGAATGCTCGTAGTAGGCGGAATTGTAGATGCCGGGGGTGAGCACGGCGACGCGCGGCTTGCCCTTGCAGCCCGGAGGCGCAAGCGACGCCAGGCTCTGGCGCAGCAGGTAGGGATAGTCCTCGACCGGCCTGACCTTATTGGCGTGGAACAGCTCCGGGAACATCTGCATCATCGTTTCCCGGTTTTCCAGCATGTAGCTGACACCGGACGGCGTGCGGGCGTTGTCCTCCAGCACATAGAACTCATTCTCGCCGGTGCGCACGATATCGGTGCCGACGATGTGGGTGTAGACGCCTCCCGGCGGCCGGAAGCCGATCATCTCGGGCAGGAAGGCGTCGTTTCTCTCGATCAGTTCGCGCGGAATGCGCCCGGCACGGATGATTTCCTGCTTGTGGTAGATGTCATCGAGAAAAGCGTTGAGTGCGATCACCCGCTGTTCGATGCCCTGCGCGAGCTTGCGCCATTCGCGGCCGGAAATGATGCGGGGGATGATGTCGAACGGGATGAGCTTTTCGGAAGAGTCTGCGTGTCCGTAAACCGCGAAGGTAATGCCGGTCTTTCGGAAGATGTTTTCGGCGTCCCGGCTCTTGGCAATCAGATGCGTTCGATCTTGGTTATTGTACCACTCAAAATATTTTTCATACGGCTGACGAGGACTTTCGTCCCCGGTGATCATTTCATCAAATGCCAAAGGTGTGGCTCCCCTTTTTTGTTCATTTGAATACAACGCACTAAGCAATGCAAGAACCATGCACAGTTGGAGGGCGAGATTCGTAAAATCCTCCCAAATGGCCAAAAGAGCCGAAAAACTGGGCATTCATCAAAATCTGGCATGGCCGTTGCCGTCTTCAATCCCTGGTGGCCGCTCAAAATGTAGGCACCTGATTATTTTCAGATCGGCATTCGATTCATTTTCGGGCGAGGCGGCAGAGTGACCGATCGCGCCACCCATCAACGAAACTGCAGGCAAGCATCAACGCTTCGACTTTGACGGAGAGGCTGTTGGTCGGTTATCTGCGGCACGCTCCGTTGCCCCAGGATCCATCCATGTCGCTCGATCGCATTGCACCCGCCATTTTCGTTCTTCTCTGGTCGACCGGCTGGGTCGTGGCGAAATACGCCGCCATTCATTCGCAGCCCTTCACCTTCCTCGCGGTGCGTTATGCATTGTCGACGCTGGCGTTTTTCAGCCTTTGTCTCGCGATGCGCGCGGCGTGGCCGGGCAGGGTGGTTGCTTTCAAGGCGGTCTACTCCGGTGTGTTCCTGCATGGCTTCTATCTTGCCGGCCTGTGGTGGGCGATCGCGAATGGCGTGCCGGCGGGGATATCAGGGATCATTGCCGCCTTGCAGCCGCTGTTGACGGCCATGGCTGCGCCGCTCCTCGTCGGCGAGCGCTTGCAGGGCACCCAGAGGCTGGGCCTGCTGCTTGGCTTCCTCGGCATCGCCATCGCGATATCGCCGAAGCTCTTCGATCCGGCGACGGCCGATCTGGCGCATGCCGCCGTACCGCTGGCCATCAACCTCATCGCCATGTGTTCCGTCACTTACGGAACACTCTATCAAAAGAAGCATCTGCAGACGGGCAACCTTTTGCCCATCGCCACGCTGCAATATGTCGGCGCGCTGATCGTCACGGTACCGCTGGTGCTTACTTTCGAGCGCATGCATTTCGATGGATCGGCGCAGGCCATTGCGGCGCTTGTCTGGTCGGTGTTCGGATTGTCGATGGGCGGCGTCGGACTGTTGCTCTACCTCATCCGCCGCGGCCAGGTCTCACGGGCGGCTTCGCTCATCTATCTGATGCCGCCGACGGTGGCGCTTGAAGCCTTCGTCGCCTTCGGCGAGCCGTTGACGCTGCCCCTGATCCTCGGCACCATCGTGGTTGTGACCGGCGTCTATCTGACCAATCGGCAGGTGACCGAATCTCGGCTGCGTGAGCAGCTGCAATGAAAAACGGCGGGGTTTGCCCCGCCGCCGATCATCTTTAAACGTTGAAAACTAGGCGCGTTCGCGACGCTGGCCATTGCCGCCGCGCGGCGGGCCGCCGCGACGATTGCCGCCATTGCCTTCGCGACGTTCGCCGCGCTCGCCGCCGTGGGCCTGAGCGCCGCGCTCGCCGCCGCCGTGGGCCTGAGCGCTGCGATCTTCGCCGTGCTTGCGGGCCGGGCGGCCGTGGGCATTGCGGGCGCCGCCGCCGGGGTGGTGGCGGTTGGCGTCGGCGTGGCCGTGGTTGCCATGCTGCGGGCGCTGCGGCTTACGGGCCGGACGGAAGTCCGACGTTGTGGCCAGATCATTGTCCGGACCGACGGCAGGCGTGGGCTCGCCACGGCGCTGGCCGCGGAAGTCCTCGTTGCGGGCGGTCTGGCGCTCCGGACGCGGACGACGCTCGCGGCGCTCCTCGTTGTTGGCGCGTACTTCGTCACCGGCTTCAGGGCGCGGACGACGCTCCGGGCGGCTGCCTGCACGGTGGCCTTCGCCGCCACGACGCTCACCGCCACGCCCCTCGCCACCGCGACCTTGGCCACGGTTGCCGCCATTGCCGCGGCGTGGAGCCGCGTTCATGTTGGCCGGGACTTCGCCGCTGGCAACCGTGATGCCGATGTTCATCAGACGTTCGATATCGCGCAGCAGGCGGGTTTCATCAGGTGCGCAGAAGGCGATCGCAACGCCGTCGCGGCCGGCGCGGGCCGTACGGCCGATGCGGTGGACGTAGGCGTCCGGAACTTCCGGCAGGTCGTAGTTGTAGACGTGGCTGACGGCCGGGATGTCGATGCCGCGGGCGGCAACGTCGGTCGCGATCAGCGTCTTGATGTCGCCGTCGCGGAAGGCCTTGAGGGCGCGTTCGCGTTGGCCCTGGCTCTTGTTGCCGTGGATGGAGGCGACGGAATAGCCGACGTGATCAAGATGCTTCATCAGCTTCTCCGCACCATGCTTGGTGCGCAGGAAGACGATGGCGCGGCCATCCGGGTTTTCGGTGAGAGACTTCTTCAGGAGGTCCGTCTTGTCGTTCTTGCCGTTGACGAAGTGGACATACTGCTCGACCTTGTCGGCAGCCTTGCCAGGAGGCGTCACTTCGACGGTGACCGGATTCGTCAGGTATTCGCCGGCGAGATCGGCGATCGACTTCGGCATCGTCGCAGAAAACAGCATCGTCTGACGCTTCTTCGGCACCATCTTGGCGATCTTGCGCAGGTCGTGGACGAAGCCGAGGTCGAGCATCTGGTCGGCTTCGTCGAGAACGAGGTAGCGCACGGCTGTCAGGCCGATGGCGCGACGGTTGACGAGGTCGAGCAGGCGGCCCGGGGTGGCGACGAGGATGTCGGTGCCCTTTTCAAGCTGCAGCTGCTGCTTGTTGATCGATACGCCGCCGACGACGACGTTGATACGCAGGTGCGACTTGCGCAGGAAGTTCTTCAGGTTGGCGGCGATCTGGTTCACCAGTTCGCGGGTCGGCGCCAGGATCAGCGTCCGGGTGGTGCGGTTGTCGGGGCGGCGTTCTTCGGGGATGAGCTTTTCGATGAGCGGCAGGCCGAAGGCGGCCGTCTTGCCGGTGCCGGTCTGGGCGAGGCCGATGAGGTCACGGCCTTCGAGGAGAAGCGGGATCGCCTTTTCCTGAATGGGGGTCGGCGTTTCAATGCCGAGCTGGAAAAGAGTGGCGACGATCGGCTTGGAAACACCAAGCGATTCAAAATTGGTCAAGTCATAACCTTTTTAGGGCGCGCCAAAATAATATCGCCGGAACGCAGAGTGCGGCCCGGTGTCATTCTGGCGTCAAGCACCCCGCGTGAAGTGGGAACTTGTCTTGTTGGAAAAAGCTTTCCAGCGCTTCCGCCGCGTCTTGGGATGCGGCCTGTATGAAATGCGCTTTTGTCCTTCTTCCTGCATCCTATTTGCTGGCAGGAGCACGCTCACGCGGCGGCCGGAAGGTGAAAGCTGGCCTGCATTTGGTCTAGTTCGGGCCAAAAGTCAAGAGCAGCCAGCTCAAGAAGCGGCTGTGCGCGAAGGCCCTGTGACGCTTCAGACCAGCTCAGTCCTCAGTAGCATACCCTTGCACGGTAAGCCTCGCCCCATCCATTGCGCTGCCATTGAACATAACAACGGGGTGCGTAGTAGTCGCGGCGGTAGTACGGTCTGTAGTAGCTTCGATAGGTCGGATATGGCCGATAGTAAGATCCGTAATAGGGCCGGTAATAGGGCCGATAGTAGGAGCCGTAGTAGGGCCGATACACCGATCCGTAGTAAGGCCGATAGTATGGCTGCGGATAGTAGCCGTAGTTGGGGTAGGGACGTACAGCCTGCGACAGTAGGATGCCACCGACAGCCCCAGCCGCGACGCCGCCCCAAAAGTCGCTGTTAGCATTCGCGGGCGTTGCCGGGAGGAAGGTTGTCCCAGTCAGGGTCAATGCCATTAAGCCCGCCGCCATGCTTTTACGAAGTACGGACATGGTCGTCTCCTTTCGTTGACGAAGCTTGTTCTTGAAGCCGCCAGGAGAAGCCGTTCGGGTTTACGGGCCAGCTGAACGAGTCCATTTTAGAAACGACTGAAACTATACCACAGTTCCCGGATGTTTACTGCTTGTGATCATACAGCGCCGGCCAACACGCAAATTGCTCATGCCCTCAAGAATCATGGTTAAAGCCTTGTTAAAGCGGCGCGGCTATAGTCGTTCGACGAACAAACGTTTCCTGACCGAGGACTGATCTTGACATCGAACGGGGACCTTCTCGAACTGGCCTGCCGCCGGATCGCAGATCTGGATCGCCCCGCCTATGTCAAGAACAGCGAGCTTCGCTACGTCGCCGTCAACCGGGCCTATGCGTCCTTCTTTGAAAAGGAGATCTCCGATTTTATCGGCCGCCGGAGCCGAGAACTGATCGATACGCCGGAAGAGGAGACCCGCGAGGACAAGGAGCGGCGCGCTCTCGTCTTTGCAAGCGAGGAAAGCGCCGCTTGCTTCGCTTCCCGTGGTGCCGAGCACGAGCGGGTGCGCATTGAGAGCTTCTCGCCCTCCGCAGACCGTGTCTACGTGCTCGGCATCTTCGAGAAGAGGGCGCCATGCCGCAGTGACGATCGGCCTTCGGCGTCGGATTTGGTCCACGGCCAAGCCCTGACGGAGGATCTTCAAAACATCCTTCACGCTCTTCCCGTCGGTGTCATGATCCTCGACGACAAGCGCAACGTTCTCTACGCCAATGACGAGTTTTACGATGTCTGGGATCTGCCGCGTGACAACCGCTTTGACGGCTGGGCCTTCATCGACGTAATCCGTTACAATCACGAGCTCGGGCGTTACGGCGCCAAAGTGACGCCGGAGCAGATCTTTGCTCGGCGGGAGGCGCATTTCCACGTGGTGGAGAGGCAACAGCAGCCGGTGGAGCTCGGCTGGGTCGGCGGTAAGCGCGTGCTTTTCGATGGCCGAAGTCTCTCCAATGGCCGGGTTCTGCTTTCCTATGCTGATGTGACCGCAGTCCGTGAGCGCGAAAAGGAAGTCCACGAGACGCGGGCGGCGCTCGAGCATCTGGGCGATCTGATGCACGACGCAACGCGCGCGATGTCCCAGGGCCTCCTGATCGTTCAGGACGGGATCATCCTGCTCGCCAGCGACCCGCTCAGCGACATCCTCGCCATTCCGCCCGAATACCTCGCGGTCGGCCGGGGGTGGATCGATCTCTTCCGGTTCTGCGCTGAACGGGGGGATTTTCACGGCCAGGAAGATGAAATCCTGACAAGTTGGCGAGACAACATCGCGGCCAGGAAACCGATCTCGACGCCATTTCATGTCGCTGGAGAGCGTTGGGTCAACCTGGACGCTACCATCAGCGAGCGGCAGCATTGGATTGCGTTGTTCACCGACGTCACCGAAGCGAAGGAGCGCGAGGCCGAGCTCGAGCGGCTGCTGTCACGGGCGGAAGCCGCTGACCGCGTCAAGTCGGAGTTCCTGGCGAACATGAGCCATGAAATCCGGACACCGATGAATGGCGTCCTCGGCATGGCTGAGCTGTTGGCAAAGACCGATCTCGATACGCGCCAGAAGACCTTCATCGATGTCATCGTCAAATCAGGCAATGCGCTGGTGACGATCATCAACGACATTCTCGACTTCTCGAAGATCGATGCCGGACAGATGACACTCAGGCGCACGACGTTCGATCTGGTTGACGCGATTGAGGATGTTGCGACCCTCTTGTCTTCATCTGCGGCCGAAAAGAATATTGAATTGCTTGTGCGCACGGCGCCTGATTTGCCGTCGGCGGTGATCGGCGACGCGGGACGCTTCCGGCAGATCATCACCAATCTCATCGGCAATGCCGTAAAGTTCACGGAGCGCGGTCACGTCCTTGTGGACGTTGGCTTCACGCCGGGCGCGCAAGATGAGATCATGGCGAGCATCCGGGTCGAAGATACCGGCATTGGTATTCCGGGCGACAAGCTCGAGTCCATTTTCGACAAGTTCTCGCAGATCGATACATCCTCCACGCGTCGCCACGAAGGAACGGGCCTTGGCCTTGCCATCACGACAGGGCTGGTTGACCTGTTCGGCGGTTACCTCGAGGTGGACAGTCAGCCGGGGGAAGGCTCGGTCTTTACCGTGAACCTGCCTTTCGTCGTGGCCGCGGCGCGGTTGGCGCCAAAGCCGCTGCCCGTCAACGTGAGAGGCGCGCGTGTTCTCATTGTCGACGACAACGCGGTCAACCGGCAGATACTGACTGAGCAATTGGCTGTTTGGGGCTTCGATGGAGCGGCCGCCGGGGATGGACTGGAGGCCGTTGCGATCCTCGAGGCGGCGGACGAACTTGGCATCGGGATCGATGCGGCTGTGCTCGACTACCAGATGCCCGGCATGAATGGCGCCGAGATCGCGCGAAAACTGCGTGCGGACTGCCGGTTCGAGCGCTTACCAATCATCTTCTTGACGTCGATGGACATTTCGGGGACGCAGAAGGACTTCGCGGCGCTTAATGGCCAAGCCTATCTCATGAAGCCGGCGCGGGCCAACGTGCTGAGGAACACAATCGTCGACGTCGTGCGTACCAGTCGCACGAAACAGATCGCCACGGCGCTCAACATACTCCCCAATGTTCAGGAAATAGCACCGTCGCTGCTTCCCAAAGTTGAGTCTTCCGAAAGAATGCCGGCGGGGTTCATTGATGTGCTGGTCGCCGAGGACAACGAGGTCAACCAGATCGTCTTCAAGCAGATCCTGCAGGAAACCGGCGTCAGCTTTCTCGTCGTCAGCAACGGCCAGGAGGCGGTGGCGGCGTGGGACCGCTACACCCCGCGCGTCATCATGATGGATGTCTCGATGCCCGTGATGAACGGCCATGATGCGACGCGTGCAATACGCGATCGCGAGTGCGGACAAGGCCACCGGGTGCCAATCATCGGTGTGACGGCGCATGCGCTGGATGTCGACCGTGATCTGTGCCTGGAGGCCGGCATGGATGATTATATGTCGAAGCCGATCAGCCCGGAACTGCTTGAAGAAAAGCTGCGGCTATGGCTGGGCAGAAGTGAGCAGCGGGCGGACCGCTCGGCCAGCTAGGATTTGATGCCACGGAGCATCTCACGTTTTCCCGCAAAGCCGCTGCGGCGCTCCACAACAAAGCCAGCGGCAATCAGATTGCGCCTGACGAAGCCCGCCGCCGCATATGTCGCGAAGGTCCCGTTAGGCTTCGTCTTCTCGCAGACGAGGCGCATCAAATCCTCGCACCACATGTCGGCATTGCGCGACGGAGCAAAGCCGTCGAGATACCAGGCATCGAAGCCCGCCTCAGCGGCCGCAACACCTTCGAGTGCGCGGCCGCAGACGACGCTGAGGGATGTCTGGTCATCGAGCCTCAGGGATACGGTTCCCTGCGGCGTTTCCGGCCAGGCTGCCGTCAGGGCTTGCCGTTCGGCATCGATCTCTGTCCAATGAGAAAGTGCACGGTCGATTTCCCAGCGCTGCATCGGATAGAGCTCGAACGACATGAAGTGCAATTGCTGGCCGATGCGCCGATTGAGCTTCCACTGTCGCCATGTTTCGGCAAAGTTCAGGCCGGTGCCGAAGCCGAGTTCGCCGATCAGGAAGTCGCTCTGCTCCTGCCAACGCTGCGGCAAACCGTTGCCAGCAAGAAAGACATGCCCGCATTCCAACCTGCCATCGGTCTGGCAATAAAAATGATCGCCAAAGGCCGGTGAATAGGGCATATCGCCGTCGCGCCACTCCAACGGCCCATGTGCGCCAGCAATTTTTTCAGGATCTGTATCTGTCATGCCCAAAGCCGATAGTCCGGCCTTGTCTTCCGGTCAATCATCGACCGCCCTATTGATCGTCGGCGGTGGGATCATGGGGCTGTGGGCGGCAGTTCACGCCGAAAGGCTGGGTATCGATGCAGTGCTCGTCGATGCCGGTCGGCTTGGCCACGGGGCGAGCGGCGGCCTGCTCGGCGCGCTGATGCCCCATATGCCGGACAAGTGGAACGCCAAGAAGCAATTTCAGTTCGATGCGCTGGTTTCGCTGGAAGCGGAGATTGCCGCGTTGGAACAGCAGACGGGCCTTTCCGCCTGCTATCGCCGCTCTGGGCGCCTTATCCCGCTGCCGAAGCCGCATTTGCGTGAGATCGCCTTTGGTCATTCCCGCGATGCCGAAGATAGCTGGATCGCGGGCGAGCGGCGTTTCCACTGGCACGTCCTCGACAGGCCTCCCCAGGAGAATTGGCTTGACGCAGCGGCCGGCGAAAGCGGCTTCGTGCACGATACGCTTGCGGCAAGGGTTGCCCCCCGATCGCTGACTGCAGTACTGGCCGCATCGACGCGCGACGCACGGCATGTGCGGGTTGCCGAATACGTTTCGGTCGATGATATCGATTTTGAGCGCAAGGCTGCGAAAACGACCGCAGGTAACATTGCGTTCGGCCGCTGCATCGTCGCAGCCGGTCACGAATCCTTTCCCTTGCTGGGGCGTTACACCGCCGGCCTTGCGCGGCCGCTCGGCCAGCCCGTCAAAGGGCAGGCGGCGTTGTTGAAAGCCGATGTCGACCCATCCTTGCCGACCATCTTCCGTGACGGGCTCTATATCGTTGCACACGAGGGCGGCCACGTCGCCGTCGGCAGCACCAGCGAGAATCGTTTCGACGAGCCGTTCTCGACCGATGGACAGCTCGACGCACTACTTGAGGCAGCCGGACAGCTGGTGCCGCTATTAAAGAGTGCGCCTGTGCTTGAACGGTGGGCCGGTTTGCGGCCGAAGGCAATCGACCGTGATCCGATGATTGGCGTGCACCCTGACTACGACGGCCTGATCGCATTGACCGGTGGCTTCAAGGTCAGCTTCGGCTTGGCGCACCGTCTAGCGGCGGCAGCTGTCCACTTAGCCGCCGGTCTTCAGCCGCCCTTTGCGCTGCCCGAAAATTTCCTGCTTGCCAATCACATCCGCGTGGCTTCACGCTAAACGTGAATTAGCATTTCCTGCCTTTCGTCAATTTGTCACGCAAATCACCTATCTGCTAGCGCAATCGCGGCGCCGACGGAGGGCTGCGCCGTTTGTCTACGGAGGAAATTTGATGCGCTACGCCATTTGCTTTACGCCCGCTGCGAGCGACCCGCTCTCGCATGTGGCCGCAAATTGGTTGGGTCGGAACGTGTTTTCCGGCGATATGGTCGAGCCGATTGCGATACGCGGCCTGAGCATTCACGAGATCGCCTTCCACACGGCGATGCCACGCCGCTACGGGTTTCACGGTGTCCTGAAGGCGCCCTTCCGCCTGGCCGCCGATGTGACGGAGGCGCAACTTCTGCGTGATCTCATGCGCTTCTGCGGCACGCTGACGCCGTTTCACATCAATCGGCTGGAGGTGGCCCGGCTCGGTGGATTCTACAGCCTTGTGCCGTCGCTGCCTTGCGAACACGTCCACTATCTTGCCAATGGCGTTGTTCAGGAGTTCGACCGATTCCGCGCGCCGTTGAGCGAGGCGGAAATCGAGCGCACCGATCCGGGCGGTCTGTCGGCGGCGCAGTTCGCCAATCTGCACCGCTGGGGAAGCCCCTATGTGATGGACGAATTTCGCTTCCACATGCCGCTGACCGGACCGGTCAGCCATTGTGACATGCCACGAGTCGAGCACGCGCTACGCGACGTCTTCGAGCCCGTGCTTGCCGATTCCGTGAAGGTTGCGAATGTCGCGCTGATGATCGAAGAGGGAAATGGCGGACCGTTTCGCGTGCATTCGCTGCATCCGATGGGCAAAGTCAGCGCCCGGAAAGATCGCGTCCCCGCGCTAGCCTAGGAGTTGTGCCACAACGGCAAAACTCTGTTGCGTACTTTCCGTCTCGACATTCCGTCTCCGGGTGTTACCGTTTCGCCGACTTTGAGGAAGGTGATTTCATGGTATCCGAGACTTATCCGCGCAATCTGATCGGTTATGGACGCAATACGCCCGATCCGAAGTGGCCGGGCGATGCGCGCGTGGCCGTCCAGTTCGTCATCAACTACGAGGAGGGCGGCGAGAGTTGCATTCTCGATGGCGATCCGGCCTCCGAGAACCTGCTGTCGGAAATTGTCGGTGCTGCAGCCTGGCCGAGCCAGCGCAACCTCAACATGGAATCGATCTACGAGTATGGTTCGCGCGCCGGCTTCTGGCGCTTGTGGCGCATGTTCACCGAGCTCAACGTTCAGGCCACCGTTTATGGCGTGACGCTGGCCATGGCGCGCAACCCGGAAGCGGTCGCGGCCATGAAAGAGGCCGGCTGGGAGATCGCCAGCCATGGCTACCGCTGGCTGGAATACAAGGACTTCCAGGAGGACGTCGAGCGCAAGCACATTCAGGAAGCCGTGCGCTTGCACACGGAACTGACTGGCGAGCGGCCTTACGGCATGTATCAGGGCAAGCCCTCAGACAACACGCTGCGCCTCGTCATGGAGGAGGGCGGTTTCCTTTATTCCTCGGATTCCTATGCCGACGACCTGCCGTTCTGGGTGAAGGGTATCGACGACAATCCGTTCCTGATCATCCCCTATACGCTCGAGACCAACGACATGCGTTTCGCCACACCGCAGGGCTTCAACTCGGGCGATCAGTTCTTCACCTACCTCAAGGATGCCTTCGACACGCTCTATGAAGAGGGCAAGGCGGGCAGCCCGAAGATGATGTCTGTCGGGCTGCATTGCCGCCTCGTCGGTCGTCCTGGCCGCGCGGCGGCGCTGAAGCGGTTCATCGAGTATGTGCTGAAGCACGACAAGGTGTGGGTGCCACGGCGTCTCGAGATCGCCCAGCATTGGCACACCCACCACAAGGCTGAGGCGATCTGATGCTGTCGCGTGACGAGTTCGTATCGCGTTACGGCGGCGTTTTCGAACATTCGCCGTTCATTGCCGAGCGCGCTTATGACGACGGTTTCGTCGGAGACGAGTTGACGGTGGACCGGGTGCATACGGCGCTCGTCGCCATCTTCCGAGCGGCGAGCCCGGAGGAGCGGCTGGGTGTGCTGCGCGCCCATCCGGATCTTGCAGGACGCCTCGCGATAGCAGGTGAGCTCACCGAAGACAGCAAGAAGGAGCAGGCAGGCGCCGGGCTCGACCGACTAAGTGCGGAGGAGCATGCCCGTTTCACCGAGCTCAACACGGCCTATGTCGAGAAATTCGGCTTTCCCTTCATCATTGCCGTCAAGGGCTTGAACAAGGACGACATTCTGGCGGCCTTCGAAAAGCGCATCGGCAAAACCCGCGACGAAGAGTTCGATACGGCCACGGCTGAAGTCGAGCGCATCGCGTTGCTGCGACTGGAAACGATGCTGCCGGCGCGTTGAAACAGGCGTCTCCGACTTTTCTCTTTCGCATCCGTGACTTATAGTTGCGCCATGAAGCCGTCAGAAGTGCTGGAGAAGAACAGGCAGGCGATCCGCGAAGCGACGAAGCGCTTCAACGCGGCGAATCCGCGTGTCTTCGGTTCCGTGGCGCGAGGGCAAGATCGGCCCGACAGCGATCTGGACATTCTGGTGGATACCTTGCCAGGCACTACCTTGTTCGATCTGGGAGGGTTGCTTGAGGAGTTGAAAGAGACGCTTGGTATCGAGGTCGATCTTGTAACGCCCGGTGGCCTGCCGGAGAAAATACGCGAACGCATTCTTTCGGAAGCGGTCGTTGTATGAGCGTCGAGCGGCTGGTGGAGTACATTGATCGTATGCAGCAGGCCGCCGAACAAGCACGCGCGCTAACCGAAGGTTTGACCAAAGAAACCTTTCTGGCGGACCTTAGAACCCAGCTGGCTGTCACAATGTCCCTGGTCCTTTTGGGCGAGGCAGCGGCTCGCATCGGCACGAACCACCCTGATTTCCTTCGCGATCATCCAGAACTCCCCTGGTCAAAAATAAAGGGAATGCGGGATCTGATTGTGCACGACTACTATCATGCAGATCTTTCGGCGATTTGGGGTACGGTGCGAAGCGATCTGGCGGATCTTATCTCGCAGCTTCAAGCGATACGCCATTGGCGCATCCAAGGCGAATAGTGAAATGTCTCAATTACTCGATATTCTTCCCCTCACCAAATCCGCCTTCGCGCCCTTCGGCGACGTTATCGCACCAGATCCGGCAACGATGCGCTATATCAACAACGGCACGACCGAGCGTTTTCATGCGCTGGCCACCGCCGAAGCGGCAGGCGAGGGTGCGCGTGTCATCATCAACCTTTTTCGCGGCCGGCCCAGGGCCTTTCCCTATGAAATCGGCATGATGGAGCGGCATCCGTTCGGCAGCCAGAGCTTTTCGCCGATCTCTGGGCGGCCTTACCTTGTCGTCGTCTCCGAGGACGAGGGGGGAAGGCCCGGCCGTCCTTGCGTATTCCTCGCGCGCGGCGATCAGGGCGTGAACTATCGTCGCAACGTCTGGCATCATCCCCTGATGTCGCTCGGTGCCGTCAGCGATTTCCTCGTCGTCGACCGCGAGGGACCTGGCAACAATCTAGAAGAATACGTCTTCGATACGCCCTTCATCATCAGCGAGCCCAGCCTATGACCGGACTGACCACGCATGTTCTCGACACCGCTTCCGGCAAGCCAGCCGAAGGCCTGCGGATCGATCTTTTCCGCCTGGAAGGAGACGTCCGCCGGCACATCAAGACGGTCAGCACCAATTCCGACGGCCGTGTCGATGGGGGGCCGATCCTGATCGGCGACAGCTTCAAGGCGGGAACCTACGAACTGCTCTTCCATGCCGGCGATTATCTGCGTGCAAAAGGTATTGCTTTGCCGCATCCGGCTTTTCTGGATCTCGTGCCCATCCGCTTCGGCATCGCCGACGTGACCGCGCATTATCATGTGCCGCTATTGATCTCGCCCTACGGCTATTCGACCTATCGCGGCAGCTAGACCATGCGTTTTGCGGCGATTGCGGACATTCATGGCAACCATCTGGCGCTCGAGGCTGTATTGGCCGACATTGCGGCGCAGGGCATCACCGATATCGTCAATCTCGGCGACTGCTTCAGCGGTCCGCTGACCGCAGGACGAACCGCGGAACTGCTGCGGGCGCAGGACATGCCGACAGTCCGCGGCAATCACGATCGCTACCTGATCGAACAGCCGCGGGACGCCATGCATGCTTCGGATGCGGCCGCTTTCGATCAGCTGACAGTGGATGACCTGCAATGGTTGCGCAGCCTGCCGACGCGTGAGGTCTATCGTGACGAAGTCTATCTCTGCCACGCGACGCCGGCGGACGACAGCACCTATTGGCTCGAGTCCGTGTCTACGGAAGGCGACGTCTTCCTGAAGCCGCTTGCGGAGATCGAAGCGCTGGCCAAGGGCGCGGATCTCCCGCTGATCCTCTGCGGCCACAGCCATATCCCGCGCGTGGTTCGCCTCAGCGACAACAGGCTGATCGTCAATCCCGGCAGCGTCGGCTGCCCCGCCTACGACGACGACGTGCCGCGCTACCACAAGGTCGAGACCGGCCATCCGCTCGCGTCCTATTGCATCCTCGAGAAGGGACAGGCTGGCTGGCTTCCGGCTTTCCGCACTGTCGCCTACGACCACATGGCTATGTCGCGCCTCGCAAAAGAAAACGCCCGCCTGGATTGGGCAGGCGCGCTTGCGACGGGCTGGATGCCGTAGCTCTGTCTTTACTGACGGCCGAGCAGGATCGACGCGTTGACGTCGTTGATGTCGCGCTTGCCGCAGAGCGCCATGGTGACATCCATTTCCTTGCGCAGAATGTTGAGGGCAAGCGTCACGCCCTCCTTACCCATGGCACCGAGGCCGTAGAGGAAGGGGCGGCCGATATAGGTGCCCTTGGCGCCGAGGGCGATTGCCTTCAGCACGTCCTGTCCCGAGCGAATGCCGCCGTCCAGATGCACCTCGATCTTGTGGCCGACGGCATTGACGATCGGCTCCAGCATGCTGATCGAGGAGGGGGCGCCGTCGAGCTGGCGACCGCCATGGTTGGAGACGATGATGGCGTCGGCGCCGGTTTCGGCTGCCGCCTTGGCGTCCTCGACGTCGCAGATGCCCTTGATGATCAGCGGGCCGCCCCATTGTTGCTTGATCCAGGCGACGTCGGCCCAAGAAAGCTGCGGGTCGAACTGCTCGGCGGTCCAGGAGGAGAGCGAGGAGAGATCGGAAACGTTCTTGGCGTGGCCGACGATGTTGCCGAAAGTGCGGCGCTTGGTCTGCAGCATGTCCAGGCACCAGAAGGGGCGCGTCGCCATCTGCCAGATGTGTTTCGGCGTGAACTTCGGTGGTGCGGAAAGGCCGTTGCGCAGGTCCTTGTGGCGCTGGCCGAGGATCTGCAGGTCGGCGGTCAGCACGAGGGCAGAGCACTTTGCCGCCTTCGCACGATTGATCAGGTTGAGCACGAAGTCCTTGTCGCGCATCACGTAGAGCTGAAACCAGAAGGGCTTAGTCGTAACCGAAGCGACATCTTCGATCGAGCAGATGCTCATCGTCGACAGCGTGAAGGGAACGCCGAATTCCTCGGCGGCACGGGCCGCCAGCATTTCACCGTCGGCGTGCTGCATGCCGGTCATGCCGGTCGGCGCAAGCGCCACCGGCATCGCCACCTTCTGGCCGATCATCGTCGTCTCCAGCGTCCGGTTCGTCATGTCGACGAGCACGCGCTGGCGCAGCTTGATCTTGGCAAAATCGCTCTCGTTCGCCTGGTAGGTCGACTCCGTCCAGGCACCGGAATCCGCATAGTCGAAAAACATCTTCGGGACGCGGCGCTGGGCGAGGCTTTTCAGGTCGGCGATCGTGAGAGGCGTGGCCATGGATAAGACTTTCACATCTGAATAATGCCATGGCCCTTAACATGATTTCCGAGGCCGTGTGTATCTCTTTCGTCGCCTACGGAACAAGAATAAGGCTGCCTGCGGCACGCCCTTCTTCGAGGAATTGCTGGGCTTCTGCTGCCTCCTCCAGAGCGTATTTGCGGGCGATCGTTGCGGTGATGCCGGAGGCCAGCATTTTGACCACTGCTTCGGCTGCGCTCAGATAGTCCGCAGTATCCGTGATGTAGGCCATGATGCTCGGATGCGTCAGCCATTTCCCGGGGCGAAGCTCGTCGACCGAGACAGGCGGGATCGGCCCGCCGGCCTGTCCAATCGTTGCGACGACCCCGAAGGGACGGACGCATTGGATGGATTTTGCGAGCATGCCGGCGCCGATGCCGTCATAGGCAACATCGACCCCGCGATTGCCGGTCAGCGCCTTCGCGGTGGCGACGACATCTGCGTCGCGGCCGACGATCACGTGATCGGCGCCATAGCCACGGGCGAGATCAGCCTTTTCCTCCGAGCTTACGGTTGCGATCACCGTTGCGCCGAGGTGCTTGGCCCATCGCACGAGAATACTTCCAAGCCCGCCGGCGGCGGCATGGACAAGCACGGTGGTTCCCGGCTCGACGCGGTAGGTCTTCGTCAACAGCATATAGGCCGTCAGTCCCTTCAGCATGGATGCGGCTGCGACGTTCGAAGGCACGCTATCGGGCAGGCGAACGGCGCGGGCTGCCGGCAAGAGCCGTGTTGCGGCATAGGCGCCGACTGGCGCGCCGGCATAGGTGATGCGATCGCCGGGCTTCAGATCCGTGACTAGGCTGCCAACAGCCTCCACGGTGCCGGCGCCTTCGACGCCGAGCACGGCGGGATAGGCCGGCAAAGCGTAGAGCCCGCGCCGGTGGTAGATATCGAGGAAATTCATCCCGATCGCGTTGTGGCGTATCCGGATCTCGGTTGCGCCGGGTTCTTGCGGCGCTTGTTCCCAAACCTGCAATTGCTCGATGCCACCCGGCGCGAGAAGTGTAACGACCTTGTCCATGAAAAGTGCACTCCGATTGCTGTTGCAGTCAGCATCGCGCATGGCATAGTGATCGAAAATTCCCTATTATTTATCATTGAATGGGAAAAAATGAACAATGATCGATTGGGAAAGCCTTCGCTACTTTGCGGCTTTGGCTCGCGCCGGAACCTTGCTCGGGGCCGCTCGCGCCCTTGGAGTGGAGCATGCGACGGTTGCCCGCCGGGTTGCCGGGCTCGAGGAACAGATGGGTGTGAAGCTGGTGGATCGGCGTGGCCGCCGCATCGTGCTGACGCCGGAGGGTGAGCGGATCGCGGGAATGGCGGAGCGTATGGGGCAGGAGGCGCTTGCCATCGAACGGCTGGGGCTTGCGGCCGGCGCAACGCTTGCCGGCGAGGTCCGGATCAGCGCGCCACCGACACTCGCCGCCGCAATGATGCCGGCAACGCTTGTTGCCTTGCGAGCCCGCCACCCCGATATCGGCATCACTATCGTTGGCGAGACGCGCTACGCCTCGCTCGACAGGCGGGAGGCGGATATTGCGGTTCGCATGACAAAGCCGGAGCAGGGCAACTTCGTCATCAGCAAGCTTGGAGATGTCGCCTTCGGCTTTTATGCCACGGCTACCTATCTGGCCGCGACGCCGAAGGAGCAGAGAACCTTTATCGCCTATGACGAAACGATGGCGAGCGCGCCGCAATCGATGCGGCTTGCCGAGGCGACTGAGGGGAGGAAGGTGACGCTCAGGGCAACGACGCTGGAATTCCAGCTGGCGGCGGCGCGCGCCGGCGGCGGTATCGCCATGCTGCCGAATTTCATGCTGGCCGAGCTTGACGACTTGGTCGAGGCGATCCCTCAGCGGCAGCCGCTGACGCGTGAACTCTGGCTGGTCGTGCATGCCGACATCCGTAATGTGCCGATCATCCGGGTTGTCATGGACGCGCTGAAGTCGATTGCGTGGTCGAAATAGCGGCCGCCAGCGTTATCCTGGACGATAGCGCAGGTAGACGACGTCGCCTTGGAGTTGCTCGACCGAAACAAGCTGCAGGCTCGTTGCCGGCACGGCGGCGCGGTCGAAGGTCATCGGCATGTTCACGCTGCCGTCGGCAACAGGCAGGATCAGCAGGCTGATCTCGTCGATGAGCCCTGCGGAAGCTGCCGTTGATACCGCCACCGCCTTCGAGCAAGAGCCGGTCAGTGCCGAAGTCGGCACGGATGCGTTCAAGCGCCAGAGCAAGATCGATCTCATGCCGACCGGCAAAGAGATAGGAGATACCGTCGCGGCGCAGTTCCGCTAGATGGTTGTCCGGCACCGTCTCCGGCAGGATCATCACGATCGGATCGCCGTTGATCATGTCGATGTTCATATGCAGCCTGGCACCCTGATCGACGGCAATGGCGTAGGGACCTTTTCCAGCCCCTGGTGCTTTCCAGGTCGTGCGAGGGAAAACCTCGCCAGCTTCAACAGGGCGGGGATCGCCTTCCGCGAATTCGGCCATGGTCACGCGTCCGACGATCCAGGCATCACCTCCCATCTGCTGGTGCAGGCGTTCATAGATCGCGGTGAAGGCGGCAGTCATCTCCTTCGGCCATTGCGACGTCACGATCCGGCCGTCGATGCTCGATCCCATATGCAGGATGACGTAAGGCTTCACGTGGTCCTCCGATCCCGGTAGGTGGCGAAAGGCGGCCGGAGCGTCGCCCTCGATGTCAATATTCCTGCTTTGTCGGCCTGAACAGGATTTCGTTCACGTCGACGTCCTCCGGCTGGCTCATTGCGAAGGCCACCATGCTTGCGAAGGAATTGGGGGGGCCGCCATCTCGACGACCTTATCCTTGAACCGTCGGTCATGGCAGATCCTTTCCGTCCGCTTCGCCGCCGCTCAGCGGTCGACTCTCGCCTGCAGATGCGCCGGGTAGCGGTCGCCCTCGACCTTTATGTCGGCGAGTGCGGTCTCGATGGCAGCGAGATCGTCGCTTGTTAGTTGTACCGCGGCGGCGCCGATATTCTCGTCCAAGCGGTGCATCTTCGTCGTGCCGGGGATCGGAACGATCCAGGGCTTGCGGGCCAGCAGCCAGGTAAGAGCGATCTGCGCCGGCGTCGCGTCCTTCTGGCGCGCGATCTCGCTGAGCCGATCGACGAGCGCCTGGTTGGCCTTGCGGGCCTCGGCGGAGAAGCGCGGCACGACGTTACGGAAGTCCTTGCTGTCGAAGGTCGTCGCCTCGTTGATCGCGCCGGTCAGGAAACCTTTCCCGAGTGGGCTGAACGGAACGAAGCCGATGCCGAGCTCCTCGAGCGTCGGCAGGATTTCCTGTTCCGGCTCGCGCCACCACAGCGAATATTCGCTCTGAAGGGCGGCGACGGGCTGCACCGCATGCGCGCGGCGGATCGTCCTGGCGCCCGCCTCGGAGAGGCCGAAATGCTTGACCTTGCCTTCGCGGGGGAGCGCCTGCCTATTTCGAGCGGCGGCCGAAGCCAAAGACGCCGGCCGATCTCACCGACCACAACTGCATCAATCTACGCCTGCCGACCTACGGCGGGGTTTATGCCTGGGAATTCGGGAAGGACGGGCGCGAAGTGAAGGTGCGCGTGGAGGGCAACTGGTGTTCAACAATGCCCAGCTGCGGTTGAATGCTGCGCTTTCAGGACTTGGCCTGGCCTTTGTGCCAGAAGCACTGGTGCGACAGCCTCTGTCCGATGGACGGCTTGTCCGCGTGCTTGAGGATTGGTGTGCGCCTTTCCCCGGATACCACCTCTGTTATCCGAGCCGCCGGCAAACATCGCCGGCTTTCGCCCTGCTCGTGAACGCGCTTCGCTACCGGGCGTGAGACGTGCTACGTCTGCCCGCCGTCTGCGGGCGACCTGTCGCCGCGGAACCTCACATCGCACTCTTGGCCGCAACGCCCGCCACGTAAGTCTCGACGATCGCGCGGTCGTCGCCCATGGTTTGCAGCAGGAACAGTTCTTCCGGCAGCGTCTTCACGACCTCCATCTTCAGCGCCATGGCAGGCGTTGCGGCGGCGTTGAGGACAACGATATCGGCGTCCGAGCCGACATCAAGCGTGCCGATCCGATCGGCGAGCGAGAGCGACCGGGCGTTGCCGAGCGTCATGTGGTAGTAGCTTTCCAGTGGGTTCAGGCGCTCGCCAAGCAGCTGCTGGATCTTGTAGGCCTCGTCCATCGTGCGCAGCATGGAATAGCTTGAGCCGCCGCCGATATCGGTGGCGACGCCGATGCGTACCGGTTTTTCGCGGCGGGCGAGCGCCTTCAGCGGGAACAGGCCAGAGCCGAGGAAGAGGTTCGAGGTCGGGCAATGGACCGCGACCGAGCCTGCCTCGCTCATTGCATCCGCCTCGCGATCCGAGAGATGGATGCAGTGGCCGAAGAGCGTCTTGTCGCCGAGCAGGCCGTAGCGTGCGTAAATATCGGTGTAGTCGATCGCCTCGGGATAAAGCTCGCAGGTGAATTTGATTTCGTCGTGGTTTTCCGACAGATGCGTCTGGATGTGCAGGTCGGGAAATTCGCGGGCAAGCGCCTGCGTGGCCTCCATCTGCGCCGGCGTCGAGGTAATCGCGAAGCGCGGGGTGATCGCGACATGGTTGCGACCCTTGCGGTGCCATTGCGCGATAATCTGGCGGGTTTCGTCGTAGCCCATCTGAGGCGTATCGAGCAGGCCCTGCGGGGCGTTGCGGTCCATCATCACCTTGCCGCCGACCATGCGCATGTTGCGCCTCAACGCCTCAGCGAAGAAGGCATCGGCTGAGGTCTTGTGGACGGAACAATAGGCGACCGCCGTCGTCGTCCCATGACGCACGAGCTCGTCGTAGAAATGCGTGGCGATACGTGCGGCATGGGCGCTTTCGACGAAACGGCATTCCTCCGGGAAGGTATAGGTATTCAGCCATTCCAGCAGGTTTGCAGCATAAGAGGCGATCACCTGCATTTGCGGGAAATGCAGGTGCATGTCGATAAAGCCCGGCATGATCAGATGCGGACGATGATCGACGGTCACGGCATTAGCGGGGGCTTGCGCGCTCACCGTGTCATAGGCGCCGCAGGCGACGATCAGACCGTCCTTGATCAAGAGGGCACCGTCGCTTTCGTAGAGGTAGCTTCCGCTATCGCCGAGGTCTTGCGGGGCACGCAGGAAGGAGAGGAGGCGGCCGCGGAGAAGGGTGTGTGTCATGGCTTTCTGCCTCTCGATTGTCTTGTTGCGCGGCTTTCGCGTCAGGGCGCCGGCTGGGCGGCGATGGACGCCGGCGTGGCGGCGCAGCCGTACATGGTCTTGTCTGCGAACACCAGAACCGCGTTCATCGCGTAGTGGCGATCGGACATGCCGTCCGAGCAATCCCCTTTGGTCAACGTCAGCTTGAACGGTGTCGGTCCATCGGCGACTGTCCACGTGGCACGATCGTTCTCGATGACTGGACCAGGGTTGGCGCTCTTGACGTCCTCGACGCCCGGACGGCTGAACGTGAGACCGTCGGCACGGATTTTGATCGCCCAGAAGGGTTCGGTACCGAGCGCGTTGAGGTCACCGGCGAAATCGCCTGCTGTCGGGCTGCTTGCCGTCGCCGTTGCATCCGCACCGCTCTGGCCGCAACCGGTCAGAGCGGAGGCGAGGAGCATGACGCGAAGGGCGGCTGACATCATTCCTGCTTGCCTTCGACTGCGCTTTCGAACCAGGCGACGAGCAGCTTGCGCTCGTCCGGGGTGATATCGGTCACGTTGCCGGGCGGCATGGCGTGGCTGCGGCCCGCCTGTATATAGATCTCCCGGGCGTGAGCGGCAATTTCCGCATCGGTTTCGAGGATGACGTTGTTCGGCGGACGGGCCAGTCCTTCATAGACCGGTTCGGCGGCATGGCACATGGAACAGCGCGTACCGACGAGCTGCTTGACCGCGGGGAAATGTGCATCGCCAGCGAATTGCTGGAAAGCGGGAGCGACGACCTGCGCATCCTTCTCGCCGGTCAGCACCTTTGGCACGGTCGACAGCCACATGATCAGGATGAAAAGGATGACGGTGACGATCCAGGTCCAGGTCGGCCGTCCCTTGCGCGCATGCGTCGTGTTGAACCAATGACGGATGGTGACGCCCATCAGGAAGACGAGGGCGGCGATCACCCAGTTGTAGGCGGTGCCGAAGGCCAGAGGATAGTGGTTCGACAGCATGAAGAAGATGACGGGCAGCGTCAGGTAGTTGTTGTGGAGCGAGCGCTGCTTGGCAATCGCGCCATACTTCGCATCGGGCGTGCGCCCGGCAATCAGGTCGGCAACGACGATCTTCTGGTTCGGGATGATGATCATGAAGACGTTGGCCGACATGATCGTTGCCGTGAAGGCGCCTAGATGCAGGAAGGCGGCGCGGCCGGTGAAGAGCTGCGTATAGCCCCAGCCCATGAAGACGATCACGGCGTAGAGCACGACCATCAGGCCCCAGGTGTTCTTGCCGAGCGGCGACTTGCACAGCCGGTCGTAAACGATCCAGCCAACGGCCAACGAGGCGAGCGAGATCAGGATCGCCACCGGCGCGCTGATGTCGAGCACATGGCGGTCGATGAGGAAGAGGTCGGCGCCGCCGTAGTAGACGATGCAGAGCATCAGGAAGCCGGAGAGCCAGGTGAAATAGCTTTCGTACTTGAACCAAGTCAGGTGCTCGGGCATCTGTGCGGGTGCCACGAGATACTTCTGGATATGATAGAAGCCGCCGCCATGAACCTGCCATTCCTCGCCATAGGCGCCGGGCGGCAAATGCGGCCGCTTCACCAGGCCGAGGTCGAGTGCAATGAAATAAAAGGACGAGCCGATCCAGGCAATCGCGGTGATGACGTGGAACCAGCGGGCGGCAAAGGCCAGCCATTCCCACGCGATGGCATATTCATACATTGAGTTCCCCTGTTCTTCCTCCGACTCGTCACATTGCAGAAAGTCGTGCCAGGAGGAAAGGGGATTGGCGATCACTCGGAGCTAATGCCGGGAATAACGCAACGCCGATCGTGGTAACGAACTTTTGAAAAGCCCCACGGGGCAGCCTCGCATTCCCGAAGCTCAGAACCTATGAGTGAAGCCAGCCCTGTTCTTTTGATTTCATTCTCGGCCAGAGATCAAGGCGGCTTTGCCTTGTCTGAAGCATGGGAGCCGGTGATCGACAGGACGGCGCAGCTGATTCGCGCTCCTGTAACCGATTGCCTCGAACCTCGCATCTGTCCTGTCTCGCCCTTCAAACGAAGAACGAAACTTAATCCCGATACGGCTGCAATACACAAACCATATCAATGCCCTTTTCGAGGCTGCTGGTCTTGCGTGTATCGCCGCGCAATCAGATTCTCTGCCCGAAGTTGATGTTGCCTGGCATGCAGCAAGGGCGGCGTAAAAACACCACGCACTAAGCCAACATATCGACGTTTTTTCATCGGATGCTCTCCCGTGCTGGAGATGTCTGCCGGTTGCGGAGACGGCTTGCCAACGGTCGATTGGTGAGCGCCGCGAATGGTGAAACGCCTTTGAAAATGCGGTCCGTCGACGCCGCCCTGCAGCCTGCAAAGTGGCTTGAAATGTAACGGTTCGATTACAGTTTCATTTTGAGGCCGCCGGAATGAGGTGGAAACCGCTTCATTCCGGCGGCGCATTCATCAACGGAGAAGATGCCAATGCGCAGTATTCTTGTGTGTGTGATGATTGCATTCGCGTCCTGCGCTTACGGCCATGACGCGCCTTCGGGTTGGAGTTATGAGCCCTTCTGTTGCAATGGCGATAGCGAAACCGGGGACTGCCAGATGATCCCGCCGAAAAGCGTGGCGATTACCCCCCATGGCTATCGGGTGACGCTGCTGCCGGGCGATCACCGACTTGTCACGCATGCGCATGTCTTCCTGCTTCCCATGGGAAAGGCCATGCGTTCAGGTGACGGCGACTATCATCTTTGCCTGTTCCCGAACGAGGATACGCCGCGTTGCTTCTACGCGCCACAGATGGGCTATTAGCTGCCCTTGATCTCAAAGACGTTCATTTCCTCGAGAATCCAGTTTCGGAATGCCTTGATCTTAGGAACGTTGCGACGGCTCTCCGGATAGGCCAGCCAGTAGTCCCAATCGTTGTCGCTGCAGACGATTGGAAAAGGCTGGATCAGCCGACCTGCGGCAATGTCATCGCGATAGAACGCGGGCGTCAGGATCGCCACGCCTTGTCCCGCAAGAGCAGCGCTCGCCTCGAAGGACTGTGCGCCGAGCCGGCTGCGCGGCCGGCCCGCGAGGTCGGGATTGTGGACACCGGCCGCCTCGAACCATGAAGCCCACCACGAGTCGCCCGCGTCGATCAGTCGCAGTTTGAGGAGATCACTCGGCTGGCGGATGCCGCCGGCGGCGCTAGCGGCAAGTTCGGGGCTCAGCATCGGCGTGAAATCAATCGCCATCAGCCGATGCGACACAAGGCCCGGCCAGTTTCCCTTGCCGCTACGGATCGCGATGTCGGCGGACTCCCGGGCAAAATCGATCAGCGTATCTGATGTGCGCAGGCGTACGGCGGTCGCCGGATACTTTAGATGGAACGAGCCGAGGTGACGTGCCAGCCATTGCGAGGCGAATGTCGGGGTAGAGTGAATAAGCAGCGTTTCCTCGGCAGCGCCCCGAACCGAGGCCATCGCTTCGTGCAACATGGCGAAGGCTTCGGTCACTTTGGGTGCCAACCGCTCGCCGGCGTCGGTCAGCCTGATGTGGCGTGGGCGCCGCATGAAGAGGGGCTCGCCGATATTCTCCTCCAGCAGCTTCACCTGGTAGCTGACGGCCGTCTGCGTCATGCCGAGCTCCTCGCCGGCCTTGGTAAAACTCCCGAGCCTCGCGACCGCCTCGAAGACCCGCAGCGCGTTCAGGGGAAACTGTTTCGACAGCTTCATGGATAAGCTCTCTTTATGTGTCCAGACGATCGTTCGATTGGAATTGCAGCATTTATTGGCGCAGTCTGCAACCCAACGGATCAAATTGTCGAGGTGATGTTATGGATTGCGCCGCTATCGAACAGGACAGGCAGGCAAGGGCTGCCGGGACTTTCAGTTGGCTGTCCGACCTTGGCCGGAGACTGCTGCGCCGGCTTTCGGGATGGGACAGGCTGGAACTCGAGGGTATGCCGGATCGCGTCAAGCGCGATCTCGGTTTCATGGACGGGCGCGAGCCGCGCTACGACAGGGAGTTCCGGCGGTAGGCCGTGAGGTTGGCGTGGCAGTGCCCCGAGGTGTTGCCACTTTAGCCTATGCCTTCTTCATTCTCTCCACGGCCATCAATACCCGCTCGGGCGTCGCCGGCGCATCGAGCCGCGGGCAGAGCTTGTAGTTGGCAACGCTGGCGACCGCCATCGAAAGCGCCTCGAGCACCGAAATCGCCAGCATGAAAGGTGGCTCGCCCACCGCCTTGGATCGGCCGATCGTATGCTCGGCATTCTCCGACCACTCGGCCAGCCGGACGTTGAAAATCTTCGGCCGATCGGAGGCGAGGGGGATCTTGTAGGTCGAGGGGGCGTGCGTGCGCAGCCGGCCCTTGTCGTCCCACCAGAGTTCTTCCGTGGTCAGCCAGCCCATGCCCTGCACGAAGGCGCCCTCGACCTGGCCGATATCGATCGCCGGGTTCAGCGAACGGCCGACATCGTGCAGGATATCGGTGCGTTCGATCATGTATTCGCCTGTCAGCGTATCAATCGATACCTCCGAGCAGGCCGCGCCATAGGAATAATAGTAGAACGGCGTGCCGCGGCCGGCGGCCCTGTCCCAGTGGATCTTCGGGGTCTTGTAGAACCCGGCAGCGGAAAGCTGCACACGGGCGAAGTAGGCCTGCTTGACGAAGTCGGGGAAGGGGAACTCCTTGTCGCCAACCCGCACGCGGTTCGGCAGGAAGACTACGTCCGTCGGAGGTACAGCCCATTTTTCGGCGGCAAAGGCGACCAGCCGTTCCTTGATCTGGCGGGCGGCATCGCAGGCGGCCATGCCGTTCAGATCCGATCCGGACGATGCCGCCGTGGCCGAGGTGTTCGGCACCTTGCCTGTTGTCGTTGCCGTGATCTTTATCCGCTCGATGTCCACCTGGAAGCTGTCGGCCAGCACCTGCGCCACCTTCGTGTAGAGGCCCTGGCCCATCTCGGTGCCGCCATGGTTCAGATGGATCGAGCCATCCTGATAGACGTGAACGAGGGCGCCAGCCTGGTTAAAGGCCGTCATGGTGAAGGAGATGCCGAACTTCACCGGCGTCAGTGCAATGCCCTTTCGGATGTAGCGGTTGTTGCGGTTGAACGCGACGATTGCGTTGCGGCGCGCCTGATAGTCGGCGCTGTCTTCAAGTTCGTCGACGATCCGGCCGATGATGTTGCCTTCGACCTCCTGATGATAGGGGGTGAGCGTGCGACCGGAGCCGGGCTGTCCGTAAAAGTTCAGCTTGCGGATCTTTAGCGGGTCCTTGCCGAGCGCATAGGCGATTTCCTCGATAAAGCGCTCTCCGCCCAACATGCCCTGTGGGCCGCCGAAGCCACGGAAGGCGGTGTTCGAGACGGTGTGAGTCTTCAGCGGCTTCGATGCTAGGTGAACATGCGGGTAGAAATAGCTGGAATCCGCATGAAACAGCGCGCGGTCCGTGACCGGCCCCGAAAGATCGGAAGAAAAGCCGCAGCGGGCAGCGTAGGTCGCATCGACCGCGTGGATTCGCCCGTCGTCGTCGAAGCCAAGTTCGTAGTCGACAAGGAAGTCATGGCGCTTGCCGGTGGCAGCCATATCCTCGTCGCGGTCGGGCCGGAACTTGATGGCACGCTTCAGCTTTTTGGCGGCAATCGCCGCCAGAGCTGCGAACTGGTTGCCCTGCGTTTCCTTGCCGCCGAAGCCGCCGCCCATGCGGCGCACGTTCACCGTCACCGCGTTCGACGGGATATCGAGGACATGACCGACGATATGCTGGATCTCGCTCGGATGCTGGGTCGATGACCAGACGGTAACCTCGTCGTCTTCGCCGGGGATCGCCATGGCAATATGGCTTTCGAGGTAGAAATGTTCCTGGCCGCCGATCCGCATCTGGCCCTTCAGGCGCCGCGGCGCGTTCTCCATTTCGGTCTTGGCGTCGCCGCGCTGCAGGGTCATCGGCGTGACGACGAGGGGGCTGCCGTTGGCGAGCGCGCCATCGATATCGCTCCAGTGGGGCAGGTCGCGGTACTCGATCTTGGCCTTGCGGGCGGCTCGCCGGGCAATCTCGCGCGTTTCGGCGATGACGGCAAAGATCGGCTGGTTGTGGAATTCGACCTTCTTTTCGGCAAGCAGCGGCTCATCGTGGCTGCCGTTCGAGCTGACATCATTGACGCCGGGAACGTCCTTGCCGGTGAACACCCAGACGACGCCGGGCGTCGCCTTGACCTCGGAAAGATCCATGCTGACGATCTCGGCGTGGGCTCGATCGGACAAGCCGAGCGCGCCATGCAGCAGCCCGGTGGGCTCTGGCAGATCGTCGATGTAGTCGGCAGCTCCGGTAACGTGCTTGTGGGCGGAATCGTGGCTGAGCGCATCGTGCATCGCGCCATTGACGATGAATTTGGGGTCCGCGAAGGTCGACTTGTCCATTACGCAACCTCCTCGAAGCGATGGAGCTCGGCCGGTGCGCCGGAGGTTTCCAAGAAGAAGCGCGTTAAAAGGTTCTTTGCCGTCAGCTGACGATACTCGGCCGTTGCGCGCCAGTCGGTCAGGGGCTGGAAGTCGGCGTCGAACTCTGCGCGCGTCGCCTCGATCGTTGCTTCGTTCCACGGCTTGCCCATGAGGGCGTTTTCGACGTGGCGCGCGCGCTTCGGCGTGGCGGCCATGCCGCCGAAGGCGATGCGGATGTCGTTGACGTCTCCCTCCGTATCCAAGGTCAGATAGAAGGCGCCAAGAACCGCGGTGATGTCCTCGTCACGGCGCTTGCTGATCTTGTAGACGGCGAATTGGGTGTCCTCGGCCGGATAGGGCACGAAGATGCTCTCGACGAATTCGCCGCGGCGGCGATCCTGCTTGCCGTAGTCAATGAAGAAATCCTCGAGACGCAGCATTCGCGTCCCGGCCAGAGAGCGCAGCTTTACGGTTGCGCCAAGGGCAATCAAGGGCGGCGGCGTGTCGCCGATCGGCGAACCATTCGCGATATTGCCGCCGATCGTGCCCATGTTGCGCACCTGATCGCCGCCGATACGGTTGATGAGGCGGCCAAGGGTCGGCACCTTGCGGGCGATGGTCTCGAAGGCGCGGGTGTAGGTGACGCCGGCACCGATGGTGAAGCCGCCGTCGCCAGATGTGATCGACTGCAGGTCTGTCAGGTGGTTTATGAAGACGACAGGGTCCAGGGCGCGCATCTGCTTCGTCACCCACAGGCCAACATCGGTGGCCCCTGCAACAAGAGTGGCGGTGGGTTCTTCCGACAGCACGCGCGCCAGCGCGTCCAGCGAACCCGGCACGACCAGCCGGCCTTCGGCCGTCGTGATCGAGATGGTCTGGCTGTTGCGCATTGCCCAGAGGCGGGAGATGATATCGGAGCGGGTCTTTTCGAGCGGGTCGAAGAGCGCGCTCGGGCGGGTGTGGCTCACCTGCTCGGCGGCCTTCACGATCGGCTCGTAACCGGTGCAGCGACAGAGATTGCCTTGCAGGGCCTTTTCAATGTCGGCGCGGCTCGGCTTGTCGTTGGAAAGCCAGAGGCCATACATCGACATGACGAAACCCGGCGTGCAGAAGCCGCACTGCGAGCCGTGGCAATCGACCAAGGCCTGCTGCACCGGATGCAGCGTTCCATCCCTGGCCGCCAGATGCTCCACCGTGACGACATGGGTGGCGTTGAGCGACCCCATGAAGCGGATGCAGGCATTGACGGACTCATAGTGCAGCTTGCCGTCGATCAGCCGTCCGACAAGGACGGTGCAAGCGCCGCAATCTCCTTCCGCGCATCCTTCCTTCGTGCCGGTCAGCCGGCGCTTCAACCGGAGATAATCGAGAAGCGTCTCGGTCGGCCGGACATCGCCAAGCGTGACGTCCTCGCCATTCAGGATGAAGCGGATGCTGTCGTTCATGTGGTTCCCTGGTTTTTATGCTTATCTTGAATGGTTATGCCGCGGTCCAGCCACCGTCAATCGAGATGTGGGTACCCGTCACCTGCCGGGCTTCGTCGCTTGCGAGGTAGAGAGCCAGCGCGCCAATCTCCTCCGCCTTGACGAATTCATGCGTCGGCTGGGCCTTGAGGATCACTTCGGTCTTGACCTGCTCCTCGGTCATGCCGCGTGCCTTGGCCGTATCCGGTATCTGCTTCTCGACGAGGGGCGTCAGCACGTAGCCCGGGCAGATCGCGTTCACGGTCACGCCAAATTCGGCAAGCTCCAGTGCCGCCGTCTTCGTCAGGCCCAATATACCATGCTTTGCCGCCACATAGGCGGATTTGAACGGCGAGGCGACCAAGCCGTGCGCGGAGGCGATGTTGATGATCCGCCCTTGGCTTTTCGCCTTCATCAGCGGAATGGCCGCCCGCATGGTGTGGAACGAGCTGGACAGATTGATCGCAATGATCTGGTCCCACTTTTCGATCGGGAAATCCTCGATCTTTTCCACATGCTGAATGCCCGCATTGTTGACCAGCACATCGACGCTGCCGAAGGTCTTGGCGGCTGTTTCGATCAGATCCGCGATTTCGGCCGGCTTTGTCATGTCTGCCGGATGGTGGGTCACCTTCGCCTTCGAGACGGATTCAAGTTTCTCGACGATCGCCTTGATTTCCTCGGGCTTTCCAAAGCCGTTGATGACGACGTTGTCGCCCTTGCCGGCAAAGGCTGTTGCGATCGCAAGCCCGATGCCGCTGGTGGATCCGGTGACGACGACTGTTCTTGCCATGCTCTTCTCCTAAAGCCGTTTTGCGACGCAATAGAGCTGAGGTTATGCGCAAAGCATCTCTTGTGGCAATTGCGATCACGGCAAATCTCTTGTGTCGAAGAGGCGGTGAGGTTCTTTCCTCGCCCGCCGTCCTGTCCTATTGATTTTTCCCGATAATCACGATCTTGGGGAGGACTGGCATGAGCGGATATGTTCTGGCGATCGATCAGGGGACGACGTCGACGCGGGCGATCGTTTTCGACGGCGAGATGAAGATCGCCGGTGCGGGCCAGAAGGAATTCCGTCAGATCTACCCTCAATCCGGTTGGGTCGAGCACGATCCGGAGGAAATCTGGGATTCCGTGGTCTCGACCATCAAGATGGCGATCCGCGAGGCGAGGATCGAGGCAAAGGACATTGCGGCGCTCGGCATTACCAACCAGCGCGAGACCGTGCTCGTCTGGGAGCGCGACAGCGGCAAGCCGATCCACAACGCGATCGTCTGGCAGGACCGCCGCACGGCAAGCTATTGCGACAAGCTTAAGAGGCAGGATCTCGAAAAGACCTTCACCAGGAAGACCGGCCTTCTCCTCGATCCATATTTCTCCGGCACCAAGCTCTCGTGGCTGCTTGCCAACGTCAAGGGCGCGCGGGCGCGTGCCGCCAAGGGGGAGTTATGCTTCGGGACCGTCGATGCTTTCCTGATCTGGCGGCTGACCGGCGGCAAGGTGTTTGCGAGCGATGCGACGAACGCTTCCCGCACGCTGATGTACAACATTGCCGACAACAAGTGGGACGCGGATCTCCTCGATATCCTGCGTGTTCCCGCAGCGATGCTGCCTGAGGTAAAGGATTGTGCCGATGATTTCGGCATTACCGAGAAGGCTATCCTTGGCGCCGAGATCCCGATCCTCGGCGTTGCCGGCGACCAGCATGCCGCGACCATCGGGCAGGCCTGCTTCGAGCCCGGCATGATGAAGTCCACCTACGGCACCGGCTGTTTCGCATTGCTCAACACCGGAAGCGACATTGTTCGTTCGAAGAACCGGTTGCTGACGACCATCGCCTATCGGCTGAACGGCGAGACGACCTATGCGCTCGAAGGCTCGATCTTCATCGCGGGTGCTGCCGTGCAATGGCTTCGCGACGGGCTCGGCATCATCGATACGGCCTCGCGCACGGGGGAACTTGCCGATGCCGCCGACCCGACGCAGGAGGTCTATCTGGTTCCCGCCTTCACCGGGCTTGGCGCGCCGCATTGGGATGCGAATGCGCGCGGGGCGATTTTCGGCCTGACGCGCAACAGCGGTCCGAAGGAATTCGCCCGCGCCGCGCTCGAAGCGGTCTGCTATCAGTCCCGCGATCTGCTCGACGCCATGCACAAAGATTGGAAGGGCGGTGTGGAGAGCACCGTCCTTCGCGTCGATGGCGGCATGGTCGCTTCCGATTGGACGATGCAGCGGCTTGCCGACATTCTCGATGCGCCCGTCGACCGGCCAGTCATCCTCGAGACCACGGCGCTTGGCGCTGCCTGGCTTGCCGGCAGCCGGGCCGGTGTCTGGCCGGACCGCGTAGGCTTTGCCAAGAGCTGGAAGCGCGACCGCCGTTTTGAACCCGACATGGACGAGAAGACGCGCGCCGCAAAGCTCAAGGGGTGGCGTAGCGCCGTCAAGCGCACGCTCGCCGATGTGTGACGCGCGCAAGGCGGCAGGCAGGCGGAACGGCGCTCATTCGTGTCTCGGATGTGAGGCGTGAGATTGCAGAGCAATTCCGGCCAGGCGGCTTGATGGCGCCGACGTGGACGCCACGGGATGATACGACGGCTTTTCCATCGCCAACCAAAACAGGATTTGGGGCAATGACGGGTTGAGATGGCAGCCAGCAATGGTTATGTGCTGCCAATCGCAAGCGGACTTCCGCAAACAACAAGGCGCATCCTGGCATGAATCCAGATTTCCTCGTCACCCATTCCGGTGGCTTCCATGCCGATGAAGTGCTGTCGAGCGTCATCCTGACCCGTCTTTTCCCGCAGGCTCGTGTGATCCGCAGCAGGGCGCCGGAGTGGATCACGCCGGGCGCCGACCGCATCATCTATGACGTCGGGGGTGCATATGACGCCTTAAAGGGCATCTTCGATCACCATCAGCGTGGCGCGCCGCTGCGAGAGGACGGGCAGCCCTACAGCTCGTTTGGGCTGATCTGGAAGCACTACGGCCGCGACTACCTGGTTGCCACCGGCGTTCCCGAAGCCCACGTCGAGGCATTGCATACCTCGTTCGATCTCGCTTTCGTGCTGCCGATCGATCTCACGGACAATGGTGCGCTCAGCCCGTCAGGGCCGATCGCCGGTCTGACGCTGCCGGCCTTGCTGGAAACCTTGAAGCCGGTTTTCGACGATACCGATCCGGATGCCGATGATCGCAAATTTCAAGATGCCGTGGCCATCGCCCGCAGCTTTGTCGAGGCGAAGATCGCCCAAAGCGCTGCCAAATTGCGGGCCGAAGCGCTCGTCCTTCAAGCCATAGAACGTACCGGGCAAGGGCGTGTTCTCGAACTTCCGACGGGAATGCCTTTCCGTCCCGCCATCGTGAAGGTGCGCGCCGATCACCTGCTCTTTGTCGTTCATCCGCGAGAAAGGGATTGGTGCGTCACCGGCATCCGCCGCGGGGATGAGGGGTTCGAACTTCGGGCGGATCTGCCGGCTGCCTGGGCAGGCCTGACCAATCACGATCTGGAGGCGGTCTGCGGCGTTCAGGGCGCAACCTTCTGCCACAACGGTCGCTTCGTCGCCGCCGCCAAGACCCGCGAAGCCGCATTGGCGATGGCGCAGCTGGCTGTGCAGGAGGCCCTTGCCGTCGGAGCCGTGAGCTGAGGTAGGCGTAACACTCTTCGGTCTGGCAGCTGCCTGCCAAGACGGCCGCGAGGTGTGCGCCCGTCCGTTTGTGTTATGTCGCATTCGCCGCCTTCGGCTGCTGCCGGCGAACACTTAACCATCTCCGTCTACACGCTGTAATTTTTTGCTGCGTCCTGTCGGATGTCGCGTTACTCCTTCGTCATTCAGGAAGAGGAGTACGACATGCTTTATGCAATCCTTTGTTATGCCAATGAAGAGACCGTGTTCTCCTGGACCAAGGAGGAAGAGGACGCCGTTATGGCGAAGCTCTACGCTGTTCAGGCACCCTTGGCCGAGCGCGGCAAGCTTGGTCCCGTGGGCCGGCTGATGCCGACGACGGCGGCGACCACCGTGCGCAAGGGCAAGGAGGAGCCGCTGGTTCTTGACGGTCCCTTCGCAGAAACGAAGGAAGCGCTCCTCGGTTTTTACGTGGTTGATTTCGATACGCTGGAGGAGGCGGTCGCCTTCTCCAAGGAGCTTTCCGTGGTCAATCCCGGTTCCACCTCTTATGAAATTCGGCCGTTCTACGTGTTCCGGCCGGGAGCTTCTGCGACATGACAGACATTGCCTGGATCGACGTGACGCTTGCTTCGGCCCGACCGAAGGCGCTTGGCGCGCTGCTCAGATACTTCCGCGATCTCGACATCGCGGAAGAGGCCTTCCAGGAGGCCTGCCTGCGCGCCATCCGCACCTGGCCAGACAAGGGGCCGCCGCGCGATCCGACGGCATGGCTGATCTTCGTCGGACGCAACAGCGGCATCGATGCGGTCCGCAAGCGCTCGAAGACCCAGGCGCTTCCCGATGAGGAGCTGATCTCCGATACCGGCGACGCCGAAAGCGACATCGCCGAGCGGCTGGACGATTCCAACTACCGCGACGATATCCTGCGGCTGCTCTTCATCTGCTGCCATCCGGATCTGCCGGCAACGCAGCAGATCGCACTGGCGCTGCGCATCGTCTCGGGGCTTAGTGTCCAGCAGATCGCGCGTGCCTTCCTCGTCGGCGAAAGCGCGATGGAGCAGCGGATCACGCGAGCCAAGGCGCGCGTTGCCAAGGCCGGCGTGCCCTTTGAGACGCCGGATGCGCAGGAACGGGCCGAGCGGCTCTCGATCGTCAGCACGATGATCTACCTTGTTTTCAACGAGGGCTACAGCCAGGCCGATCCGAAGCACGAAGCATGTGCCTTTAGCGACGAGGCGATCCGGCTCGCGCGGCTGCTGCTGCGCATTTTCCCCGGTGAGCCCGAGCTGATGGGCCTGCTGGCGCTGATGCTTCTGCAGATTTCGCGGCGCCAGGCCCGCTTCAACGGCGAAAACGACATCGTGCTGCTCGAGGATCAGGATCGCTCGCTGTGGAATCGCGAGCTGATCAACGAGGCGCTGGCGCTGCTCGACAAGGCGATCCGCCATCGCCAACCGGGACCCTACCAGCTGCAGGCGGCGATCGCGGCGCTGCATTCACGCGCCAAGCGTGCCGAGGATACCGATTGGGAAGAGATCGAGCTGCTTTATCGGGCGCTGGAGCGTGTTCAGCCGTCGCCTGTCATTACGCTTAACCGCGCCGTTGCCGTCTCGAAGCTCAGAGGGCCGGAAGAAGCGCTGGCGCTCGTCGAAACACTCGGCGAAATGCTCGGCGGTTACTTCTATTACCACGGCCTGCGTGGCGGCTTGCTAAAGCAGCTCGGCCGCGCTCACGAGGCGCATGAGGCGTTCGACCGCGCCATTGCGCTTGCTCATTCCGCAGCGGAAGCCGCCCACATCCGCCAACAGATCGACAGCCTCGTCCATGGGGCCGCGCAACCGATCGCGAAATAATTCTCAAAAAGTCAGATCCGGTTGTCGGAACCGGAAAATCTCCCACGTCCTTGTAACAACCTGATCGAAAACAGGTTTCGCTCAACAGGAGGAAGGCTGAAATGACCGCAGAAGCTCAACATGAACTGATTCTCGTCCGTGAATTCGATGCCCCGCGCGAGAAGATTTTCAAGGCCTGGACCGATCCTGCCTTGATGAAGGAATGGTTCGTCCCGCGTCCCTGGACCCTGTCTGATGTGGAGGTCGATCTACGCCCGGGCGGATCAAACCTCATCGTCATGCGCAGCCCCGAAGGCCAGGAATTTCCCAACCGCGGCGTCTATCTGGAGATCGTCGAAAACGAGAAGATCGTCTTCACTGACGCTTTCACCAGCGCCTGGGTACCGTCCGAAAAGCCGTTCTTCGTCGGCATCATTGTGCTCGAAGACCTCGGCAACGGGCGCACGAAATACACCGCCAAAGCCCGGCATTGGACGGCGGCCGACAAGGAACAGCACGAGCAGATGGGCTTCCACGAGGGCTGGGGCAAATGCGCCGACCAGCTCGCCGAGCTGCTTCCCAGGATCTGAAATCGGGAATCGAAACAGGGGGATAGGGGCATGTCTGCAATTGTTGATTCACATGCGCGGCTTCCGCGTTGGCAAACCGTCACCGGCACTGTCATGAGCGGGCTGATCGTCGCCTTTCTCGTTTTCGACGGGGCGATCAAGCTTGTGCCGATCGCGCCGGTTACGGAAACGATGACGGCGCTCGGCTACTCGGGCGATCCGATGCTGGCCCGAGGTCTGGGTATCGTGACGCTGTTGTGCGCGCTGCTTTACGCAATTCCACGCACGTCGGTGCTCGGGGCGATCCTGCTTACGGGTTTGCTCGGCGGTGCGATCGCGACGCATCTGCGCGTCGGGAGCCCGATCTTTTCGCACCTGCTGTTCGGCGTTTATCTCGGGCTGATTGCCTGGGGAGGTCTTTATCTCAGATACGAAGCCGTTCGGAAAATGATTCCATTCAAGCTTTGAAGTCGTTGATTTCAGAATCAAAGTTCGCCGCGATCCCCGGGTCGCGGCGGTGCTGCCTATCGATATTCTCGAACGATCGGTTCCAGAATTTATATTTGCGCTGAGGCCGCTCCATCCTTATCTCCATCTGTAGATTCAACGGGATGCGAGCCATGGAACTAGGCCTCTACACCTTTGCCGACGTGAACCCGAATCCGAGCCGAGGCAAGGGTGAGGAAGGGGCCGAGCGACTGAAGCATCTGCTCGAAGAAATCGAACTCGCCGATCAGGTCGGGCTCGATGTGTTCGGGTTGGGCGAGCATCACCGGCCAGACTATGCGGCTTCCGCTCCCGCCGTCGCTTTGGCTGCCGCTGCCGTGAAGACCAAGAACATCCGGCTGACCAGTGCGGTGACCGTGCTGAGCTCGGACGATCCCGTGCGGGTCTTCCAGCAGTTCGCGACACTCGATCTGCTTTCCAATGGACGTGCCGAGATCATGGCGGGGCGAGGCTCGTTCATCGAGTCCTTCCCTCTCTTCGGCTACAATCTGGAAGATTACGATCAGTTGTTCGAGGAAAAGCTCGACCTGCTGGTGGCCCTGCGCGACAACGAGACGGTCAGTTGGTCGGGCGAACTGCGCGCGCCGATCAATGGGCGCGGGGTTTATCCGCGGCCGCTGCAGGATCCCTTGCCTTTGTGGATCGCCGTCGGCGGCACGCCGCAATCGGTAGCGCGTGCAGGCGCGATGGGCCTGCCGGTGGCGCTGGCGATCATCGGCGGCGAGCCACGGCGCTTCGCACCGCTGTTTGATCTCTACCGCGAGGCGGCCCGCCGGGCCGGGCAGGAGGCGTCGAAGCTCAAGACCAGCATCAACGTCCACGGGTTCATTGCGGACACGACGGACGTTGCTGCCGATCAGTTCTACGGCCCGCAGGCCGAGGTCATGAACCGGATCGGCCGCGAACGTGGCTGGGGACCGACGAACCGGGCGCATTTCGACATATCGCGCGGGCCGAACGGCGCGCTCTTCGTCGGTGAGCCGGAACTGGTGGCGGAAAAGATCATCGCGCATCACCGGCTCTTCAAGAACGACCGCTTTTTGCTGCAGATGGCGATCGGCCTGATGCCCCATGATCAGATCATGCGCGGCATCGAATTGTACGGCACGAAAGTCGCGCCGATCGTCAGAAAGGCATTGACTGAAAGCGACGAAGAGGCGAAAGCCACCGCCTGAAGCTGGAGCATGATGCCGTAAAGGATGAATTGGATTCCCAACGCCGTCGTGCTCTCATTCTGATCGAGAGCCGGCCGACCGGCCGAAGAAGGCCGGGTAGAGATTCATGATCATCGAAAACGAAGACGAACTTCTCAAGCTGAAGGAAATCGGCCGTATCTGCGCCAATGCCCTGCAGGTGATGGGGGCTTCACTGGAGCCCGGCATCACGACGCTGGAGCTCGATCAGATCGGCCGCAAGGTGCTCGAGGAGGCCGGCGCACGCTCCGCGCCCGAGCTTTGCTATCAGTTTCCCGGGGCTACCTGCATCAGCGTCAACGAAGAGATCGCCCATGGCATTCCGGGGCCGCGCATCATTCGCCCGGGAGATCTCGTCAATATCGACGTCTCCGCCGAGAAGGATGGATTCTTTTCCGATACCGGCGCGTCCTTCAGTCTTCCACCGCACAAGGCGAAGATCGAAAAGCTCTGCCGCGACGGCAAAAGGGCGCTGTGGGTTGGCCTAAACCAGGTGAAATCGGGCGAGCCGCTCGCCAAGATCGGCCAGGCCGTCGGCGCCTTCGCCCTGAAAAACCGCTATACCCTCGTCGCCAATCTGGCGAGCCACGGGATCGGCCGTTCGCTGCATGAGGAGCCGGCCGAGCTCTCGACCTGGCCGGATCCATCCGAGAAGCGGATGATAACGGAAGGCCTTGTCTTCACGGTCGAGCCGTTCCTCTCGCTTGGCGCAACATGGGCGGAGGGGGGCGACGACGCCTGGACGCTCTACGGGGAGCCTGAGGCTCCGACCGTGCAATACGAACACACGGTCGTCGCCACGCGAAATGGTCCGCTGATCCTGACGCTGCCGGAAGGCGGCGCTTGAGGCCTCACTCGCCCGAACGGCCGCCGGCAAGAATTTCGCCGGCCGCGCGCTCCAGAATGCCAGCGATGCGCTTGGCCTCGTCCTTCGACCAGGGGTAACGCAGGCGAAGCGCCGATTTTAGCAGCATGCGCGCAGTTGCGACCTCGCTCTTGTCTTCCGGAAAGCCGTCCTCATCCCGATCGCCATTGCGGCTTTCGGGGTCAAATATCTTGCGCACGTGCGCCATCTTCGCGCCGATCTTCTCCAATTTTCCAAGCGTCATGTCGATCATCGTTTGGTTCTCTTCGACGAGCCTGCGGCCACTCTCCGTGATGCGATAGAGCTTCTTGGTGCCCTCGCTCTCCACGTCAGCAAGGCCGGTTTCTTCCAGGTAGGTCAGTGCCGGATAGATCACGCCCGGGCTTGGAACATAGAAGCCACCCGAACGCTCTTCCAAGAGCTTGATAAGCTCGTAGCCATGGCGGGGCTGTTCCACCAACAGGGCCAGGATCACCAGTTGCAGGTCGCCTGACGCAAATTTCCGCCCCATGCGAAAACCGCCACCACCCATCATTCCACCTCTAAAACCTCTCATAGGTCACTCCTTAGATGTATCGTTCACTATGTCGTAAAATGTATATCGTAAGATAATTGCGTTCAAGGGCGAATGCATGATTTCGTGCGATTGATCGATCGATCAGAAATTCTTGATTGTCGGCGCCATGCTGCAGCGCGATAAGCAATCCATGTTGGCACGCAATGACACCTTCCCCGAAAACCTGTTTCGAACCGGCCTCGCAGGCGCTATCGCCATGGCTGCCGCCATGGGCTTCGGCCGTTTTTCCTATACGCCGATCCTGCCGAGCATGATCAGCGGCGTGCCGCTTTCGGCCGCAGATGCCGGCTTCATCGCTTCGGCGAATTTCGTCGGTTACCTCGTCGGTGCCGTGCTGGCCGCCTATGGCTGGGCGACAGGACGCGAGCGCAAGGTCGCGCTTCTTGCTCTTGCGGCCACAGCAGTCCTTCTGGCGGCCATGGCCACGACGACATCGGTTTCGGCCTTTGCCGTCATCCGGTTCCTCGCCGGCGTTGCGAGCGCCTTTGCTCTCGTTTTCAGTTCGCAGATTGTGCTCAGCCACGGGGCGATCGCCGGCAACGATCACGTGCAGGCGGCGCATTTCGGGGGGCCAGGCGCCGGTATCGCGCTTTCATCGGTTATGGTGCTGCTGGTGGGACTGCTCTTTGATGGAAGCGCAGACGCCTGGCGCGCATCCTGGATCGGTGGCGCCATCTATTCGGCGGTCAGTCTGCTGGCGGTCTGGTGGTTGCTGCCGGCAGGCCCGGCTGCCGCGGCACAGACCGGCAAGGAACCGCGGATCGCCTGGAGCCTGCCGATGCTGCTCGTCACGGCATCTTATGGCCTGTTCGGGTTCGGCTATGTGATCACGGGCACGTTTCTGGTCACGATCGCGCGCATGGATGCTGCCGGACCGACTGTCGAGTTTCTCTGCTGGTTCATCGCCGGTCTGACCGCTTCGGTGGCGCTCTTCGCCTGGAAGCCATTCGTCCGCCCGCTGGGATTGGGGAAGGTGTATGTGGCCGCACTGCTGATCGAGGCAGCTGGCGTGCTGGCGACCGTACTCCTGCCGCACTCGGTGGCTCCGCTTATCGGCGGCGCGCTGTTTGGAGCAACCTTCCTCGCGATTACCGCCTATGGACTGCAGATCGGCCGCAAACTTTCGCCGGCCAGCCCGCGCCGGATACTCGCGACGATGACGGCCGCCTTCGGGGTCGGGCAGATCATCGGCCCCATTGTCGCGGGGTGGATGGCCGAGCAAACGGGCAGCTTCACGACGCCGACCTATGCCGCGGCCGCAGCGCTGCTCGTGTGTGCGGCGCTGGTTATACCGGTCGCCAGGAAGTTGTCGTAGCGCGTTACAAGTGCGTAACAATGGGGCGAGCCCATTGCCGCTCTTTGCGAACTGCCGTAGTTTTCGCCGCAATTGGTCTGTTAGAGACTCCGAAGACTCCAGTTCAGGAAAGCAACCTCTCCCGTGTTCGTATCCTACTTCCCCAAGCCTAGGCTCTTCTTCATCTCAGCTGTTGCTTGGGCGCTTCTTGCCGTTCTCTTTTGGTATTTCGTGGGTTCCGGCCTCGGCGCAGCAATTGGTCTGCCGCCGCTGGCACCAGGTCTGGAATCGCCGATTGGTGTGTCTGTCTTCTGGTCGGCCCCGTTCCTATGGTTCTACATCTACTATGTGTTGGCGGTCGCGCTCTTTGCCGGCTTCTGGTTCGCCTACAGCCCGCACCGCTGGCAGATGTGGTCGGTGCTCGGCTCCGCGCTGATCATCTTCAACACCTATTTCTCGGTGCAGGTCAGCGTTGCCATCAACGCCTGGTACGGACCGTTCTACGACCTGATCCAGCAGGCGCTCGCGAAGACGGCGCCAGTCACCGCGGCACAGCTCTACCTCGGCATGCTGGGCTTTGCCGGCATCGCTTTCGTGGCAATCACCGTCGGCGTGCTGAACCTGTTCTTCGTCAGCCACTGGATATTCCGCTGGCGCACGGCGATGAACGAATACTACATGGCGCACTGGCCGAAGCTTCGACACATCGAGGGTGCCTCGCAGCGTGTTCAGGAAGACACGATGCGCTTCTCCTCCACGGTTGAAAGCCTCGGCGTCAGCCTCGTCAGCTCGGTCATGACGCTGATCGCGTTCCTGCCGGTGCTGTTCAAGATCGGTGCCAACATCACCGAGCTGCCGCTGATTGGCGAAGTGCCGCATGCGCTCGTCTGGGCGGCGATCTTCTGGTCGATCTTCGGAACCGTGTTCCTGGGGCTCGTCGGCATCAAGCTGCCGGGGCTCGAGTTCCGCAACCAGCGCGTCGAAGCGTCCTATCGCAAGGAGCTCGTCTACGGTGAGGACCATGCGGACCGCGCGACGCCGCCGACGGTGGCCGAACTCTTCGCCAACGTGCGCCGCAACTACTTCCGCCTCTATTTTCACTACATGTATTTCAACGTCGCCCGCATCTTCTATCTGCAGGCCGACAACCTGTTCAGCCTGATCGTGCTTGTGCCGTCGATCGTCGCCGGTAAGCTGACGCTCGGCCTGATGACGCAGATCAACAATGTTTTCGATCAGGTGCGCGGCTCGTTCCAGTATCTCGTCAATTCCTGGACGACGATCGTTGAGCTCCTGTCGATCTACAAGCGCCTGCGCACTTTCGAATCCGCGATCGAGGGTGAGCCGCTGCCTGATATCGACCAGCGCTACCTGGAGCGTGAGGCCGGCATCATCCACGCCGACGGCTGACGTCGTCGGCTGCAGAAAGCCGGAACTCGGTCATAAATGCTGCCATGCCTTGGCGAGGGCGCAGACGGCCTTTGCGCCAAGGGTGGCCGTTGATTGACCGGCTCGGTCTGTTGAACCTGACCTTTCGCTGGCCGGATGTTCACCTCGTCGACCCGAACGATGATCTCCTGTGCGCGACAGGACTCTCTTACGCGAACCGGATTGCAGTTCTCGCGCGGGCCTTTGCAGCTACTTCCTCACGATCGCGAGGCGGTTGAGAAGTCTCCAGCGAATTGAGCAGCTCGTGGGCGCATCTCGCAATCGAAATGACCGCGTGCTCGAACGCGGCCTCATTGCGTTTCGATGGCCTGGTGGTGCCGCTCAACTTGCGCACGAATTGAAGCGCGGCATCATGGATCTCCTCGTCTGTCGCTGGCGGATCGAAATTGAACAGCGGTTTGATATTTCGGCACATGGCTTGCTCCCGGTCGTTTTCTCTCTGCCAATGAGAGGAGGGTAACCTAGTATAAGAACTAGTCGCATAAGCGTTCATGGCAAACGGACCAGATGGCCGTGGCGGAAAGCTATGGACCGCAAGGCAGGCGTCCTCACTTCGTTGCTGTCGTTTCTGGCTTTAGGCTAGAGGCGCACGGCGGTTGCTTCTCGCTGGTGGTCGAAATCTTAGATCGCCACCGCCTTTGCCGTAAGGCGATCCTTATCCGGGGAGATTGCCGTTTTCGTCCGCGTAAGACTGGCCACTCCAGGAGCGCCTCGACCTCAGGCGACGGACCATCCGCCGTCCACCAGCAGGTTCGCGCCTGTGATTAGGCTCGCGGCCGGCGATGCAAGGAAAACGACGGCACCCACCACATCATCGGTTTCGCCGATCCGGCCAAGTGGAATGTGACCAAGCGTTGCTTTGTGGTTGTCGGCATCGGATAGAAACGGTGCTGTACCATCCGTGTGGATGAACGTCGGCGATACGGTATTTACGGTGACATCATAGCGTGCCCATTCAGCCGCAAGACAGCGCGTGAGGTGATTAATTGCCGCCTTGCTCATGCAATAGATTGCCTCGCCGCGCAGTGCCACGGTACCGGCCTGTGAGCTGATGTTGATGATTCGGCCGCTATTGCGCTCGATCATGTGACGGCCAACGGCCTGCGTCATCAGGAAAGTGCCCTTGATGTTGACATCGAGTATCTCGTCAAGGTCCTTCTCCTCAACGAGCTCCGCGAGATTGCCCGGCGCCACGCCGACGTTGTTGACGAGGACGTCGATCCGACCGAACGTCGTAAGCGCCGCCTCGACGGCTTGTGCGATGTGGGCCTTATTGGGAATGTTGAGTTCAACAGGGAGAACCTTTCGTCCCGCACCCTCGAGTTCGGCAACCAGGCCCGCCGACGCCGCGACATCGCGGACCCCCAAAACAATATCGGAACCTGCTGCGGCACAGGCTAGTGCGCAAGCTCGACCGATACCACGGCTCGCTCCCGTCACCAAAGTCACCTTGCCCTGAAGGCTGAAGTCCGGCGCATTCTTCTGCATCATGATGCCTCCCTCGATGAAGCTCATTTATGGCAGCGTCGGCGTGTGGATGCCAGATGTTCTGCGCATGCAGGGGAGCGTCTCCTTGACCAACCGGTGATCCCCGAGCGTTTCTGGAGTCAGATTGATCGGGCAGCCCGAGCGTTGCGTGTTCACGCCGCCGCCTTTCACACCCGGCAAGAAGCGGGAAGAGGCCGAATGCGCGCTTAAAGACCCGAGGCTTGTGCCTGCTCCCGCAGCTTGCCACGTGCCTCGATCATGGGAATCGCGTCGGAATAGCTGACGCAGGCGACATCCGCGCGATGACAGACATCGCTGACGAGCCTGTCGAGCGCGCGCCAGTAGGCGCCGCCGTTCATCTCGACGAAGTGGAAGCCGAGCTGCAGCGGAACACGGTTGCCCGCATACTGCTTGTCGAAGGCCTCCTTGAAGGCCGCATAGGAGCGGTCTTCGAATGCCTTTGAATCGGCCTTGTCCTCGGTGCCGTTGGAGTGGCGAACAAAGAGGTTGTAGTCCATGCCGATGATCGGCTTCTCGCGCGGGCCTTCGGGGATCAGCGGCAGGCCGAAGCGGACGATGCCGGCTTCCTCGACGGGCATGGCCGGTCCCTTCGTCACCAGGCTTGCGTCATAGGCGAAGCCGGCCTTCTTCTCTGCCGCGATCATGTCGGCACCCGGCGTTGCCGAGAGATAGGGGGCACGGAAGCCGCGGATGCCTCGGTCGACCAGATCCTGCCAGCCTTTCGGCTCCTCCAGGTCGACGCTCTTCCAGGCGTTTTTCAGCGTGGCGTGGAAGGTCGCGAACTCCTTCGACCAGTCGGCTTCGCTCCACTGGCGGCCATCGAAGTGGCCGCAGGCATGACTCGAAATGTCGTGGCCCTCAAGATGGGCGTGCCAGATATTGCCGAGCCGCTCGCGGATCTCATCGTCGCTCTGGGCAAAGCCCACATTCGACTTGCCCTGTTTCTGGTGCGGCGCCTGATAGGCCTTCTTCGCTGCCAGGTTCATCAGGAAAGTGCAGGAGAGGAAGTAGGTGAAATGCGCGCCGTTTTTCGCCGCCATCTCACGGCTCTTTTGCCAGAGCGCGTTGTCGTGTGCGCCGTCGAACGAGATGATCACCAGCTGCTTCGGCTGGTCGCTGGCGCCCGCTGCACCAGGAATGAACAAAGAAAGGGTAAGGGAGGCTTTGAAAAACGAACGAAACATAGACACCGCGACAATTTGTTTGCGGCTTTCCTGTTACAGAAATGCGGCGAAGCTGCGGTGACGCTGGCGTTTTTGCGTGTCTCCGGCTAAGTCTCGGAAAACGCACAGGAGATCACCATGGCATTGCTCATCGTCGGGATCGTCATTTTCCTTGGGCTTCATCTGATACGTGTGATTGCGCCCGGTCTTCGCCAATCCATGATCGACCGTCTCGGCGAGAGCGGCTGGAAAGGCGTC
This sequence comes from Rhizobium sp. BK060, assembly GCF_014193145.1. NCBI lineage: Bacteria > Pseudomonadati > Pseudomonadota > Alphaproteobacteria > Hyphomicrobiales > Rhizobiaceae > Rhizobium > Rhizobium sp. BK060. Next base: position 73,876 of record NZ_JACHYW010000004.1, read on the forward strand.
TACTCTGTCGTCAGCATCCTGTCCCTGATCCTGCTGATCTACGGCTTCGGTCAGGCCCGCCAGGTGACTGGCATGCTCTACGATCCGCCGGTCTGGATGGCGCACATCGCTCTGACGCTAACGTTGCTCGCCATGATCTGTCTGGCCGCCTCGCTGCTGCCGGCGGGGCATATCGCGGTCAAGACGAAGCATCCGATGGTTTTGTCGGTGAAGATCTGGGCACTGTCGCATCTGCTGGCAAACGGCGAGACCTCCTCGGTGCTGCTGTTCGGCGCCTTCCTTGCATGGGGCGTCATCCTCCGCATTGCGCTGAAGCGCCGTGAGCGCGCCGGTGAGCTTACCCGTCGGCCCTTCGTCTCCGGCAAATATGACCTCTATGCCGCGATCATCGGCGTCGTTGCCTGGGCACTCATCACGTTCAAGCTGCACGAGTTGTTGATTGGCGTGGCCCCGATCGTAATGTGACGAATCTTTCCGATCCCCCTTACAACTGCTGAAAAATGGGGTAGAAGGCCCCACAATGTGCGTGCAACCCGCATGCCGAAGCATATCCGTGGCCGGAGACGAGAATGGCATTCAACGACGACAGCTTCATTCGTGAAGTCAATGAGGAACTGCGTTCCGACCAGGTGAAGGGCGCATGGCGCCGGTTCGGCCGCTACCTGATTGCGCTCGCTGTCCTCATCGTTCTCGGTACCATCGGCTACAAGGCCTACGAGTATTGGGACGACAACAAGTCCTCCGGTACCGGCGACCAGTTCATCGCTGCCATGAAACTCGCCGACGAGAACAAGACCGACGAGGCACTCGCTGCCCTCGCGAAGCTGGAGAAGGAAGGTCACGGAGCCTATCCGATCCTTGCGCGTATGCGCTCGGCGACCGTGCTGGCGCAAAAGGGCGACGCAGCGGGCGCCGTTGCCGCTTTCGACGCGATCGGCAAGGACACAGCAGCGCCGCAGGCGGTTCGCGACGCCGCCAAGATGCGCGCCGGCTGGCTGCTGATCGAAGGCGGCACCTACGAGCAGGTTTCCGCCCAGGTCGAGGAAATGGCAGTGCCCAGCAACGCCTTCCGCCACTCGGCCCGCGAAGCGCTCGGTCTTGCCGCCTACAAGGCCGGCAATATGGCGCAGGCGCGCCAGTGGTTCAAGGCGATCGCCGACGACGCGCAGAGCCCCCGCAATGTTGCCAATCGTGCCCAGATGATGCTTGATAACATCACCGCATCCGGCAAGGCGCCCGCCGCATAGGGCTGAATGTAAGGAATTTCAATGAGCTTCACGGTCGCCATCGTCGGTCGCCCGAATGTCGGCAAGTCGACGCTTTTCAACCGTCTGGTTGGAAAGAAGCTGGCGCTCGTCGATGACACACCGGGTGTCACCCGCGACCGCCGCCCCGGCGACGCGCGGCTGATCGACCTGCGCTTTACCATCGTCGATACCGCTGGCCTTGAGGAGGCCCACGAAGAGAGCCTGCAGGGCCGCATGCGCGCGCAGACCGAGGCCGCGATCGACGAAGCCGATCTCTCTCTGTTCGTCGTCGATGCCAAGACCGGTCTGACGCCGGTCGATACGGCGCTTGCCGAAATGCTGCGCCGTCGCGGCAAACCGGTGATACTGGTCGCCAACAAGTCCGAGGCGCGCGGCTCCGACGCTGGTTTCTACGATGCCTACTCGCTGGGCCTCGGGGAGCCCACGCCGATTTCGGCCGAACACGGACAGGGTATGCTCGACCTGCGTGACGCGATCGTTGCAGCCCTTGGCGAGGAGCGTGCGTTTCCGCCGAAGGAAGATGTCGCCGTCACCGACGTCGATATCCCGCAGTCGACCGGTGCCGACGGCGAAGAAGAGGAAGAGCCGGCTTACGACGACAGCAAGCCGCTGCGTGTGGCGATCGTCGGCCGCCCGAATGCCGGCAAGTCGACGCTGATCAACCGCTTCCTCGGTGAAGACCGGCTGCTGACCGGACCGGAAGCCGGCATCACGCGCGATTCCATCTCCGTGGAGTGGGACTGGCGCGGTCGCACCATCAAGATGTTCGACACGGCAGGCATGCGCCGCAAGGCGAAGGTGATCGAGAAGCTGGAAAAGCTCTCCGTTGCCGATACGCTGCGCGCCATCCGATTTGCCGAACTCGTCGTCATCGTCTTTGATGCGACGATCCCGTTCGAGAAGCAGGACCTGCACATTGTCGATCTCGTGCTGCGCGAGGGCCGGGCTGCCGTTCTCGCCTTCAACAAGTGGGACATGATCGAGGATCCACAGGCCGTCCTGGCTGACCTGCGTGAAAAGACCGACCGGCTGCTGCCGCAAGCGCGCGGCATCCGCGCCGTGCCGATTTCCGGCCAGACGGGCCGCGGTCTCGACAAGCTGATGCAGTCGATCATTGACACGGACAAGGTCTGGAACAAGCGTATTTCGACGGCACGTCTCAATCGCTGGCTGGAACAGCAGCAGGTCCAGCACCCGCCGCCGGCCGTTTCCGGCCGCCGCATCAAGCTCAAGTATATGACGCAGGTGAAGGCGCGTCCGCCGGCCTTCATGATCTCCTGTACGCGTTCGGACGCGCTTCCGGAATCCTATACGCGTTATCTGATCAATGGCCTGCGTGCTGATTTCGACATGCCGAGCGTGCCGATCCGCATTCACTACCGCTCGCCTGACAATCCGTACGAATCAAAGAAGAAACGGACCTGATAGAGCGAGTTCAGGTTGCGCTGCGCTCCAACGCATCGCGTAGCGCAACAACCTCCGCCCTTAGCCGCTTCAGTTCAGCGAATTCCTGGCCCGACGCGCTGACGATGCAGCCGGGGATGGAAGCTGCGCGCTTTCTAAGTTCCCGGCCTTCCTCGGTCAGCCGGATAATGACGACACGTTCGTCGTCCATGCCGCGTTCACGCTTGACGTAGCCGGTCGCTTCCAGACGCTTGAGGAGGGGGGTGAGGGTGCTCGATTCGAGGAGCAGTTTCGCGCCGATGGCACCCACCGTCTGGCTATCTTCCTTCCAGAGCGTGACCATGACCAGGTATTGCGGATAGGTCAGGTTCAGTGCGTCCAGCATCGGCTTGTAGACGCGGTTCATCGCGTGGTTCGCGGTGTAGAGGGCGAAACAGATGAAATCGTCGAGATTCAGGTCGTCGCTCATATCGTGATCTCCAAAATCGCACAATAATATATCGCACGATAAATAGTCGCAAGCATACTTTTTGCATGGCTGCCATGCTCAGATTTATATCGCGTAATAAATAATCGTTCGATAAATATAATGCGTGTTCACAACGAACCGCAACCAAAAGGACAAGACGATGTCGACCATCAAGACCGCAGTCTGCGCAGCAACCATCCTGGCAGCCACCGCCTTCGGCGCCGCTGCCGATCCGGTGCTGGAACCGACGACCCAAAAGTTCATCGACGCGCTGGCCGGCGCCAAGCCGATCTATACGCTGTCTCCGTCCGACGCCCGCGGCGTTCTTGCCGGCGCGCAGAAGGGCGACGTCAGGAAGCTCGCCGCCAAGGAAGAGAACCTGACGATCAAGGCCGGTCCGACCGGCAGCATCAAGTTGCGCATCGTTCGTCCGGAAGGCGCGAAGGGCGAGCTTCCTGTCGTCATGTATTTCCACGGCGGCGGTTGGGTTCTCGGCGATGCCGACACGCATGACCGGCTCGTCCGCGAGATTGCCAATGGCGCCAAGGCCGCCGTCGTCTTCGTCGACTACGAGCGCTCACCGCAAGCGCGTTATCCGATCGCGATCGAACAGACCTATGCCGCCACGAAATATGTTGCCGAGCACGAGAAGGAATTCAATGTCGATGCGAGCCGCCTGGCGGTGGCCGGCGATAGTGTGGGCGGCAATATGACGGCGGCAGTCACCTTGCTTGCCAAGGAGCGCGGCGGCCCGGCAATCGATCAGCAGGTTCTCTTCTATCCGGTGACCGACGCCAACTTCGAGACCGGCTCCTACAATCAGTTCGCCAATGGCCCGTGGCTGACCAAGGAAGCGATGAAGTGGTTCTGGAACGCCTATCTGCCTGATGAAGCCAAGCGCAAGGAGCCGACGGCTTCACCGCTGCAGGCGTCGCTCGATCAATTGAACGGTCTGCCGCCGGCACTGATCATCACCGATGAGAACGACGTGCTGCGCGATGAAGGCGAGGCCTATGGCCGGAAACTGAGCCAGGCCGGCGTGAAGGTGACCTCGATCCGCTACAACGGCACGATCCACGACTTCGTGCTTCTGAACGCCATTGCCGAGACGCCGGCGGTGCGCAGCGCGATTTCCGTCGCCAACCAGACGCTGCGCGACGCGCTCAGGAAATGACGGGATCAGGTTCCTGAGGAGATAGGCCCGGCGGCCTCGCCGGGCTTTTTCGTTCTTGGCAGCGACTTGGCGGCAAACTGCCAAGCCTTTTTCCATTTTGGCGTGATGACGCCGTTGGCGGCGCGAATGTTGTTGATGAACTGCGTGGTCGCCGCTTCCCAGGAATATCGCTGGGCAAGTTCACGGGCCTTTTCGCGCGAAGCAGACAGAGCCGCCAAGCAGGCTGTCCTCAGGTCGTTGTCGAGTGCGCCGACCTCGTTGTCTTCGCCGATGATGTCGAGCGGCCCAGTCACGGGGTAGGCAGCGACGGGAACGCCGGAGGCAAGCGCCTCCAGAATCGTATTGCCGAACGTATCCGTCAGCGATGGGAAGACGAAGACGTCCGCCTGGGCATAGGTCTTTGCCAGTTCCTCGCCGACTTTCAGACCGGTGAAAAGTACATCCGGATAGCGCTTCTCGAGTTCGGCGCGGGCCGGTCCGTCACCCACGACGACTTTCGATCCGGGCAGGTCGAGATCCAGAAAGGCCGGGAGGTTCTTCTCCAATGCTACCCGGCCAACCGTCATGAAGACCGGGCGGGGCAGTCCGAACGGTGCATCTTCCAGCGGTGTCGGGTGGAACTGGCCGGCGTCGATGCCGCGGCTCCATGGCATCAGGTTGCGGATACCCTTCTCGGAGAGCTCACGCGCAAGACTTGGCGTTGCGACCATGCAGCCCGCACCCGAATTGTGGAACCAGCGGACGAAAGCGTAGAGCCAGCTTTTCGGTACCGGCAGGCGCGCCGAGACATATTCCGGAAAGCGGGTGTGATAGCTGGTGGAAAACGGCATGCGGTTCCTCAGGCACCAGCGCCGCGCCGTGAGACCCAAAGGGCCTTCCGTCGCGATGTGAACGTAGGACGGCATGTGCTTTTCTATCTCGCGCGCGACGCGGCGATAATTGGCGATCGAAAGGCGAATTTCAGGATAGGTGGGGCAGGGGATGCTGTGAAAGCCCTGCGGCGTCACCATCGCCACCTCGATGCCCATCTTCGCGAGTTCGCGATTGGTATTCTCGATCGAGCGAACGACGCCGTTGACCTGAGGATGCCAGGCATCACTGACAATAACCAGCCGTTCCGCCACGCCCTGCCGAGACATAGCCAGGCTTTCGTCGCTTCCAACATCCGACATATGTTGCAGCACGCCCCAATTCCATCCACGCCGCGCCGCGGGGCGCCGGCTCAATTCCGGGTAGGCCCGGAGACTCGATTCCCGCGCTTCCTATTCTGGCGGCCGTCGATGATGGAAATATTACAGTCGCGTTACGCCGACAGATGAGTGGTCTTTAGCGGGGCGCGGTGCTGCCTAGGCCTTCTTCAGGCCGAGCTTTTCCCGTGCGACGAGGGCGCCGTGTTCGCTGACGACGCGTGCGGCGACCTTTGCGGCAAATGCGGCTGCGGCCGCAGCGTTCCTGGTCTCGAGATAGCGTGCGAGAAATGCGCCATTGAAACTGTCACCGGCGCTTGTCGTGTCGACGACCTGCTCGACCTTTTCAGCCGGGACGAAGTTCTCCACGCCATCGAAACTCAGCGTAGCGCCTTCCGCGCCATTCTTGACGACGACATCGGCAGCCCCAAGTGTGCGATACCGCTGGATCGTTGCCGCTATCGAGACGTCGCCGAAGTGAGTTGCCTCGTCATCAAAACTCGGCAGCACCAGGGAAGAGGCGCGCGCGCCTTCGCTGATTGTCGCATGCATCACGTCATAGCCCGACCAGAGCCGTGGGCGAATGTTGGGGTCGAAGGCAACAATCTTGCCGGCCGCCTTGGCACGGCGAACCTCGGCCAGCAACGTGTCGGCGTCATTGCGCGACAGGATCGCAAGCGTGATGCCGGAGAAATAGATGACGTCGCAGGCCTCGATCGCCTCGCGCAAAAGTTCCGCATCAGCTGCCAATTGGCGAGCCGCGGAGTTGTCGCGCCAGTAACTAAAGGAGCGTTCGCCATCCTTCAGACTGATCATGTAGAGACCGGGCGCCTTGCCCTTGATGCGCCTGATAAACGCGGTGCCGATGCCGGCTTCCTTGAAGAAGGCGATCATCTCATCGGACATAGGTTCGTCACCGAGCGCGGTAAAATACTCCACCGACCAATCGGCCGGCAGGCAGGCGCGAGCATACCAGGCGGTGTTCAGCGTATCGCCGGCGAAGCCCTTGCGCAGCAAGCCGGCGCCGGCCTGCGAAAGCTCCACCATGCATTCACCGATCGATAGAAAACGCCCGCTCACAGAAAGCCTCCCCGAATTTTCTCCTTTCGCTGATACGCGCAGAGCACTTCGCTGACAAGCTACGAACTGGCGGCTTTGGATCTGATAATCGGTTGGATTGGCGGGGCCATTGGGGACGCTTCCGGCTGAAGGTTGTTTTTTGTCCCACCCGCTTTAGTGTGCAACGTCATTGCATGAATGCAGGAGATGAACGGTGGCGGTTGCGGACAAGACGGCGGACTGGTGGCGGGGTGCAGTGATTTATCAGGTCTATCCACGTTCCTTTCAGGATACGAACGGAGATGGCTTGGGCGATCTCAAGGGCATTACTCGGCGATTGCCCTATATCGCCAGCCTCGGTGTCGATGCCATCTGGCTGTCGCCGTTCTTCAAATCGCCCATGGCCGATATGGGCTACGATGTTTCGGACTATTGCGATGTCGATCCGATTTTCGGCACTCTTGCCGATTTCGACGAGATGATGACCGCGGCTCACGGGCTCGGCATCAAGGTCGTCATCGACCAGGTGATCTCGCATACGTCGGACGTTCATCCCTGGTTCATCGAGAGCCGCTCGAGCCGGACCAATTCGAAGGCGGACTGGTATGTCTGGGCCGACCCGAAACCGGACGGCACTGCGCCCAACAACTGGCTCTCGATCTTCGGCGGACCCGGCTGGGAATGGGACGGCGTGCGCCGGCAGTACTACCAGCACAACTTCCTGACCTCGCAGCCGGATCTCAACTTCCACAGCCCGCAGGTTCAGGATGCCGTGCTTGCCACGGTGAAGTTCTGGCTCGACCGCGGCGTCGACGGCTTCCGCCTCGATACCGTCAACTATTACTTCTGCGACAAGCTGCTTCGCGACAACCCTGCGCACGCGCCTGACGAGAGTGACGCCGGCCTCGATGCGCCGGATACGAACCCCTATGGCATGCAGAATCACCTCCATGACAAGACGCAGCCGGAGAATATCGGCTTCCTCCAGCGGTTCCGGGCTCTGCTCGATCGCTACGAGGCACGCACGACGGTCGGCGAGGTCGGTGACGGCGCCCGCTCGTTGAAGACCGTGGCCGCCTATACAACCGGCGGCGACAAGCTGCACATGTGCTACACCTTCGATCTGCTCGGGCCGGATTTCACCGCCACGCATATCCGCAGTTGCGTCGACGCCTTCCAGAAGTCGGTCGCAGATGGATGGGTCTGCTGGGCCTTCTCCAACCACGACGTCAACCGCCATGTCAGCCGCTTTGCCAAGACGGAAGCGGAGCGACCTGTTATCGCCAAGCTCGCCATGTCGGTGCTGGCGGCACTGCGGGGCTCGATCTGCCTCTATCAGGGTGAAGAGCTTGGCCTTCCGGAGGCACAGCTTGCCTTCGAGGACCTGCGCGACCCCTACGGCATTCGCTTCTGGCCGGCCTTCAAGGGGCGTGACGGGTGCCGCACGCCGATGCCCTGGGAGGCGGCCAAGGCGCATGCCGGCTTTACGACGGCCGAGAAATCCTGGCTGCCGGTGCCTTACGAGCAGGCAGCACTTTCGATCGATACGCAGGAGAGTGATCCGCATTCCGTCCTGCATCACTACCGGCAGACGCTCAGATTCCGCAAAGGCCACCCGGCGCTGCTCGACGGCACCATGGAGTTCATTGGAACCAATCAAGATCTTCTGGCCTTCACGCGTTCGAAGGGAAGCGAAAAGCTGCTCTTCGTCTTCAACCTGACGCGCAAGCCCGCACAGTTCGTTCCGCCAGCGGGAATGGTGATCGGAGAGCGGCTGGCGATACCTGGCTTCGAGGCGGTGACCGGAACCGGGCCGATCAAGCTGGCGGCGCTGGATGCGTTCTGCGCGCGGGTGGCGGGCTAGGCGCTCACACGATCAACGCGAACTTGTCGACATCCACCATTCCGCGGTCGGAGATCTTCAGGTGCGGGATGACCGGCAGCGGCAGGAAGGCGACCTGCAGGAAGGGTTCTTCCAACGTCGTGCCAAGCGCGTAGGCGGCTTGGCGAAGGTGGTGGAGCGTGTCGCGCACCGTCTCGTAGGGCTCAAGGCTCATCAGCCCTGCAACGGGCAGGGCGATCTCGCCTGTGACCCTGCCATCCTCGACGACCACGAAGCCGCCGTTGATTTCGCCGAGGCGATTGGCGGCGAGCGCCATGTCGTCCTCGCTGACGCCGACGACGCAGATGTTGTGGCTGTCATGGCCGACGGTCGAGGCGATCGCACCCTTCTTCAGGCCGAAGCCCTGAACGAAGCCGTTGGCATGGTTGCCGTTCTTGCCATGCCGCTCGATAACGGCGACCTTGACGATGTCGTTGCCGAGGTCGACGTCGGTCTGGTTGCCCTTCACGGGAAGCCGGTAGCGGCGATATTCGGTGATGATCTTGCCGGGGGTGACGCCGATGACGGGCGTTTCTCCATCGGCGACCGGCACGCCGAAATGAGCGGCGTTGACGGGCCTGGCCTTCACACTGTCGAGGCCGACGGGCTCCACCGGTTTGCGGGTGGCAAAGAGTTCGGCGGTTACCTCGCGTCCGGCCACAAAAACGATATCGGCGCGGCAGTTTTCCAGGCTGTCGATCACCACGAGGTCCGCGCGCCAGCCGGGGGCGACGAGGCCGCGATCTCTCAGTCCGAAGGCCCGCGCAGCCGAAATCGATGCGGCGCGGTAGATAGCCAGCGGCTCGACGCCGTTCTTGATCGCGGTGCGGATCATGTAGTCAAGGTGGCCGTGCTCGGCGATGTCGAGCGGATTGCGGTCGTCGGTGCAGAGCGCAAGGTGCGGCGACAGGCGTTCGGTGATAATGGGCATCAGGGCCGCGAGATCTTTCGACACTGAACCCTCGCGCACGAGGATGTGCATCCCCTTGCGGATCTTTTCCAGCGCTTCTGCAGCACTCGTGCATTCGTGCTCGGTGCGGATGCCGGCGGCGAGATAGCCGTTCAGGTCGTTGCCCGAGAGCAGGGGCGCGTGGCCATCGATATGCTCGCCCTGGAAGGCGTCGAGTTTGGCCAAGCAGACGGGATCCTTGTGGATCACGCCGGGGAAATTCATGAACTCTGCAAGGCCAATGACTTTCGGATGACGGCGGAAGGGCAACAACCGCTCGATCGGCAGATCGGCGCCCGACGTTTCCAGGTGCGTGGCGGGCACGCAGGAAGAAAGCTGGACGCGGATGTCCATGATCGTCTCGAGGGACGAATCCAGGAAATACTGAATGCCTTCGATGCCAAGGACATTGGCGATCTCATGCGGATCGCAGATGGCAGTTGTGACGCCATAGGGCAGGACGCAGCGGTCGAACTCGTGCGGTGTCACCAGCGAGGATTCGATGTGGAGATGCGTGTCGATGAAGCCAGGCACGACGATCTTGCCTGAGATATCGATCTCGGTTTCGCCATCGTAGTTGCCGCATGTGCCGACGATACGGTCTTGGGCGATAGCGATATCCGATGCCACAAGTTCGCCCGTAACGAGATCGAAGAAGCGCCCGCCTTTCAGCACGATATCGGCAGGCAGTTGGCCCGTTCCCTGGTCGATGAGGCGTTCGAGCTTGGCGGTCATGGGCATCCTCGTGCTGGCGTTTGTCCAGTTATAACCCATGTGTCAGACAAAGCGAGATCGGCTTGCCGGCTGGTCCACAAACGAAAACCGGGCGCCCCAAAGGGACGCCCGGCGATCCATCCGCGAGATCGAAGGCTTACTCGGCCGGAACGATCTTGCCACCTTCCCACTTGTAGAGCGCGAAGCTCTGCGAGGTCAGGTCACCGGTTTCGCCGTAGGTCAGCTTGCCGATGGTGGTCGAGATCGGCTCGCCGCCCTTCAGCGCCTTGGCGACGGCTTCGGAATCTTCGGCGCTGCCGGCCTTCTCGATGCCTGCCTTCAGGACTTCGACTGCGGCGTAGGCGTTGAGCGTGAAGGCTTCGGCCGGGATGCCCTTGGCCTTCAGCGCATCGGCTGCCGCCTTGGAATCCGGGCTCTTGGTCGCGTCGACCGCGTTGGTGAAGATCGTGCCGCCGGCGGCATCGGTGCCGATGTTCCAGAACTCGCTGTTGGAGAGGCCATCGCCGCCGATGATGACCGCATTGACGGAGAGATCATGCAGCTGGCGGGCCAGCAGACCGCCTTCCGGGTGATAGCCGCCGAAATAGACGACGTCGACCTTCTCGGCCTTGAGGCGGGTTGTCAGCGCGCTGAAGTCCTTGTCGCCAGGGGTCAGCGAGTCGTCGAGCACCTCCTTGATGCCGCCGGCGTTGAGCGTTGCCTTGAAGGAATCGGCCAGACCCTTGCCGTAGGCGCCCTTGTCGTTGATGATCGCGACGCGCTTGTCCTTGAAGTTCTTCAGGACGTAGTTGGCAGCGACTTCGGCCTGCTGGTCGTCACGGCCGCAGGTGCGCAGAACGTTGGTGAGGCCGCGCTTGGTCAGGTCCGGGGCGGTTGCGGTCGGAGTTACCATCAGCACGCCGTTCTCGGCGAGAACGTCGGATGCCGGGATCGCGACGCCCGAGGTGACCGGGCCGACGACGAAGCGGATGCCGTCGCCGACGATCTGGTTGGCAGCGGAAACGCCCTGCTTGGGTTCGCCGGCGTCGTCGGCGTACTTGAGGATGACTTTCTCGCCGAGGATGCCACCCTTCTTGTTGATCTCGTCAACAGCGGCCTGCGCGCCATTCTTCACCTGATCGCCATAGGCGGCGACCGGACCGGTCAGCGGCGCGATGAGGCCGATGGTGATGTCTGCATGGGCGAGCGGCGCAAAGGCGAGCGAGGCGACAAGGGCCGCCGACAAAGTCTTCAGACTCATTTTCTTTCTCCTTGGGTGGGTTTCAAAACCCGCGATTTGAGTACCGCGGCGGCGAGCCCAGATCGTACAACAGCCCTTGCGGGATGCGCCAAGAGACGATGAGCAGCCGCCCGGCCGAGACACCCGGCTTCCATGTTTGGCTTCGCAGGGTGCACAGCAAGTTTCTTAGGAATTTCACAGCGATTAGGCAAGAAGATAGCAAATCGATCGCCACTTTTGACGAATTCTGTCATGAGCTACGCCGGAATCACGGTTTTCACGGGAAATCCGCGATTCCGACTGTTCCGCCGCACCATCTATTTTGCGGCAAGTGCTTTGGCCAGAAAGGCAAGAGAAATGTCGCTGACCTGCCTGTGGATCGATTGTCGCTTGGCGCCCGTCGCGGCAGAGCTTGGATAGGCAGAGAATGCGGCGAGCACAGAAAGAAAAGCGCAAGCAGTCTCGTGAACATGAAATGATCTCCAATCGAAAGGAACGTGTCCTTTCTGGCGGAGAAATGCGGTGGCCAAGACCTGTAACGCGATTGAGGTCTTGGCCTTATACAGATTTGTCATTCGGTGGATGACGAGCAAAGCGGTGGTCGGTCATCGCGTATTTTGTGCTCATCGCGTTTGATGCCTCTCCCCCTCTGGAAGGGGAGAGGATTAAAAGGCGGGCACTCTACCGTTGCCGATATCAGATGTTGCTTTGCAGAATTTCGCGCAGTTTTGCGAAGAGTTCGTCGATGTGGTGCTTCTCGATGATCAGCGGCGGCGAGAGCGCGATGATGTCACCGGTGGTGCGGATCAGCAGGCCTTTCTCATAGGCCCTCAGGAAGGCGGTGAAGGCACGCTTGGTCGGCTCGCCAGCGATCGGATCGAGCTCGATGGCGCCGATAAGGCCGGTGTTCCTGACGTCGATCACGTTCGGGCAATCCTTCAGGGAGTGCAGCGCGTCGGCCCAATAGTCGGAGAGTTCCGCAGCGCGGGTCAGGAGGCCTTCTTCCTTGTACGTGTCGAGCGTGCCGAGCGCGGCGGCGCAGGCGATCGGGTTGCCCGAATAGGTGTAGCCGTGGAAGAACTCGATCATGTGTTCCGGGCCGCTCATGAACGCGTCATGGATCTCCGCAGTCACGAAGACCGCGCCCATCGGGATGACGCCGTTGGTCAGGCCCTTCGCGGTGGTGATCATATCGGGCTTGACGTCGTAATACTGCGCGGCGAACGGGGCGCCGAGGCGGCCGAAGCCGGTGATGACTTCGTCGAAGATCAAAAGGATGCCATGCTTGGTGCAGAGCTCGCGGAGCTTCTGCAGATAACCCTTCGGCGGGATCAGCACGCCGGTCGAACCGGCGATCGGCTCGACGATGACGGCCGCGATCGTCGAGGCGTCGTGTAGCGTGACGATGCGTTCGAGCTCGCTCGCCAGATCGCCGCCATGCTCGGGCTGGCCGCGGGTAAAGGCGTTCTTGCCGGGCTGATGGGTGTGCGGCATGTGATCGACGCCCGTCAGCAGGGTGCCGAACATCTTGCGGTTGGAGACAATGCCGCCGACGGAGATTCCGCCGAAGTTGACGCCGTGATAGCCGCGCTCGCGGCCGATCAGACGGAAGCGCGAGCCGTTGCCCTTCACGCGATGATAGGCGAGAGCGACCTTCAGCGCGGTCTCGACCGATTCAGACCCGGAATTGGTGTAGAGAACGTGATCCATGCCTTCGGGCGCGATATCGACGAGGCGGTTCGCCAGTTCGAAGGCCTTGGGATGGCCGAGCTGGAAGGCCGGCGCATAGTCGAGCTCGCCCGCCTGTTCGCGGATCGCCTCGGTGATCTTCGGCCGGCAGTGCCCTGCATTCACACACCAGAGGCCGGCGGTGCCGTCGAGCACCTGGCGGCCGTCATGGGTCTGGTAGTACATGTCCTTGGCGCTGACGAAGAGACGCGGCTCCTTCTTGAACTGACGGTTCGCAGTGAAGGGCATCCAAAAGGCCCGCAGGTCATTTGGCGTGGTATTGAGGCGGTTGGACATGCTGTTCTCCATGGCCGTTTCGGAGGCCGTTCCCGGTATTGGCTGATGCCGTTTTTTACTGCCCGGTCAAATTATCAGCGCTTCTCCGGGCGTCAAGCCGCGGACGTTGCCGTCTGGGCAGCGCAGCGGCGAACAATATGCAAAAAAAGACCGGCATTGCTGCCGGCCTAAAAGTATGCAGACGTGCTGAAACAAGGTTGCCACACTATTCCGGATGCATCCCTCGGCAGTGCGGCTTATAGGCTGACGTTATGTCAGCGCATCCTTACGCCGCAGACTTGGTGCGGCTTTGAACAGCATAGATGTCAGTGAGGGCTTCGAGGATTTTGAGAACCTGCTCGGAATTGCTCGAATAGTAGATCGTCTGGGCGTCGCGGCGCGTTTTTACCAGTTTCTGGGCGCGCAGCTTGGACAGGTGCTGCGAGAGAGCCGACTGGCTCAAACCGACCTCCTGCGCCAACGCACCGACCGGAATTTCACCCCTCACGAGGTTGCAGAGAATGAGAAGTCTCTTCGGGTTTGCCATAGCCGACAACAGGGCAGCGGCAACGTTTGCATTGGCGGTTAAATCGATTGTATCCATATCCTGTTCCCGATGTGAAACTAATTTCAAAAACGCACGTTCCCGCTCAATGCCGGACGGCGAAAACTATCAATACAGCGTCAAGATTGTATATAGCTAAATTTCAGGTATTGCGTATTTTATGTTAGGTATATGTGAATAAATGTCCTCAACACCCTGCGCAACGGCATCAAACTCGTAACGCAGGAGCAAATCACCCGAAATGAGATCGAAACCGGCGCAATCCACTCCACAAATGCGCCAATCGCCGTTGCCGGCCTGCCGGCCCACCGCAGCCGCAGCCGCGAGATCCGGGCGCATGGCTAGCAATTCTTGCACTATCGCGTCGGCTTGCGCTGCCACGGCTTCGCTGCCGGGGGATCGAATCGTCAGATCTTCGCCCTCCAGCAGATAGGCGCGACCGAAACCGCCATTGAGGCTTGCGGACTGCGGCACAAGCCGGAAGAAACGGAAGTCCGGGAAATCGATGTAGAGCTTTGCCTTGGCATGGCGGTTGAGGAAGCGGCTGCGAATCCGGACGTGGATGTCGCTGTCGCGCTCGACCGGTTCGGCAAGGCATTGGGTCGTTAGGCGCGGATAGGCAAGCGGATCGCCCTTGCCGGGCTCGCCCGTCAGAAGCGAGGCGCGGCGGTCCGCGTCGAGCGCGCGCGTATGCGTCGACAGGCCCGAGACGAGAATGACGGGAACACCATCGATATCGGTGCCGAGCAGGACGCGACTCGCAAAGGGAAAGCCGGTCCCGGGATCGAGAACGGCAATTGCGGCATAGCGGGCGGAGCGGAGAAGCGTGCGAGCGAGTTTGCGGGCTTCTCCGTCCGTTTCCCTGAGAACGGAAGCTTGATCTTTCATGTCCACTTTGTGACGGAAGCGGACGGCGGGATCAAGCCTGTTCTTTGCGCCGGTGCTGGGTCAGGCCTTCGACGATATCCTGCGCCGAGATAGTCCCGACGATCGCGCCGTTTTCCACGACACCGATACTGCCCGGCTGGCGCGACAGCGCATCGAGAATGTCGATCAGCGGCGTCTCGGCGCGCGCCGTGCCGCTGACGCTCGCGCCAGCGGCCGCATGTCCGAGACCGCGCTGCATCACGTCCTGCGCCGTCAGCATGCTGATCGGGTTCATGTGCTGGACGAAATCGGCGACGTACTGGTCGGCCGGGTTCTTGACGATTTCCTGCGGCGTGCCGCACTGGATGATGCGCCCACCCTCCATGATGGCGATGCGGTTGCCGATGCGGAACGCCTCGTCGAGGTCGTGGCTGACGAAGAGGATCGTCTTCTTCAGCCGCCGCTGGAACTCGAGAAGCTCATCTTGCAGACGCGTGCGGATCAACGGATCGAGCGCCGAGAACGGCTCGTCCATCAGCAGGATCGGTGCACCAGTCGCAAAGGCACGCGCTAGGCCGACACGCTGCTGCATGCCGCCGGAGAGTTCGTTGACCTTGCGGTCGGCCCATTTCGTCAGGTTGACGAGCTCAAGTTGTTCGCCCACGCGCTTCTTGCGCTCGGCTTCCGGCATACCCGCGAGCTCGAGGCCGAAGCCGACATTCTCCGCCACCGTGCGCCACGGCAGCAGCGCGAACTGCTGGAAGACCATCGAGACGGTGTGCATGCGCAGGTCGCGCAAGCCCTTGGCAGTGGTCTTGTAGGGATTACAGAGGCCGTTTTGCGTTGCGACAGACACCTCGCCACGTACGACAGGCGCCAGCCCGTTCACGGCACGCAGCAAGGTCGATTTGCCGGAGCCCGAAAGGCCCATGAGGACGAGGATCTCGCCTTCCTGTACGGAGAGCGAGGCATCCGCCACGCCGAGAACGAGACCGGTCGCGGCGCCGATCTCGTCGCGATTCTTGCCCTGATCGGCCAAGGTGAGGGCGTTTTCCGGCTTGTCGCCGAAGACGATGCTGACGTTGTCGAAGCGGACCGCGGTCATACGCCTTCTCCTTCACCTGTCGCACGGAACATGCGGTCGAGAATAATCGCGAGGATGACGATACAGAGACCCGCCTGGAAGCCCATGGAGACATTGACCGTATTGAGCGCGCGCACCACCGGTTTTCCGAGACCATCGGCGCCGACAAGCGCCGCGATAACCACCATCGAGAGGGAAAGCATGATGGTCTGCGTAAGGCCGGCCATGATCTGAGGCATGGCGAAGGGGAGCTCGACCTTGCGCAGCACCTGCATTGGCGTCGCGCCGAAAGACTCCGCTGCTTCCACGAGGGACGGCGGCGTCGAGATGATGCCGAGACGCGTCAGGCGGATCGGGGCGGGGATCGCGAAGATTACGGTCGCGATCAGACCCGGAACCATGCCGAGACCGAAGAGGATGAGCGCGGGGATGAGATAGACGAAGGTCGGGATCGTCTGCATCAGATCGAGAACCGGCCGCATGATGGAAAACACCCAGGCGCGCCGCGCACCGGCGATACCGAGTGGAATGCCGACCGCCATGCTGACAAATGTCGATGCCAGGACGAGCGCCAGCGTTTCCGTCGTTTCCTTCCAATAGCCCTGGTTCATGATCAGCAACAAGCCGAGCAGGGTGAAAACCGCGACGCCGATCGAGCGGCGCAGCCAATAAGCGATCCCAACGATCGCAGCCAGTACGATCAAAGGATGCGGAGCCTGCAGAATGAAAAGCAACGCATTGATAACGTGCGACAAAACGAAAGCAAGCTGGTTGAAAAACCACTCACCGCTCGACGTCAGCCAGTCGACGGTCGATTTGGCGAAAGGGCCAATAGGAATTTTGTAGTCGGTGATCCAGTTCAAGGAGCGCGCCTATCCGAAAGAGCAAAGATCGAGATGAAACAAAAAGGGGCGGCGAGGGCCGCCCCGTTCATCAGTTTCAAAGGCCGAGGCCCGACTTCACGGCGGTAAGGGCGTCCTTGCCGTCCTTGGTCGTAACGCCTGCGAGCCACGGATCGACTGCGTTCGGATTTGCCTTCAGCCACTCGGTCGCGGCGACCTGCGGATCCTCACCATCGTTGAGGATCTTGCCCATGATCTGGTTTTCCATTTCCAGATTGAACTTCAGGTTCGAGACGAACTTGCCGACGTTGGGGCATTCGGTGGTGTAGCCGGCGCGGGTGTTGGTGTAGACCGTCGCGCCGCCGAAATTTGGACCGAAGGTGCTGTCACCGCCCGTCAGGTAAGTCATCTTGAAGTTCTCGTTCATGGGGTGGGGTGCCCAACCCAGGAATACGACCGGCTTGCCTTCCTTCTCGGCGCGGGCGACCTGTGCCAGCATGCCTTGTTCGGAGGACTCGACGAGCTCAAGGCCGCCCATTCCCATCTCGTTCTTTTCGATCAGGGTCATCACGAGGCGGTTGCCGTCGTTGCCGGGCTCGATCCCGAAGATCTTGCCGTCGAGTTCGTCCTTGTGCTTGCCGATATCGCTGAAATCCTTGATGCCGAGTTCAACGCCCTTGGCATTGGTCGCGAGCGTGTATTTGGCGCCCTCGAGGTTGACGCCGAGGGAATCGACCGTCTTCTCATCGAGGTAGGGCTGGACATCCTTCGCCTGAGCCGGCATCCAGTTGCCGAGGAACACGTCAATGTCCTTGTTCTTCAGCGACTGATAGGTAACCGGAACCGAAAGAACCTTGACATCAGGCTCGTAGCCGAGGTTCTTCAGAATGACTGCGGCCGTGGCGGTGGTTGCGGTGATATCAGTCCAGCCAACGTCGGAAAGACGGACGGCGGAGCAGCTATCGGGGTCTGCGGCAAATGCTGCTGTTGCGACAGAGAGAGCGGCAACTGCGGTGGCGGTGGTCAGTTTGAATGCGCTTGTCGTTTTCATTTTTAGACTCCCAGTCTTGCGTTCCCAAGCCAATCACCAATAACCGAGTTTGACAAGCGATCTGAGCGCGTTTGCGCCGCATTGCAGTACCCGATTGCGACGTGGGGCATTTTTCGCGGAGTGCCGGGTTTTCAAGGCTTTTGGCGGTTTTTGGCCGCGATTTTCCTGTGATTATCAAAATGAGGGACTTTTCTTCGCAGTTTCGAGCTTCCAAGAAGCGAAAGACGGAGAAAACGATGGCAAAACTCTATTTCAACTATTCGACCATGAACGCCGGCAAGTCGACGATGCTGCTGCAAGCCTCCTATAATTACGAGGAGCGCGGCATGCGTGTCGTTTTGCTGATCGCGGCCTTCGATGAGCGCGCCGGAAAAGGGGTTATCGGCTCTAGGATCGGGCTGCAGGCGAGCGCCGTGGCCTTCGAACCGGAAGCAGACTTGCAGGCCTTGATTGGCGAACTTAGCAAGGAGGGGGAGCCAATCGCTTGCGTCTTCGTCGACGAAGCTCACTTCATGACGCGCGAGCATGTCTGGCAGCTTGCCCGGATCGTCGACCGGATGAACATTCCGGTCATGGTCTATGGCCTCAGGACCGACTTCCAGGGGAAGCTGTTTCCTGCGTCTGAGGAGCTTCTCGCGATCGCAGACGAGATGCGTGAGGTGCGGACCATCTGCCATTGCGGACGCAAGGCGACGATGGTGGTGCGCCTCGACGCAGAAGGAAAGGTGCTGCGCGAAGGCGCGCAGATCGATGTCGGGGGCAACGAAAAGTACGTATCGCTTTGCCGGCGGCATTGGGATGATGCCATGAACGGGCAATGGCTTGCCGAGGCGGTGTGAGCGTTCCTCAAATCGATTCCGGTTTGTCGGCTTATGCGCTAGGTTCGCTGTAACCGATTCATGGAGGCGTTCCGGTGCGCAAGCCTTTCTCCTTCGACACGCAGCTGGAAGCCGCGCGAGCGCTCGTGGAACAGCTGCGTCTTGAAGCCAGGGTCTGCGTCGATTTCGTCAAAGAGTTTGCGCGCCAAGGGGCCGCCGTCGATGATGAGCGCTTCCTTGTCGAGAACGGGCGCTTCCAGGCGTTTGTCACAAACGGCGCGAGCCTGACCAATCTGCTGGCGGAACTCGTATCCGTCCTCGACACGCTGACGGTCAAGGTTTCAGCGGATCTCGACAGTTTCCGCGGCCTGACGACAGGCGAGAAATTCATCGGTCGCTTTTCGCGTCAGCGGATGTGGCGTCGCCATAGCGCGCGGGTGCGCGCCGCCCCGGTTGTGGAGCGGCTGCGCGACCTGCTGGTGAAGTCGAACGAAACCGCTGCTGTCATTGCGAGCTACCGCACGATTGTGATCGACTTTCACAAGTTGGGGGAGCATGGGTTGATCGGCATCGTCGAGCAGCGCCGTCGGCTTGTCGACAAGATCGATATCGCGCGCCTGCGCATTCGGGAATTGGATGCCAAGGCGCTGACGAAGCAGGGCAGGATCGGTCTTTATGGAAGCAAGGCCGAATGGGAACGTATGGAACAGGAGCGGCGCGCCCTGAAGAGCGAAGCCGACCGCGTTGCCGAGGAAGAACGCGGAATGCGCGAGGATAGCCAGCGCCGCGAACGCTTCATCAATCTCTTCCAGGTTTTCGTCGATGCGCTGAATAGCCAGGTCGGCCTGTGCAACGCCCTCACGCGCAAGATGGTGATCGACACCGAAGAGCGGCTTTTGATCTATCAGGCACAGGTGGACACGGACATTCCCGGGTCGAAGGTCCAGATTTCGGCGGAACTCTTTCCCGCCATTGCCGGTCCGATTGAACTGTTTGAGCGCAATATGCTGGTGCCGCAGGAACTGGAGCATCGCAAGCGGACCGCCGACGCCGTCTTCGCCAGTAAGTTCGAGACCTTCCAGCGGGAGCCGGAGGAGGGCTGCGGAGGGCCGATCATCGATACGAGGAAAATCTCCAAGCGCCTTCGCTTCCGCCTCCTGCGCCCCAAGCTCCTGAAGAAACAATAATATCAGCACGATATTGTTCTTCCCGGAGCGAGCGCATATGTCAGTGCGCAGACACTGTCTGCCCATCACGGCAAGGAGAAGAGGATGCTCGACCGGATCGCCGGTTTTTTCAGGCTGATCGGCCGGACCATCGCACGCTGGGCGCGGATCTTCTTCGCCTGGGCTTTCTGGCCATTTATCGCCGCCCGTGGCTGGTACGTTCAGCGGACCTGGATGGTCCGGTTGCCGATCCTTGGTTTTATCGGGCTGCTTACCGTTCTTTATTGCTATTTCATCTGGCAGACGCAGGTCTGGTCCGGCTTCAACCCGTCCTTCGTGAATGAGTACAGGCTTTCCGAACGCAAGGTGCCGGCTGGGCAGGAACTGCCGGCAACAGACGACGCGGCGGCGACGAAGACCTGCCAGCGCTCGGCCATCGTCGATGTCGCGGCCGATCTGACGGACTTCAACGTCAATCAGAATGCGTGGATCTCCTCCATGCTCCTCTATCGTCTCGGCTTCTTCGGCATCGACTGGGATCACACGCCGTTCCTCGACAACAAGGCGTCGTTCCAGCGTGGCGTGAACCAGGCGGTTCGTCGCACCTCGGTCGAACTCGTCGATACGCTTGGCCGCGTACGGGGCACGTCGGGGATCAACAACGATCTGCAAAAGGCACGCGGCAATCTGCAGTTCGATGAGTACAGCTGGTATTTCGGACTCGATCCGTTCGGGCCGAAGACGCCGACACCAAGCTATTATCGTTCCGCTCTCGAAAGCCTGCGCAAATTCAATGCCGACTTGGCCGCTTGCAATGCGATCTTCGATGGACGCGCGGATAACCTGATCCAGTTCATCGACCGCATCGCCAACGATCTCGGCAGCACCTCGGATGTGCTTGCGGACCGCTCGCAGAACCATCATCGCGGCTGGTTCGATACGCGCGCCGACGACCGCTTCTGGTTCGCCTATGGGCAGCTCTATGCCTACTACGCGATCCTTGCCGCCGCGCAGTCCGACTTTTCCCAGGTCGTCGCGGAACGCAATCTGGGCGCCATATTCGGCGCAACGATGAGGCAGTTCCAGGCCGCCTTGCAGATCCAGCCCGCAATCATTTCCAATGGTCGGGAAGACGGTTGGATCATGCCGAGCCATCTGGCGACGATGGGCTTCTACATTCTCCGCGTCCGGTCCAATCTCGTCGAGATTCGCTCCGTGCTCGATCGCTGAGCGTCTTGCTCAGTTGATCAGCTTCATCCGGATCGCCTTGGCGACAACTTGCGTTCGATTTACGCAGTCGAGCTTCTTGATGGCGCTCGTCATGTAGGCATTCACGGTGTGATCCGACAACGAAAGGATCTGGCCGATCTCGATCGACGTTTTTCCCTGTGCCGTCCAGCGGACGACCTCCCGTTCGCGGGCAGAAAGGGGCGTGTGCTCCGTAACCTTCGATTGCTTCGTGCGGTTATAGGCGTCGAGCAGATGGAGGGTCACCATCGTGAGTTCGTTGAGCTCGGTTTGTCCGAGCACCGGGCGATCACCGGCCAGCCAGAACAGGATTCGCTCACCGTCGCGTGTATATGCGGGGACAGCAACGCCCGTCGGTATGCCGAAGTCATGCAGAAGTTTACTCAACTCATGCGGGAAAATGTCAGCAGAGGAGTTGTCGGAAAGGCTCCACGAGCGCGGCAGGGCCGAGTCGCCCATTCCGGTCGACAGCATGGGAAAACGCATGATGCGGGCGCGGTCGAATTGGTTGTAGTATGTGGACGGAAGCGACGTTTCAATGAGGAGGGCTTTGAGAAGAACGCTTTCAGGAGCGGGAGCAAGCATCAACGTGACATGCCGGAAGCCATAGGCGCGCGCTACTCTGACGAGAATTTGCGCGAATTCGGCCTTGGTATTGACAGTTGAAATCTCTGTGGCCAGAGACAGCTGCCTTTCCGAGGTAGTCATGTAAGACATTAATGCGTCCCTGCTTACCTTCATTTCAGCGCCATAGAATATGCAAACTGATATATTTGCTAGTGCGAAACGGCGGGGTCTGCAGCGATTAATTTCAAATGTATTACTTTAACCACAGGATCGTCCTATGGTTGCGCCATCCCCTATTCGAAACGCAACCCAAGGAGACGGAAGCGGCTTTCCGCGCAAGCGCTCCAGGAAAATATGCAGGTTCGTCGGGGGGCGCCAGCGCCTGCGAATCACGTCACGATCAGATCTTGTCCGTCGCCTTCGCCTTTTTCCGTTAGCTGCTCGAGAAGCCAAGCATGACCGCAGAGCGGACGGATGCCAGGATGCGCTCGACAATGAGTTCGAGTGATGTCATGTCTTGTCCTGCCACGTCTAGAATCAATGTCTGACTGATAGCGGCTTGGATAAGCGCTGGGCAACCAGCGCACTATTCACAGTCGCGGCATATTTCGCTATCCCGTTGAAGCAAAGGTGGCGCCGATCGAGCGCACAGGCCAGTGGGGAAACGGGATGGCAGCCTACAAATCCGACATCGAGATTGCGCGCGCGGCGGAGAAAAAACCGATCTTCGAGATCGGTGCAAAGCTCGGCATTCCGGCCGAGCAACTGGCGCCATACGGGCATGACAAGGCCAAGCTCAGCGCGCAATTCATTGCGGCACAGGCCGAGAAGCCTGATGGCAGGTTGATCCTCGTCACGGCAATCAATCCGACACCCGCAGGCGAGGGCAAGACGACGACGACCGTCGGCCTCGGCGATGGGTTGAACCGGATCGGCAAGAAGGCGATCGTCTGCATCCGCGAGGCTTCGCTCGGACCATGCTTCGGGGTCAAGGGCGGCGCTGCCGGTGGCGGCTATGCGCAAGTCATTCCGATGGAAGACATCAACCTGCATTTCACCGGCGATTTCCATGCGATCACCTCGGCCCACAATCTGCTCGCGGCGATGATCGACAATCACATCTATTGGGGCAACGAGCAGGATATCGATCTCAGGCGCGTCACGTGGCGGCGCGTGATGGACATGAACGACAGGGCGCTGCGCGAGATGGTCTCCTCGCTTGGTGGGGTCGCCAACGGCTTTCCCAGGCAGAACGGCTTCGACATCACGGTGGCCTCCGAGGTGATGGCCATTCTTTGCCTCGCCACGGACCTCAAGGATCTGGAGGAGCGCCTCGGCAACATCATCGTCGGCTACCGGCGCGACAAGACGGCCGTCTATGCCCGCGACCTGAAGGCCGATGGGGCCATGGCCGTTCTCCTGAAGGATGCCTTGCAGCCGAACCTTGTCCAGACGCTGGAAAACAATCCGGCCTTCGTGCATGGCGGCCCGTTCGCCAATATCGCGCATGGCTGCAACTCGGTGATCGCCACGCAGACGGCGCTGAAGCTCGGCGACTATGTCGTGACGGAAGCGGGTTTCGGCGCCGATCTCGGGGCCGAAAAATTCTTCGACATCAAATGCCGAAAGGCGGGACTGAAACCGGATGCCGCCGTTATTGTCGCGACGGTGCGCGCACTCAAGATGAATGGCGGCGTGACGAAGAACGATCTCGGAACGGAGAATGTCGCCGCGCTGAAGAAGGGCTGCTCCAACCTCGGCCGCCATGTCGCCAACGTTCGCAAGTTCGGCGTTCCCGTCGTCGTCGCCATCAATCATTTTGTCTCGGATACGGATGCGGAAATCGCAGCCGTGAAGGAGTATGTCTCGCGCCTCGGGGCGGAGGCGATCCTCTGCAGGCACTGGGCCAAGGGGTCTGCCGGCATCGAGGAACTCGCCTACAAGGTGGTCGAGCTTGCGGAATCGGGACAGTCGAGATTCGAGCCGCTCTATCCCGACGACGTCTCCCTGTTCGAGAAGATCGAGATCGTGGCCTCGAAGATTTACCACGCAGGCGAGGTGACCGCTGACAAGGCGGTGAGGGACCAGTTGCTTGCCTGGGAGGAGCAGGGCTACGGGCACCTGCCGGTCTGCATGGCGAAGACGCAATACTCCTTTTCGACCGATCCGAACCTGCGCGGCGCGCCGGAAGGACATATCGTGCCGGTCCGCGAAGTCCGCCTCTCGGCAGGCGCTGGCTTCGTGGTGGCCATCACCGGCGAGATCATGACCATGCCTGGTTTGCCGAGATCGCCCTCGGCGGAGCGGATTTACCTCAATGATCAGGGCTATATCGAGGGCTTGTTCTGATCGGGCGTTGAGAAACCGATTGAAAGGGCTCGGATCTTGATTCAGCGTTGGTGTCTAGGCCTCTGGCTTTTTGGCATTTGCCAGGCAGGGGCTTGCTGTCGCTGCCGCTCAAGTGCTAAATCCAAGGCGTCGAAAAAGGCAGGGTCGGATATGGTAAGCACGGCCCCTTCCGCAAGGAAGCTCTGATCCGCACCACTATTCCAGTGCATGTGAGAACCCGCGACGAGAAACGGCGCATCCCGCGCCGCTCTCGGCGGATTCAATGCGCGTTATACGTCGTTCCGCCGGGCAACCCGAAGGAATGAACAATGCGAATGAACCATATTGATATTCACGTGCCCGATGTCGCTGCCACTGCCGCATTTCTCGTCCGGCATTTCGGCCTGTATCTGCGGGAGATGCGAGGTGCGAGCGGCCTTGCGATCCTTGACGACGATGCCGGCCTCGAAATCGTGGTCAGCCACCCGATCGAAAAGTTCGGTAGCGGCGATCAGCAGGCGCTGGACCTCGTCACCTATCACCTCGGCTTCATCCAGACCGAGCGAAGCAACGTTGACCGGCTATATAGCGCGTTGAAGGAAAGCGACGCCGAAATCGTCGGTGAGCCGCGCGAGATGCGCGGTGGATATCTCTTTTATTGCATGGCGCCGGGGCGCGTGCTGATCGAGGTCGGATGGCGTGCGGGATGACCCGCCGCTAGTGACAGTAGCGATATCCTCCGTTCCGCTCCAACACGTCGAGGTGGAAGTGCGTTTCGTGGGCTGCGTCACTTTCGGGGTCCAGCACCGTCATGAAGTAGAGGCAGGCGGCGGCGCTGATCGTCCGCTGGAAGGCTCCGATCAGCGTTGAATCCTCCCTGCGCGGCTGAACGGCGATGTCCTTGCCTTTTTCGAAACTGAAGCTTGCAATGTCGATCGCATTGCCGCGCGCGTGCTCGGAAACCTTGCCGGTTTCCGCGCCGTTGCGCAGGCGGCAGACATAGGACGATGCCTGATTGACGGCGACGATGCGGCCCTGATCCATCGCGGCGGCGCTTGCCGCCGGGATGACGCTTTCCTTCATCCAGCGGGCCAGGGCGAGGGCGACAGGGCAGCGAAACACCGCCTCTGGCTGCAATTTTATTCCCGGCAAAGCCTCGGAAACCTTGATCGGTTTGTCGATTCCGCAGCCGTTGCCGTCATCGATACGCGCGATGTCCTTGAAGACAACGCCGAGGACCTGAAGCTCCCGCTCACATTGCGAATGCTCGGCGTCGCTCTCTGCGGCAATCGTCAGATGCTGCTCTTCCAGCGTCTGCTGCGACGGAAGTTTCGGTCCCTGCTTTTCCGGTACGCCAGAAGAGTTTGGAGGACCCTGCTTGATCGGCGGCGCTCCGGTTTTGCCTCTCTCGGGTTTCGGTTCGGGTATCGGGGGAAGTTGCGGGGCGGGCGCAGCCGTATTGGATTCACCTGGACGGGCCGCCGGGAAAGGGCCCGTGTCCGGCAGGCGTGCGCTGGTCAAAAGCCCAATGCAGCTCAGTGCCGCTAAAATTACGATGATATTCTTCACGCATCCACCCGTTGTATGTTGAACCGGGGAGGAGAACGTGCGGATGCGGTTTTCGTTGCAATTTCGCAACGTTGATCCCTATGGTGAAAATATGAGTTATTAAATCAAGATAACTGTCTCTCGATATATTGACAATTAAACTCATGTTTTTTATGCGGCAAAAAGAAGGCGAAAAACGTCGCCAGAAAGCCTAGCCAGCCCATCGAAACGCAGCCGCGTCACGACCAGCCAGCCCGGTGGATATTTCTCTCAAGGGGTTGATTTCATGATCGTCCGGCACTCGCGCTCGGTTCTACTCGCCTGCACGGCACTTGCTTTTGTTTTGCCTTCCGCCATTGCTTTTGCGCAAAGCGCGCCTTCGACTGGCCAGACGGCCGGAGAGCAGCAGGCCAAGAGCGAGGGCGATACCTTCCTCTCGCCAATCATCGTGAAGGGTAGCCGGCAGGCGGCCAACGATCCCTACACCAAGCCGGGTCCTTCAAGCACGGTCACGGCGGACCAGATCAACCTCCAGGCGGGGCAGGGTACGGATGATCTGCTGCGCAGCGTTCCGGGAACGTCGACGGCCAACAATCCCCAGAACCCCGGCGTAGCCGTAAACATTCGCGGCTTCGAGGGCTCCGGCCGCGTCAACATGTCGATCGACGGCGTTCGCCAGAATTTCCGCTTCACCGGTCATGAGGCGCAAGGATTTACCTACGTGGATCCGGCGTTCCTGGCAGGCATCGACGTGACCCGCGGTGCAGTCACCGGTATCGGCGGCGGTGCGCTGGCCGGGACAGTCAATTTCCGTACCTACGAGATCGATGATCTGATCCAGGGCGACAAGAACTACGGTGGCATCGTCTCTGCGACGGTCGGAACCAACGAACTTGGTTGGTCCGAGTCGGCCATCGGCGCCTATCGGTTCAACGATGTCTTTGCCGTCCTCGGCGGTATCAGCAAGAGCGATCCGGGCAACTACGAGAACGGCGACGGCGTTACCGTGCCTTTCACCGAGCAGGATCTGCTTTCCGGCATGCTGAAGGCTGAGATCACGCCGAACGCGGAAAACACGATCAAACTCGGCGGCATCACCTACGACAACGACTTCTTCGCCAATTCCTATTTCCAGAACGTGAAGAACAAGACGTTTGCCGCGAGCTACGCCTATACGCCCGGCGACAACGAGCTGATCGATTTCAAGACGAACTTTTACTACAACCGCCTTGAGATGAAATATGACACGAACGCCACGGGCGGCGGTGCGGCCGCCGGTCGCCGGATTACCGATACCGGGATTGGCTTCGACGTCTCCAACACTTCCAGGTTCAACCTCGGCGACGTTGCTGTCGTCACCAACTATGGTGTCGAGTACTTCCACGACGATTACGATGTGGTCAACAGCCGGACGCAGCCCTTGGGTGGCGTCAACGGCGACGGCAAGAGCGGCATCCTTGGTGTCTTCGACACGACGACATTCACCTACGGCATGGCGGATCTGACGCTTGGCCTGCGCTATGATCATTTCGATATTGACGGTTCGGGGTCGGTTGTCGCAGGCAACCCGCTCGGTATGCCGGCCGGCGCCTATAGCGTCGACAAGTCCGATGGACGCCTGAACCCCAGTGTCACCTTTGCGCTCAATCCGACTGATTGGTTCCAGCCGTATGTGACATATGCAGAAACCCAGCGGGCGCCGACCATCAACGAAACTTTTGCTGGCGGATCGCATCCAGGCGCTACCGGCCAGAACTTCTTCCCCAATCCCTTCCTCGAGCCGGAAACCTCCAAGGGCTGGGAAATCGGCGCCAACGTCAAGTTCGATGGCATACTGGATGCGGGCGACAGCTTCCGCCTCAAGGCCAACTATTTCAACGACCGTATCGACAACTATATCACGGGTGCGTTTGCAGGGGGCGGCAGGCAGACCTTCTTCATCAACAATCCCGGTACGTCGAAAGTCGACGGCATCGAAATCCAGGCCGCGTATGACGCGGGCTTCGTCTTCGGGGAGCTTGCCTATACCCATACCAATACGGACCTGCCTGCGCAGATCAATGGCTTCGGTGTGCAGAGCTACCTGCCTGAAAACATCTTCAGCGCCACTCTCGGCGGCCGCTTCCTTGAAGATCAGAGATTGACCGTCGGTACGCGCCTGTTTGCTGCCGGACAGGCCGACATCGGGCAAATCAACGCAATGAATGCCGGACGCCCGCGGTTCATGAGCGGCTATGGCGTCGTCGATCTCTTTGCGAATTACCAGTGGGAAAACGGCCTGGAGCTGACGGCGAGCGTGACAAACGTCTTTGACAAGGCCTACACGCCGGCTTCCAGCACGATCCAGACCACGACGATCGACACCGGTCGCGGTCGTACCTTCATGGTTACAGCGAAAGCCAGGTTCTGAACCGACGGCATAATGATGCGTAGGGCGGCCATTGCGCCGCCCTTCTTCATTCGCCGGATTCGGCTCTTGCACTTGGTCCGATCTCACGCTAACAATTTCGCCCATGAACACGTCCTTGAACATTGCAGTTTGGTGGTGGGCTCGCTGAGGCGGCCTCGACCAATCGTGTCCAAAGACGACGAGTGAGCCGCCCGGAAAACGCCAGGCGGCTTTTTTGCTTTTTAAGGCTGCCTGTCATCCGGGCCCGACAACGGAGTGGAACAATGGTAACGATCCTTCGGGATGACGGAGCGGAAATCTACGAGACGAAGGGCGGCATAACCGTTACCCGGCAGCGCCGGGCGATCCCCTATGCCGATGCAGTCTCGTCCTATGTCGACAAGCTCGACGAGCGCCGTGGCGCCGTCTTCTCGTCGAACTACGAATATCCGGGCCGCTATACCCGCTGGGACACCGCCGTCGTCGACCCGCCGCTCGGCATTTCTTGCCATGGCCGCGAGGTCTGGATCGAGGCCTACAATGAGCGCGGCGAGGTGATCCTCTCCTTTATCACGGAGCGCCTCAAGACGATCTCAGATCTCGTGCTCGGTGCTTCGACGGCGCGGCGCCTCGACCTGACCGTGAAGACGCCCGAGCGCGCCTTCACCGAAGAAGAACGTTCGAAGATCCCGACCGTCTTCACCGTGTTGCGCGCCATCACCGATCTCTTCTATTCGCAGGCGGATGCCAACCTCGGCTTCTATGGCGCCTTCGGCTACGACCTTGCTTTCCAGTTCGATGCGATCAATCTGAAGCTGACGCGTCCGAGCGACCAGCGCGACATGGTGCTCTACCTGCCGGACGAAATCCTCGTCGTCGACAACTACTCGGCCAAGGCCTGGATCGACCGCTACGACTTCGAAAAGGGCGGGCTTTCGACCGAGGGCGAGGCCGGCGACATTCCGGCTGAACCGTTCCAGCGCACAGACGCCATTCCGCCGAAGAGTGACCATCGCCCCGGCGAGTATGCCAACCTCGTCGTCAAGGCCAAGGAAAGCTTCCGCAAGGGCGATCTCTTCGAAGTGGTGCCCGGCCAAAAGTTCATGGAGCGCTGCGACAGCAAGCCTTCCGACATTTCCAAGCGGCTGAAGGCGATCAATCCGTCGCCCTACTCCTTCTTCATCAATCTCGGCAACCAGGAATATCTGGTCGGCGCCTCGCCTGAAATGTTCGTGCGTGTGTCCGGCCGCCGCATCGAGACCTGCCCGATATCAGGCACGATCAAGCGCGGCGACGATCCGATCGCCGACAGCGAACAGATCCTGAAGCTGTTGAACTCCAAGAAAGACGAGTCGGAGCTTACCATGTGCTCGGACGTCGACCGCAACGACAAGAGCCGTGTCTGCGAGCCGGGTTCGGTGAAGGTCATCGGCCGCCGTCAGATCGAGATGTATTCGCGTCTGATCCACACCGTCGACCACATCGAGGGCCGGCTGCGCGACGACATGGATGCCTTTGACGGCTTTCTGTCTCACGCCTGGGCCGTGACGGTCACCGGCGCACCGAAGCTGTGGGCGATGCGCTTCATCGAAAGCCATGAGAAGAGCCCGCGCGCCTGGTACGGCGGCGCTATCGGCATGGTCGGCTTCAACGGCGACATGAACACCGGCCTGACGCTGCGCACCGTGCGCATCAAGGACGGGATTGCCGAAGTCAGGGCAGGGGCGACCTTGCTCAACGATTCCGATCCGCACGAAGAAGAAGCCGAAACCGAACTGAAGGCCTCCGCCATGCTTTCCGCCATCCGCGATGCCAAGGCCGGCAACTCCGGCAAGGTCAGCCGCGACGTCGCTGCCGTCGGCAAGGGCGTCAAGATCCTGCTCGTTGATCACGAAGACAGCTTTGTGCACACGTTGGCGAATTATTTCCGCCAGACGGGGGCGACGGTCTCAACCGTGCGCACGCCGGTGCCGGAGGAAATCTTCGATAGGCTGGATCCGGATCTGGTCGTCTTGTCGCCAGGTCCAGGCAATCCGAAGGATTTCGACTGCAAGGCGACGATCAAGAAGGCGCGGGCGCGCAACCTGCCGATCTTCGGCGTCTGCCTCGGATTGCAGGCGCTGGCAGAAGCCTATGGCGGCGAACTGCGGCATTTGGCGCTGCCGATGCACGGCAAACC
The DNA here is from genome assembly GCF_014193145.1 of Rhizobium sp. BK060. Taxonomy (NCBI): domain Bacteria; kingdom Pseudomonadati; phylum Pseudomonadota; class Alphaproteobacteria; order Hyphomicrobiales; family Rhizobiaceae; genus Rhizobium; species Rhizobium sp. BK060. Next base: position 103,878 of record NZ_JACHYW010000004.1, read on the forward strand.
GTCGCGCATCCGCGTGCTCGAGCCGGGCATCGTGTTCTCGGGCCTCGGCAAGGAGGTGACGGTCGGGCGCTATCACTCGATCTTTGCCGATCCGTCGACGCTGCCGCGTGATTTCATCATCACGGCGGAAAGCGAAGACGGCACGATCATGGGCATCGAGCACGAGAAGGAACCGATTGCGGCCGTGCAGTTCCACCCCGAATCGATCATGACGCTTGGCGGCGATGCCGGCATGCGGATGATCGAGAACGTCGTCGCGCATCTGTCCCGCAAGGCAAAGACCAAGGCGGCCTGAGACGAGGCGTCGGGCGAGACCGTCTCGGCCTCTTTGGAGATAATCGAAGGCATGGCCACTGTTGTGGGCCACGCCTTCGGACCTGCGGAAAATTCCCGTGCGGTGTCAAGATTTTCTACGCCAGATTGCCACAATAGCTGTTAAGCATCCACTGCTCTGTCGGCGATGGATGGCTGCATGCTCCTGAAGATCCTGAAGTCATTCGCGATCGTCATCGCGCTAATCGCTGCGACAACTGCGGCCGGCATCGTTTTGCCAAGGCCGATGTGGCGTGACGATCCGACGCCGGGAGACGTCCGCCGCCGCATCCTCGTTCTCAGCAATCCGATCCACACCGACATCGCCGTGCCGGCTGACGCCGATATTCTTGCGCGGTTCGGCTTCCTTCGTGACGGCGCGCTTGATCTGGACGACCCGAACCTTCGCTACATCATCTTCGGATGGGGAGGGCGGTCATTCTATACGGAAACACCGACCTGGCCAGACCTGAAGGCGATGCCGGTCTTCAAGAGCTTCAGCCTCGACAATTCCGTGATGCATGTTTCGCTGGCCGGCGACATTCCGCTCGACCACCCGAGCGTCATGGCGGTCGATGTCGGCGAGGAGGGGTACAGGCGCCTGCTCGGCTTCGTTCTCGGCAGTTTCACCGAGCAGGTCGGCAAGCCGATGCCGCTGGCCGGATTCTCGTATGGCGAGAACGATGCCTTCTTTGAAGCTGAGGGCCATTTCAATGCCTTCTTGGGGTGCAACACCTGGACTGCCGCGGCGTTGCGTCAGGCTGGTCTCGTGTCCGGATGGTGGACAGCGCTGCCGTGGCTGCTCAGAGCTTCCCTGTGGCTCCACAATGATCAGGCCGTATTTGCTGACGAAGCCGCCTCCGGCAATCTACCGTGAACTGCGATCTTGCGTGGCCGCCGCAATGGTAGCTCGGTCGCCGCCCTCTTGGTCTCGCATCGGTTTGGCAGGGTGCAGTTCGGACACCAGCGACAAGAGCCGGCAGAGTCTGATTGACATCCTGCAACAAATCAGAACATTTCCGGAACGATGAATGAGGAATAACGTCGTGGCCAATGCTGAGAAGTTTATCGTGCTCCCGTACCGTAAGAACCGGGGCAATCTGGTGCCGGGCGAGATGCGCCAGGCATCGAACGCTGTCAGCGCGGAGAAGATTGCGACCTCCATGGCCTCGCGTTTCGTCGGGGTTGCGGCCTATGCCGTGATGGTCGACGAGGAGACCGGCGATATGTCGTCGCCGCGGCTGCTTGCCCGGCACGGCGAGATTGCCGACCTCAATTCCTGATAACAGTCTCGATGGAAACCTCGCTCTATCTGCCGGTCAAAGGCTTTCTGGAAGCGGCGGGCTATGTCGTTAAAGGCGAGATCGGCGGATGCGATCTCGTCGGCCTGAGCGAGGGAGAGCCGTCCGTCGTCGTGGTGTGTGAGCTGAAACTCAGCTTCAACCTCGAGCTTGTGCTGCAGGCAGTCGATCGAGCGGCAATGAGCGATGAAGTGTGGATCGCCGCCCGCGTTTCCGCCAAGGGGCGAGGGCGCGAGGCCGACAAGCGCTATCGCGATCTGTGCCGTCGGCTGGGGATCGGCATGCTCGGCGTCTCCGATGCCGGCGAGGTCAGCGTTATCGTCAGCTCCGTCTCGCCGATGCCCCGCACCAATCCGAAGCGCCGGTCGCGGCTCGTCAAGGAACATCAGCGCCGGCGCGGCGATCCGGTCGTCGGCGGCGGCTCGCGTGCACCGATCATGACGGCCTATCGCCAGCGTGCCCTGATCTGCGCCGCGGCACTCCAGCAGGGGCTCGTGCGGCCACGCGACATGAAGGCGCTGGCGCCGGATGCTGGCAAGATCCTGCTCGGCAATGTCTACGGCTGGTTCGAGCGTCGGGAGAAGGGCATCTATGCGTTGACGCCAAGCGGCGAAGCTGCGCTCCTTCGCTGGCCGCAAGCCATCAGTGTGGTAGCGTAAAGCCGCTGCGCATCGGCGCCTCGATCATTGCGAGCCCTGCAGACTGACGCTTTACCAGCCACGGCCAGCCCAAATTGGGATCGCCGCTTGGCCGCGGCGACACGCGTTCCGTCGTCGCGCATCTGCGCAAGACAACGAACAACCGACCTAAAAGGCTGAACAATCGGAGCCGCCGTTGCCCCGCATACGGCGGCTTGCTCTTGCCTAAAGGAGATAAACTAGATCGGACTCCAGTAACGCAACCTTTATCGGGAGCGGCGTGGCCAAGCGTCCGTGATCGCCCTAGCTTAGCCGTCGTGAAGAATGCTGCGCAGCTCGCTGGGGCCGCAATGGGTCCAGCCAACCCCCGAGGCTCGACGATGGTTACGTTCACGCTCAATGGACAGACGAAGACTTTCGACGGCGATCCGGATACGCCGCTACTCTGGGTTATCCGTGATTTCGAGAGGCTCACAGGCACGAAATACGGCTGCGGGGTTGCCCAGTGCGGTGCCTGTACGGTGCATATGGACGGCTTCACGCGCCGCTCCTGCATCACGCCGATCTCGACGGCGGAAGGCTCCGAGATTTTCACGATCGAAGGGGTCGAGGGCAAGGAAGCGGAGGCTGTGAAAGCGGCCTGGATCGCGATCGACGTGCCGCAATGCGGATACTGTCAGTCGGGCCAGATCATGTCGGCCGTCTCGCTCTTGCAGAACACCCCGAAGCCGACCGACGAAGATATCGACGGTGCGATGACCGGAAATATCTGTCGATGCGCCACCTACCATCGCATACGGGCGGCAATCCACAGCGCCGCCGCTTCGATGGAGGGTTGAGACATGACCATCCAGGAGATTTCAACCACGCGCCGTGCTTTCCTCGCCGGAAGCGCCGGTCTCGTCATCGGATTTGCGCTGGCGCCGAAGATTGCCGCCTTCGCCGCCGAGAAAGGCGAACAGGCTGGCGGTTCGGACGCGCTCGTGACACTCAACACTTTCGTGAAGGTCGGGACCGACGACACGGTGACGATCCTGTCGAAGCATATCGAGTTCGGGCAGGGGCCGTTCACCGGTCTCGCGACGCTGATCGCGGAGGAACTCGATGCCGATTGGGGGCAGATGCGTGCCGTGCATTCGCCCGCCGATGACAAGATCTACGCCAACCTTGCTTACGGTCTGCAGGGGACCGGTGGCTCCACCTCGATCGCCAATTCCTACGAGCAATTCCGCAAGGCAGGAGCGACGGTACGCGCCATGCTGGTTGCGGCCGCGGCCGATGAGTGGAAGGTTCCGGCAAGCGAGATCACCGTCGAAAAAGGCCGTGTCAAGCATCCCGGTTCCGGCAAGGAGAGCGGCTTCGGCGCCCTGGCAACGAGGGCCGCCGCCATCAAGCCGCCGGCCGACATCGAGCTGAAGGATCCTGCAAAGTTCACTCTGATTGGGCAGGAACTGCCAAAGCTCGACACCGTCTCCAAGACCAACGGCCAGGCAATCTTTACGCTGGACATCGTGCCGGACAATCTGCTGGTCGCGGTGGTCGCCCACCCGAACCATTTCGGAGCAACGGTCAAATCGTTCGACGATCGCGAAACGCGCAAGGTGAAGGGTGTTGTCGACGTCAAGCAATTGCCGCAGGGTGTCGCCGTCTATGCCGACAACACATTTGCTGCGTTGAAGGGCCGTTCGGTCCTGAAGGTCGATTGGGATCTTTCCAATGCGGAGACGCGCTCCAGCGACAAGCTTGCAGCCGACTATGCGAAGGCGCTGACGGAGAAGGGCGTCACTGCCGCCGAGAAGGGCGATGTCGAGAAGGCCTTCGGCGACAAAGGGCTGAAGACCCTCGAAGCGCAGATCATCTTCCCGTTCCTTGCTCATGCGCCCATGGAGCCGCTTGACGCCGTTTTCATCAAGGCGGCGGATGGCAGTCTCGACGTCTACAATGGGGCCCAGTTCCCTGGCGCGGACAAGAATACTGCGGCAAAGATCGTCGGGCTCGATCCGTCAAAGGTCCGGCTGAACACACAGATGACCGGTGGCAGCTTCGGACGCAAGGCGCAATTCGGCTCGCCCTATATGCAGGAGGCGGCCGCCGCCTTTGCGGCGACCGACCAGTCGCGCCCGGTCAAGCACATGTGGACGCGCGAGGACGATATCCGCGGCGGCTATTATCGGCCGATGTATCTTCACAAGATGCGCGGCGCCATGAATGCGGATGGCCGCATCGTCGCCTGGGACCAGGCGATCGTCGGCCAGTCGATCCTGGGCAAGGCGGATCTCGACAGCACATCGGTCGAGGGGGCTTCCGACCTGCCTTACGACGTGCCGAACCTCAGGGTGATCTCGCATAATGTGAAGCTTGCCGTGCCGCCGCTCTGGTGGCGATCTGTCGGACATACGCATACCGGCTTTGCGGTCGAGACCTTCCTTGACGAGCTGCTCCAGATGGCCGGCAAGGATCCGGTGGAAGGGCGGCTCGAGCAGCTCAAGGAAGATCCGCGTTACGCGGGCGTGTTGAAGAAGGCGGCGGAGCTTGCTGATTGGGGCGGGAAGATACCGGAAGGCAGACAGCGCGGCGTGGCCGTGGTCAAGAGCTTCAACACCTATGTCGGCCAGGTGGCGGAGGTGTCGGCCGGGGCCGACGGAACACCGCGCGTGCACAAAGTCTGGTGCGCGGTCGATTGCGGCGTGGCGATCAATCCGAACGTCATCAAGGCGCAGATGGAGGGCGGCATCGGCTACGGCCTTGGTGCGGTTCTGTTCGATGCCGTGACGCTCGGCGAGGGCGGCGCGATCATGCAGTCGAACTTCCATGATTACCGGTCGATCCGGATCAACGAGATGCCGGATGTCGAGGTGGCTGTCATCAAATCCGGCGAGCCGCCCACCGGTGTCGGGGAGCCCGGCGTGCCGCCGGTCGGGCCGGCGACCGCCAATGCCTGGCGGCGGCTGACCGGCACACCGGTTCGCAGCCTGCCAATCGTTGCCGTGACGACAAGCTGAGGGAGGCGGACATGAAAAGCAGACTGGCACTCGCCTGCGCGGCAGGCGGCCTCTCCCTTCTTGCGGCCTTGCCCGCCTCGTTCATGGCGCTGGCGCAGACAGCGCCCGTGTCCGACAAGTCGACACTCAAGCCGGTGGCATCCTTCTCGTCGATCGCCGATCAGAAAGCGCGCTCGGTCGCGCTCTTCAAAGAGGCGGGCAAAGTGATCGAGCATCCTCGATGTCTGAACTGCCATCCGGCGGGCGACAAGCCGCTTCAGACGATAGCCATGCATCCGCATCAGCCGCCAGTCACCCGCGGCGACGGCGGCATGGGCGTGCCTGGCATGATGTGCAACACCTGTCACGGCGCGGAGAATGCAACCATCGTCGGTCAGTCGCCGACGTTGAAGAGCGTTCCCGGCAATCCGGCGTGGCATCTGGCGCCGATCGAAATGGCATGGGTGGGCAAGTCGCTCGGCGAAATCTGTCAGCAGCTCAAGGACCCGACGCGCAACGGCGGCAGGGATCTGAGCAAGATTGTCGAGCACATGTCCCATGACAACCTCGTCGGCTGGGGCTGGAACCCGGGCGAGGGCCGCGAGCCTGCACCCGGCACCCAGGCGGAGTTCGGTGAACTGATCAAGGCCTGGGTCGATACAGGAGCCGCCTGCCCGGCAGGTTGATGAAAATAGCGCCAAGCACTGGTCAGTCCTGGCGCTTGGCCACACCGAGGTTCATCTTCGAAGTCAAATTTGCAGAGCGAAATTACATCGGTATTTCTCGCCGCGCCGTTTGACAAAACATGCATTGTCACCATATGAGCCTCATGGGCCGCCTGCGCGATTTTCGCGCGGGCGGTTTTGCGTTTGAATGGTCTGGTTTGTGCAATTCATTCGCATCCGCATCGATGTCTGCGCAGGGGATGAAAATGGACGAAAAGGGCGATCTCACGGTTCGGCGGCTGGCGCTCTGGGGTATCCCGATGTCGCTCGGGGTCATGGGCCTGAAGATGGTCGCATGGCAGGTGACAGGCTCGGTGGCATTGCTGTCGGACGGGCTGGAATCGACAGTGAACGTCGTTGCCGCCTTCATCGCCTTCTTCGTCATCCGCTACGCACAGAAGCCGGCCGATCACGATCATCCGTTCGGACATCACAAGGCGGAATATCTTTCGGCCGTGACCGAAGGCGTGCTGATCGTCGTGGCGGCGCTGTTGATCGTGAATGAAGCGATTGGGCATCTCTCCGATCCGCGGATGTTGGATGCGCCAGCGCTTGGTCTTGCGATCAACTTTGTCGCCGGCGTGATCAATGCCGTCTGGGCGCAGATCCTGATCAGGAGCGGACGCAAGTATCGCTCGGCGGCGCTGACGGCGGATGGCCAGCACATCATGTCCGATGTCGTCACCTCGGTCGGCGTCCTGGTCGGCCTGCTGCTGGCGCTGGCCACCGGCTACGCAATCTTCGATCCCGTGCTCGCCATCCTGGTTGCCGTCAACATTCTCTATCAGGGCTGGAAAGTGATCTCGCATTCGATCGGCGGCCTGATGGATCAGGCGGTCACGCTCGAGGAGGAGGAGGCGATCAAGCAGGCGATTGCCACCCATGCGGCGGGCTCGATCGGCGTGCATGACCTGAAGACGCGCCGTGCTGGCACCGTCACCTTCGTCGATTTTCATCTTGTCGTGCCGGCCGCCATGTCTGTAAGGCAGGCGCACGATATCTGCGATCGCCTTGAAGATGCCATCCGTGCAGCGCATCGGGGCTCCAGCATCGCCATACACGTCGAGCCAGAGGGCGAGAAGGCCCACGGCATTCGCGTCAAAGTCATCAAGGAGGCTTGAATGCCCAAAACAGATGTATCCAACCTGTCCATGCTGGGCAGCCAGACGGAATCTCCGAAATCACCGGAGGAAGCGGTGCTAGAGCGCGTGCCGTCGAGCCATGCCGGCACCGACTACGTCGTCCGCTTCACGGCACCAGAATTCACGTCGCTCTGCCCGATGACGGGGCAGCCAGACTTCGCCCACATCGTGATCGATTACATCCCCAACGAATGGCTGGTGGAATCGAAATCGCTGAAGCTGTTCCTGCATGCCTTCCGCAATCACGGCGCCTTCCATGAGGATTGCTCGATTTATATTGCCAAGCGGCTGGTCGAACTGCTCGACCCGAAGTGGCTCAGGATCGGCGCCTACTGGTATCCGCGCGGCGGCATTCCGATCGACGTTTTCTGGCAGACCGGCAAGCCGCCCGAGGGCGTTTGGCTGCCCGATCAAGGCGTCGCCACCTATCGCGGTCGCGGCTGAGCCCTGGCGATTTGGTTGAGAGGCCTGGAATTCAAACGTTGTCGCGGTCGAGTGCAAACTTGGCGACATCCATTTGGATCTGGCGCTTCTCGCTGCGAAGGCCGGCTCTCAGAAGATTGCGCGCCTTCACGAGTTCGAGACGCAAGCGCATCAAATGCTTGCCCAGCTTGCTCTTTGGCCTGAACGTATCGTCCTCGGATGCCCGAAGGAAAGGCGCCTTGTTTGCGCTGTCTTCGAGAAAGCGCAATTGGACCACGGGGGCCGGTTCGATCTGAAAGGCCGTAATCCACGATCTATGCCAGAAGTATGCATCGACCAATGCATAGTTCTTCGTGTCTTGAAGCATCTTCGCGGCTGCGCGTGGCCCTATGACATAACCCGCCAAGCCGAGCCGGTTTTGAAAGACGCGCGTCGCCCGGTGGCCGCTGTGATCATCGGTCCAAAGCGGTGACTTCGCCATGATATGGGGCAGGGGTACGAATTCCAGATCGTAGACGCAGTTCCAGTCGTCGTCACGGTCGCGGATAGTCCTTATCACTTCGGCAATATCGCTCGAAAGGACGGCATCGTCCTCCAGGATGATTGTCTTTTCATTTCGCTCTGCGACGGCATTCCATGCCATTCGATGCGAGGTGAAGCAGGCTATGTCCTGGCGAAGCGTCGGACTTGGCCAGTTGTTGGCCGCTTCCTGGCAGGCCTCGAGAGATAGGTCGCTTGCCTCGAACGCGTCGAGAAAACGATATTCCAATCCGAGTCTCGCCATCTGCCGAGACTGATAATGCCTTCTCTCGTTCTCGGACTTGCGACTGATGATAAGGATATTCAACAGATCTTGCCTAGTAGATGGCCATAGCGTTCAAATCTTATTGAGAACTCTGTCTCTATCGTCAAGGTTGATCGTCGATGCCTCACGACGTCCACGCGTGGACGCGGCAACGATCAGGCGACCTCCGGGAAGGCCGCCAGACCGCGTCAGACATTGAAGCTGTCGTCATTGCCGAAGTCGGATTGATCGTCATCGGCGGAATCGTCATCATTGGTGTCGTAGTCGGCTTGCTGAACACTGGCAGTGTCGTTGTCGTCGTTATCGCTTTTCGTGTTGTCGGCTGCCTGCTGCTTGTCACCATCGTTACTGAAATAGTTGTTGATGACCGTCTCTTCCGTCGGCGCGTTGCCGAAGGGATTGTTACCGGCAAGCGGTGAACCCAAGCCAAGCGACGACATGTGGCTCCCGAAGATACCGCTTAGCGAATTGGCGAGCAGCATGCCGCCTGCGACGCCTGCCGCCGTGCCGAGCGCGCCTTGCAGGAAGCTGCCACCTGCAGAAGGCGCCGCCGCCTGCGGGCTCCATGGCCCGGTCGGCTGCTGTGGCATGGCGCGGGGGGTGTCGAAACCGCGATCCTCATGGATCTGCTGGCGCGGCGCGCTTCCCCATGGACCGGAGGAGGGCGGCGGCACCGCCGGCTGCTGGGGCGGTGTCTGGCTGGTGCCGAAGATCGAACTGAGGAAACCGCCGCCTTGTTCGGCCTTGTGATATTCGCTCTGGTCGGCCTCGAGCACACGAATGCGCTCCTCCAGCTGCTTGATATGATTGGCGGCCGCTTCCAGCCCCTTTTCCTGCACGATAACGGCCTGCGCAAGATAATAGGTGGCATAGGGCTGCTCGCTCGTTGCCTGGTCGATCAGCGCTTCGGCGTCATGGTCACGCGGCGTTGCCGATGCGGTGCGGACACGCTCGAAAAGGGCGGTCAACAATTGGCGTTCTTCAGGTGACATGGCCGGTCTCCTTTGTTGCTGGCGATCTCGCGCCTAGGGATGACGTAGGAACGGATTTCGACTTTTCAAAGCCGTGCCAAGTTACATTTCGGTAAGCCGCGCCGTCTGCCTAACCATATCTTCATCCGTTCCGTGGCTTGTCTTTTTCCCGCATTGTTTTACGCATGGAGTCGCACTATGTGCGAGGAACCCGAATTCGACGCAAGAGAGGTTCGAATGTACGAAGAAGAAGAACAGGACGACAAGACGAAGGAACTGCCGCTCGGCAAGGAAACGGAGGCGAACCTTTTCAAGTCGCGTTCGATCTTCATCTACGGGCCGATCACGCAGGAACTCGCGCAGAAGGTCTGCACGCAGCTCGTGGCGCTTGCCGCTGCCAATGACGACGATATCCGCATCTACGTCAACTCACCCGGCGGCCACGTCGAATCCGGCGATTCGATCCATGATATGATCAAGTTCATCAAGCCGAAGGTCTGGATGATCGGAACGGGCTGGGTCGCGTCGGCCGGCGCGCTGATCTATGTCGCAGCGCCGAAGGAGCGGCGCATTTGCCTGCCGAACACGCGCTTCCTGCTGCACCAACCGTCCGGCGGCACGCGTGGCATGGCTTCCGACATTGAAATCCAGGCTCGCGAGATCATCAAGATGAACGAGCGTCTGAACAAGATCATGGCTGAAGCAACCGGTCAGTCCTACGAGAAGATCGCTGCCGATACCGACCGCGACTATTGGCTGTCTGCGGAAGAAGCCAAGGCCTACGGCCTCGTTTCGCGCATTATCATGTCGCAGTCCGAGATCTGATTTCGTGCTATGAAAAGCGCCCTTCTCTTGCCGGCTGGCAGGCCAGGGCGCTTTTTCATTTTCGTACCGAGCCGCGGAGTTCCAACATGCCCGATCTGCATTACGAGCATCCGCGTCTGGCAGCCCTTTATGATCTTGCTTGCGGCTGGTCCGAGGACCGGGATTTCTACCTCTCGCTGGCAGACGGCGGGCCGAAGTCAATCCTCGATCTTGGCTGCGGCACCGGGCTGATCTGCGATGCCTACGCAGCACGCGGTCATGACGTGACCGGCGCCGACCCCTCGGCACCGATGCTCGATATCGCCAAGCGCAAGCCGCATGGCGACAGGATCGAATGGGTCGAGTGTTACTCCCAGGATTTTCGATCCGAAAAGCGCTTCGATTTGATCATCATGACCGGTCATGCCTTTCAGGTATTGCTCGACGAGAGGTCCATTCTCGCCACCTTTGCTGCCATGCGCGAGCATCTGGCGGATGGCGGCTGCATCGTCTTTGAGACCCGCAATCCTGAAATAGACTGGAAAGCCCGCTGGGACGGCGGTGCGTTCGAGGTCGTTCACGGCGGGCTTGTCGTTCGCAAGACGCGCGACGTGGTCTCTTACGGGGAGGGGCGGATCCATTTCGAAACTCGCTATCAATTCCCCGAAGAGACGCTTGTCTCAAAAAGCGAGCTGCTGTTTTTGCCGTGCAGCGATATCGAACGGCACCTCGAGGCTTCCGGGCTGCGCGCCGAAGCCGTCTATGGCGATTGGGACCGTCAGCCTTTCGACCTGCGGACCTCCGAGGAGATGATCTTCGTCGTCCGGCGCGCTTCGTGAGTCAGGCAGCAAGGCACACTCTCAAGCAACGGCGGGCCGCCAGGCGATCACGCCTTCCGCGTTGCTCATAGATCCGCAAGGCCTTGATGGAGATACCTAGCCGCGCTGCCGCCTCGGACGGGCTCAAAGAGTGTGCGGAATGACTCAACGACTCACCTCGTTGGTTGTTTGTCGCCCTGCTTATCGGGGCAGCCCCAGGGGACAGGTCAACAGTATTTCGAACATTGGCGGCGTTTCTTTGCAGGACGGTTCGATGGTGCAGGAGAACGGAACTTGGCCGTCGCGGACTTGTGTTCTTTCCGCGTGTAATGCTCCATGCGGCAGTTGCATTCAGTTCGAGTCCCGCCATGCTCAAAGACTTCTCCGTTCAAAGCCTGTTTATGGGCCTCCTCACTACGTTCGTGGGGTTTGCCAGCTCCTTTGCGGTCGTGCTGCACGGCCTGCAGAGTGTCGGCGCGACGGATGCGCAGGCGGCATCGGGCCTCATGGCGCTATCAATCGCGCTGGGGCTCTGCGCGATCGTGCTGAGCTGCGTGACGCGGCTGCCCATCAGCATTGCATGGTCCACGCCCGGCGGGGCGCTGCTTGCAAGTACCGGCGTGGTCGAGGGCGGGTTCAATGCGGCGGTCGGCGCGTTTCTTATCTGCGCAGTGCTGATCGTGATCGCCGGCCTGTTCAAGCCGCTCGGCCGGGCGGTTGCGGCCATTCCCGCGCCGCTCGCCAATGCGATGCTCGCTGGTGTGCTGATCGGGTTGTGCTTTGCACCGGTCAGGGCGATCGGCTTCAATCCGTCGCTCGGCTTGCCGATCGTATTGGCGTGGATCGCCGTTGGCGCCTTCAAGCGACTCTGGGCGGTGCCGGCGGCTCTGGCGGCCTTCGTGCTTGTGGTTGCCTTCGGCGTCGACATTCCCGAGGGGGCGCTGGGCTCGATCCAACAGGCGCTGCGGCCGCCGGTCGAGTTCGTCATGCCCGTCTTCAACCTGCCGGCTTTCGTCTCCATCGCCCTGCCGCTTTTCATCGTGACCATGGCGTCGCAGAACATCCCCGGCATCGCCGTCCTGAAGGTGAACGGCTACGAGCCGAAACCCGGGCCGCTCTTCTCGGTGACGGGCCTCTTTTCGATCCTATCAGCGCCGTTCGGGGGGCATGCGGTGAATCTGGCTGCCATCACGGCTGCAATGTGCGCCGGCCAGGACGCGCATCCCGATCCCGCGCGACGGTATTGGGCCGTCCTCGTCTCAGGCATCTCCTATGTCATTCTCGGACTACTGGCAGGCGCGGTGACGACCTTCGTGGCCCTGGCGCCGCCAATCCTGATCCAGGCGGTGGCTGGACTGGCACTGGTCGGCGCTTTCTCCGGCTCGGCCATGGCAGCCTTCCAGGCACCGGAATCGCGAGAGGCGGCGGCCATAACGTTTCTGGTGACGGCATCCGGCGTTTCCTTTGCGGGAATCTCGGGCGCATTCTGGGGATTGCTCGCCGGAGGGTCGATGCTGGCCCTGTCACGTTTTGTGCAAGCGGCGAAAAAATAGACGGAGGGATTGCCAGTTTTTTGCACCCCGGCTATAAGCGCGACCATGAAGAACACGGGCATCATGATTTCTGAGCAGATTGCACGCGGGCGTATCGCCCTGCGCGACAATACGCGCGCCCTGACCTCGCTTCTTCTCCTCGGCCTTACGCGCGGTTGCCGGGTCCGTTGAGGAGCGCCCGGCGGCCGAAAGCCCGCCCAGGCCATCGCTCCTCGTGACCAATCCCGAAAACTGATCAACCGGATGCTTTCGCACCGGATTCGTCATCGCCAAGCCAGACCCGATACGCTATGACGCGGCTGGCCAGATGACGGGAAGAGGAAGAGAAGACATGGACACGAACACCCGCTCCCAAACCAAAGGCATGCCCGAGGCGGCGATCAAGTATCGCGCCTATCCGCAGGTGAACATCCCTGACCGTACATGGCCGTCCAAGACGCTGACCAAGGCGCCGATCTGGTGCTCGGTCGATCTGCGCGACGGCAACCAGGCGCTGGTCGACCCGATGGGCCACGACCGCAAGGCCCGGATGTTCCAGTTGCTGCTCGACATGGGTTTTAAGGAAATCGAGATCGGTTTCCCATCGGCATCGCAGACGGATTTCGACTTCGCGCGCTGGTGCGTGGAGCAGAGCAACGTACCTGATGACGTGTCGCTGCAGGTGCTGGTGCAGTGCCGTCCGGAGTTAATTACCCGTACGTTCGAGGCGCTGGAAGGGGCGAACCGCCCGATCGTTCACTTCTACAACTCCACTAGCGAATTGCAGCGTCGTGTCGTGTTCGCCAAGGATGTCCAGGGCATCAAGCAGATCGCAGTCGATGCGGCGAAGATGATTTCCGACATGGCTGCCAAGGCTGGCGGTGGCTACCGCTTCGAATATTCGCCGGAGAGCTTCACCGGGACCGAACTTGAGGTGGCTTTGGATATCTGCAACGCCGTCATCGAGGTGATGAAGCCGACGCCTGACAATAAGCTGATCATCAACCTGCCGTCCACGGTCGAGATGGCGACGCCGAACGTCTATGCCGACCAGATCGAGTGGATGTGCCGCAATCTCGACAATCGCGAAAACCTGATCATTTCGCTGCATCCACATAACGACCGCGGCACCGGTATCGCTGCTGCCGAGTTGGCCTTGCTGGCGGGTGCAGATCGCGTCGAAGGCACGCTGTTCGGCAATGGTGAGCGCACCGGCAACGTCGACGTCGTCACCATGGCGCTGAACATGTTCACTCAAGGAGTCGATCCGGAGATCGACTGCTCCAATATCGTGCGCATGAAGGAAGTGTTCGAATATTCGAACCAGATGCCGATCGGCGAGCGCCACCCTTATGTCGGCGAACTGGTCTACACGGCTTTCTCCGGCTCGCACCAGGATGCGATCAACAAGGGCATGAAGGCGATCAAGGTTGCCAACCACCCGGTTTGGGAAGTGCCTTACCTGCCGATCGATCCGCAGGATGTCGGCCGTACCTACGAGGCGATCATCCGCATCAACTCGCAGTCCGGCAAGGGCGGCATCGCCTACATCCTGCAGCAGGATTACGGGCTGAACCTGCCGCGCAACCTGCAGGTCGAGTTCCGCGAAGACATCCAGCGGATCACCGACGAAGAGGGCAAGGAATTGCCGTCGAAGCGCATCTACGACCGTTTCATCGAGCGCTACGTGACGCAGCCGGTAGGCCGCATCAAGTTCGTCGATCACCACACCTATGCCGATCCGGAGCACAAGGGGCAGCGCATCGTCGCCGCCGAGATCACCGACAACGGCGAGACGAAGCGCATCGAAGGCAAGGGCAATGGCCCGGTCGACGGCTTCGTCAACGCGCTCTCGCACTATCTCGGCATCGACATGTCGGTCGAGGACTATTCGGAGCACTCGCTGCAGCATGGCTCGAACGCTGCGGCCATCTCCTACGTCGAGACCTCCTATCCGGGCGGCAAGCTCTTTGGCGCCGGCATCAGCACGAACATCGTCGGTGCATCCCTGGAGGCGATCGTCTCTGCCGCAAACCGCGTGCTCGAGGTCAAGGCTGGAAAGGCCTGACGCGCCGCGCTCTGGTGCAGCGGACTATTCCGCTGCACTCCTTCCTGGACAGTGCCGAGAATTTTTGGGCGTCGTCATTCGGGCGGCCGCATCGTTGCGGCCTACCCGAACATCAGATCGATGCCGCAACCTGCATGGCGAGCTGGCCGAGCGACGCTTCCGACGATGGGCCGACGAGCACATAGGACGTGCCGGCATTGTGCCAGGCAACCACCCCGATCTCGTCCTTGATCGTTTCTTTGAAATCGTCGATCTCGGAGGGCAAGCTGTCCTTGCGGAAGCAGATGGAAGCCAGATCGCCATCGGAGCTCGTGTAGACCAGCTGGCCGACCGGCCGGCCGTCGCCGATGAAGACGCGTGCACCCTGGAAGGTCCAGCCCTGATCCGACAGGTCAGGCACGCGGAATGCAACGCCAACCGTTGAGGTCAGCCAGGTGGAAATTTCCTCCGCCTGCGTCGACGGCACCTCGAAAATATGACGCGGCTGGCGAGCGATCAGGCGTTGGTTGGCGATGACGTCTGTCAGCCATTGGCTGGAATCGGCGGCGGCTTCGATCGTTGCCGGGGGTGCCGATTGCATCGTGCTGGTGCCGCCGGCGGCGAAAAAACCGATGCCGCAGCCGGCGATGAAGAGGATGATTGCTGCCGCAAGAGCCTGTGGCCCGGTTGGCGCAAGCTTAAACGAGGGCCGCGAAACGCGCGAGGCAACCGGAGCCTTCGGGGGCTGTGCGCTCTTGATCGACCGAACAAGGGCGAGGGGAACCGGTTCCTTGAGAACATCGTCGAGGCGGTGCTTTCCGAAGTCGGCGCCGTGTCGCAGCTTGTCATAGAGCCGCTTGGCACCCTCGTCGTTGGCCAGGCGCTGCTCCAGCTCCTGCTTCTGTTCGGGCGTCGTCTCGCCATCCAGCAGGGCGGTTAGCTGAGCATCGAGCGGCAGTTTTTTGAAATCGAGCAATTCAGTACCTGTGAGAATAATTGTCCGCGATGCTGGCGAAATGCAGCCTCGCCGCGGCAAGCTGCGATACGACGATGTTGATCGTGACACCCATAATATCAGCCGTCTGTTGATAGCTATGCCCCTCGACGATGACCAGCAGAAACGCGCTAGAGGTGCCTTCGGGCATCTCGGAAACCATGTGGTGGATGACATCAGGATCGACGAGGGGGGCACGGTCGCGGCTCGCCTCGCGGATATCGGTGATATTGGTTTTCGAAACGGCATGCGGCTTGCGTCGGCGATGGTCGTCACTCCATTGCTGGCGGGCGAGGGTGTAGACCCAGCTCTCCAGACGGCCTTCGCCATTCCATTGGTTGCTCCTGGCGATGGCGCGCTCACACGCCGCTTGCGCGAGTTCGTCCGCACTTGCTGCATCACCTGCAAGGGTCATCGCGAAACGCCGCAGCCGGGGCAGAAGGCCCACTAGGTCGCGTCTGATATCGATGGTCGTCACGGGTTGACGCATGGTCTTTCCAAGTAATGCATGGGCGTTCAGGCAGAACGCCCAGCAGGAGATCGATTTATATCGCTTCTGTGTCCTTTATGAAACAAGTACCTGATGCTTCGCAAGCATCCGGCCGCGTATCCCACGGGTTCTCAAAGCTTTTCTTCGCTGGTAACGGTGCTGCAACCTCAATACGTGCGGTAGCCGTTTAATGTTTGCAGTAGCGAGCGGTAGGCCCAGGTCTGCTCGCCGCCCCGATCCCGGATCTCGACGAGCTGGACGCGCGCTCCCTGTACATCACCCTGTTCCACCAAAGCTTGGCCCATATATGACCGTGCCAGAACATAATTCTCGTCGGCCTGCAGCGCCTTGCGATAATACGACATCCCCAGTTCCATTCTACCCGCCTTGCGGTTGGCGTAGCCGAGGTAGTTCAGGATGCGCGGATCGTTCTGGTTGTTGGCAAGCTGAAGCACGGTCAGGGCGTTGTCATATTGACCGGCATAGGCAAATTCACGGGCTGCCTTGTAGAGGTCGTCATCGTTGAACGAATTCTTCTTCGGAACCACGCATTCCTTGCGCTTTACGTCCCAGACCTTGCCGGCAGTGCATTTTGTCGTCGTTTCGGTCTTTGGCGGCGGCTTGGTTTCGTCGCTCTCATCACCGATCGCAAGGGCGGATGAAGAGACAGCGATGGCAAGCGAGCCGGCCAAAGCCAGACCGCGAAGACTGATGAACGCCATGGGCATGCAATGACTCCGTGAATTGATACTGCAGAGACAACGAGTTTACGTGGCAATCGCCAATTGCCAAGGCCTCGGATGCTTTCCGAATTCAAGATACCGTCATCTTCAGTTTCTGAATCAACTTGGCGAGACGATGATTTCGAAGGTGGCGCTAACCCTTGAAAATATCGACACTTTCACTGCATACGCCGTCGCCCATGGCGTTGATGCTGAAGCGTTCCCCGGTCAGTTCCCAGGCACGCGGAGAGCCGTCGATCGAGAACAGATTGTAGGCGGCGCGGGGCTTTAGTCCTCCTGGTCCCTGCGATGCGGAGGCGATGCCGACCACCGGGACGGGGCCAGTCTGGCCGCGCAGCCAGTGGAGCGTGTTCAAATGCGTATGGCCGTGGAGCACCAGTTCGGCGCCGCCGGTGGAGATCACGGCGCCGAAGCGGCGAATGCCAATCATCCGCTTGTGGAAGGACGTTGCGCCACGAATAGGTGGATGGTGGATCATCACGACCCGAAACAAGCCGGCTTCGCCAGCCGCGCGCAGCATGTTGACGGTGTCTCGCGCCTGGCGCTCACCAAAGAAGCCGCTGGCCGCGAAAGGGGGCGTTGCGACGGCTGTCGAGCAGCCGACGATGGCGACCTTGCCGCGAACGCGGAGATAGGGAAAGACGTGGCGATCTTGCTGCCATTCGGGCGGCGCGAGGTCGCCGCGCACGTTGTCGTACCATGCACGCACCGATTTTTCGTAGGCGCCGGGAACGTAAGCATCATGGTTTCCGGGCACGACGGAATTGTCCTCGGGGTCACCGAGTTCTTTCAGCCAGGCGGCGGCGGCGCGAATCTCCAAGCCGCTTGCGAGGTTCACCAGGTCGCCGGTGACCGCCAGATGATCGGCCTGCTTCGCGCGTATGTCGTCCAGCAGCAGATCCAGCGTGCTGCCGAAAAGGTGCTTGCGCCGGTTGCGATGCCAGTTCACAAAGCCGGTAATGCGTTTGGAGAAGAGCTCGCGGACGGAAAGGCGAGGGAGCGGGCCGAGATGGATATCGGAGATGTGCGCGAGCTTGAACATGCGAGCAGACATAGCCCAGTAAGTCTGCAATTCAAACACATCTGCTTGAACGGATTAATGGAATTGGAAAAAGCGTGACCGGAACCATCCGCCCCTGGCAATCACGAGTCCTGATGCGCATCGTGCATGTCTATTTCGCGATCGCGCGCGGAATGACGATGGGTGTGCGAGCCGCCTGCTTCGATTCGGCGGGGCGCATCTTCCTCGTGCGGCACAGCTACGTGCCCGGCTGGCATATGCCGGGCGGAGGGCTTGAGCGCAATGAGACTGCCGAGGAGGCCCTGATCAAGGAACTTCGCGAGGAAGGGAATCTGCGTATTCTCGGCCGGCCTCAGCTCTTCCACATCTATTTCAACACGGCGGCCAGCCGACGCGACCATGTTCTCTTCTATAAGACCCAGGTGGAGCAGACGGCACCCCGGCCACCGGACCGGGAAATCGTCGAGTGCGGCTTCTTTGAGGTCGATGATCTGCCAGTGGGCACAACTGAAGCGACGCGCCGTCGCCTGGCTGAACTCGCGGGCGAGCAGGAGCCCGCCCACGTCTGGTAGAACACAGGCTAGGCCGCTGCCAATCGGGCACGGCCATGCGGATGGTCGAGATCGAGCGCCGGGCCGACGGGCACAATCCCCGTCGGATTGATCGTCTTGTGGCTGCGGTAATAGTGGTCCTTGATATGGCGGAAGTTCACCGTCTCCTTGACGCCCGGCGTCTGGTAGAGATCGCGCAGATAGGCCGACAGATTGGGGTAGTCGTCTATGCGGCGGATATTGCACTTGAAGTGACCGACATAGACGGCATCGAAACGGACTAAGGTCGTGAACAGTCGCCAATCGGCCTCGGTCAGCCGATCGCTGAAGAGATAACGACCCTTGCCGAGGCGCTCGTCCAGCATATCAAGCGTCTCGAAGAGCCTGACGACATTTTCGCCATAGGCCTCCTGTGTCGTCGCGAAGCCGGCCTTGTAGACGCCGTTGTTGACGGTGTCGTAGACGACGGTATTTAGCTCATCGATGTCAGCCCGCAAATCCTGCGGGTAGAAATCAACGGCCGAGCCGGTCAGATGATCAAAGGCGCTGTTGAACATCCTGATGATCTCGGAAGACTCGTTGTTCACGATCGTATTGGTCTTCCTGTCCCACAAGACCGGGACAGTCACGCGGCCGCAATAGTGCGGATCGGCCTTCACGTAGACCTCCGACAGCGTCTTGGCACCGAAGAGATGATCGCCGGTCGCACCGTCGCCGACCTTGAACTCCCAGCCGTTTGACAGCATGAGCGGATCGACGACCGAAACGCCGATAAGATCCTCGAGCTTCTTGAGCTTGCGGAAGATCAGCGTGCGATGCGCCCAGGGGCACGCCAGCGAAACATAGAGATGGTAGCGGTCAGCCTCGGCCTTGAAGCCACCCGTACCGGACGGCCCGGCTGCGCCATCGGCCGTAATCCAGTTGCGAAACTGGGAAGCGGCGCGCTTGAAGTGCCCCTTGGTTTCTTTTGTATCGTACCAGACGTCATGCCAGACGCCGTCAACCAGCATGCCCATGTTGTCATCCTTCAGATTGTGTTGGGTCAGAACATATCGCAGCTTTTGCTTGTTTACAGGCGGTAAAGATTGAACACTGCGTCACGCCCGTGCGGTCTCTCGCCAAATTCCATTGGACGATCGAATTTTTTCCTGCTATCGGCCATTTCACATTTTGGAACCCGATTTGATGTTTGCACCGAGAAACCTGCGACGACGCTGATGCTCCCGAACGCCGAAGGGCGTGCTCGAGATCCATCAATTCTGTCTATCCGGTTTCCGTCTCATCATGCATAAGCACGATCTGGTCTACCTCACTGAGGACGCGTCGCACGACGCTGCAATCGAACACATCAACGAAGAAGCATTCGGCCCCGGCCGGCATACGCGCGCGGCAGCCCGCATTCGCGAGCAGGGACCGCACGATCTTTCACTTTCCTTCATTTGCGCCGATGACGGCGAGACAATCGCATCGGTACGAATGACGCCCGTCCAGGCCGGCTCGGTGAATGGGCACCTGCTTGGACCACTTGCGGTGCGGCCGTCTCACAAGGGCCGCGGCATCGGCCGGGAACTCGTCCGGATTGCCATCGACGCCGCGCGCCGCTCGGGTTCGGAGGCGGTCATTCTCATCGGCGATCCACCCTACTACTGCCCGCTCGGTTTCGAGAAGGTTGCTCATAACGCGCTGACGTTTCCGGGGCCGGTCGATCCGGCGCGCGTCCTTGTTGTACCGCTCGCGGGGGACGCGCATGCGCGGCTGAAGGGAACTATCGGCTGGCGGAAATAGGGTGCATGCGGTATTGAGCCTTATGTCCGAGACGCGCTTTGCGTGATCTTTCAGTGGCTTGAAGGGCTTGATCATGAGCGGCATTTCCATGGATGAGGCGCTGGATCGCGCCGGGACGGGTGCCTTCCAGCGCCGTCTGATCGGCATCTTCGGGCTTGTTTGGGCGGCGGATGCAATGCAGGTGCTCGCCGTCGGCTTCACGGCGGCATCGATCGCCGCCACCTTCGGACTGACGGTTCCGCAAGCCTTGCAGACCGGCACCCTTTTCTTTCTCGGCATGCTGATCGGTGCCGTTGCCTTCGGTCGCCTGGCGGACAAGGTGGGGCGTCGGCAGGTGCTGATCGTGACGGTTGCCTGTGACGCACTCTTCGGCACGCTTTCAATTTTCGCTCCGGACTTTACCAGCCTGCTGGTGTTGCGCTTGCTGACCGGCATGGCGGTCGGCGGGACGTTGCCGGTCGACTACGCGATGATGGCCGAGTTCCTGCCCGCTAGAAGCCGTGGTCGGTGGCTGGTGGCACTGGAAGGTTTCTGGGCGATCGGAACGTTGATCGTCGCGCTGGCCGCTTGGGCCGCGAGCCTTGCCGGGGTGGCAGATCCTTGGCGCTATATTTTCGCGGTCACGGCGCTGCCGGCAGTGTTGGGACTGACGCTGCGCTTCTTCGTTCCTGAATCACCACTCTACCTGTTGCGGACCGGACGGGCAGGCGAGGCCAAGGCCATTGTCGACAAGATGCTGGCGCTGCACCAAAAAGCGCCCCTGCCGTCCGACGACGAGATCGTCGCGACGCCGCAGGTGGCGGAAGGGATATTCTCCGAAGAGCTTCGTCGCCGAAGCGCATTGATCCTGGCGATCTGGTTCCTGGTTTCCGTTTCCTACTACGGCGTCTTCACCTGGATGCCGGCGAAGCTGGCCGGCGACGGGTTCGGTTTCGTCCGCGGATACGGCTTCCTGGTGTTCGTCGCACTCGCGCAGGTGCCAGGCTATGCGCTTGCCGCCTATGGCGTCGAGGCTTGGGGGCGCAGGCCGACGCTGATCGGTTTCTGCCTGCTCTCCGCGCTTGGGTGCCTGCTCTTCGTGGTTTCTCCTGATGACATGCTGGTCGGCGCGTCACTGCTGATCATGAGCTTCGCGCTGCTCGGGACGTGGGGGGCGCTGTACGCCTATACTCCGGAGCTCTACCCCACTGTATCGCGGGCGACCGGTATGGGATCGGCAGGTGCGATGGCGCGCCTCGGCGGGCTGCTTGCTCCGTCCCTAATGGCATTCGTCGTCTCAGGTGGATTGGGTTTGGCCATCGGCCTTTTTGCGGGCCTGCTGGTCGTGGCGGCCTTTGCCGCGAGGGCGATCGATACCGAAACGCGGCAGGCAGCGCTCAGCTGATTCCCGCGTTAGCGGGCACCCATCCATTTCTATCCCCGCTTCAAATTCAGTTGATCACAGGACTGTCATGCGCCGTCCCTAGACTTTGGAAGCGCTCTAAGGCGGATGTCGTCAATATTATGGGGGTAGTTCGGTGACCGAACATATTTCGCAGAAGGAAATCTTTCCGACCAGCCAGCTCGAGGATGCGGATGGCGAGGGCCATAACCGCAGCGACAATCCCACGATGGGGGAAATCATTGGGCGGCGCTTCTCACGTCGCGGCTTCCTGCAAGGGTCGCTCGCCGTCTCCGCCATTGCCGCGACCGTCAGCCCAATTGCGCTGTTGAGCGCAGAAGAGGCTCGCGCGGCAAGCGGTTCGGCCTTCTCCTTCACGGAAGTCGAGGCCGGCGTCGACGCCAATCACCATGTCGCCGAAGGATACAACGCCGATATCCTCCTGCGCTGGGGCGATGCGCTGTTTTCCGATTCGCCGGCCTTTGACCCCAAGAAACAGTCGGCGGAGGCGCAGAGCCGGCAGTTCGGCTACAACAACGACTATGTCGGCTATATTCCGATCGAAGGTTCGTCGGAGCACGGCATCCTCGTCGTCAATCACGAATACACAAATCCGCACCTGATGTTCCCCGGCCTGGTGACGATCGCCGAAGGTAAGATCAAGCAGGCGCCACTTACCAAGGAGCAGGTGGATATCGAGATGGCGGCTCACGGCGGCACGATCGTCGAGATCCAAAAAGTGGACGGCAAGTGGCAGGTCGTGCCTGATGGCAAGTACAATCGCCGCGTAACTTCGACGACCGAGATGGAGCTGACCGGTCCCGTGGCCGGCCATGAGCGCGTCAAGACGTCTGCCGATGCCACCGGCACCAAGGTCATCGGCACGTTCAACAACTGCGCTGGCGGCGTAACGCCCTGGGGCACCTACATTATGGCCGAGGAAAATTTCCATGGCTATTTCTCCGGCGAACTGCCTGCCGATCACAAGGAAACAGCGAACTACAAGCGCTACGGCGTGCCGGAAGGCGCCTATGAGTGGGCAAACTTCTATGACCGCTTCAATGTGGCAAAGGAGCCGACTGAACCTAATCGCTTCGGCTGGATCGTAGAGGTCGATGTCCTCGATCCGACGTCGACCCCGAAGAAGCGCAGTGCGCTTGGACGCACGAAGCACGAAGGCGCAGCCTCGATCGTCGACAAGGATGGCCGCGTCGTCTTCTACCTCGGCGACGACGAACGCTTCGACTATGTCTACAAGTTCGTGACGGCGGGCACCTATAACGCCAACGATCGCACTGCCAACATGAACCTGCTCGACGAGGGGACGCTTTATGTCGCCAAGTTCGCCGAGGACGGCACACTGCAGTGGCTGCCGGTCGTCCACGGCCAGGGCTCGCTGACCGCTGAAAACGGCTTTGCCAGCCAAGCCGACGTGCTGATCGAGACCCGCCGCGCGGCGGACCTGCTCGGCGCGACGAAGATGGACCGGCCGGAAGACATCGAACCCAATGCCGTCAACGGCAAGGTCTATGTGATGCTCACCAACAACACGAAACGCAAGGCCGACCAGGTGGACGCCGCCAATCCGCGTGCCGAGAACGCCTTTGGCCATATCATCGAGATCAGCGAGGATGGCGGTGCCTTCGGGGCAACCTCGGGCAAGTGGGAAGTGCTGTTGAAGTGTGGCGATCCTGCCGTCGCCGATGTCGGGGCGTCCTTCTCGACCGAAACGACGAAGAATGGCTGGTTCGGCATGCCGGACAACTGTTCCATCGATGCCGCCGGCCGCCTCTGGGTCGCGACCGACGGCAACAACAACAAGGCGACAGGCCGCACCGACGGCCTCTGGGCCGTCGACACCGAGGGCGAGGCGCGCGCAACGTCCAAGCTCTTCTACCGTGTTCCTGTGGGTGCCGAGCTCTGTGGTCCGCTCTTCCTGCCCGACGACCAGACAGCATTCGTGGCCGTGCAGCATCCAGGCGACGGCGGCGACGACTGGTCTGGTCACGGCCGTCCGTCCTACTATGAGGATCTCTCAACCCGCTGGCCGGATTTCAAGGACGACATGCCGGTTCGTCCGGCTGTCGTCGCAATCACCAAGATCGGCGGTGGAAAGATCGCCGTCTGAAGGGTGAATGACCTCCGCTTCGCCGTCTTCGGATGGCGAAGCATCTATCTACAGGCGCTTGCGCAAGAATGTGCGTATGCGCCCTTTGGGGAATTCCGGCACCTCGCCGAATATTTCGTAACCCTGCCGCTGATAGGCTCGAAGTGCCTGGGGATTAAAGGTATCGATCCAGGCGCCGTGGCAACCACGGGCCGCAGCCTCTTTCTCGGCCAAGGCAAGAATCTTGCCGGCGATGCCCTTGCCGCGTTCCTTATCGGGCACATACAGCAACTGAGTGAAGAGCCAGCCCCAGGCAGTGTAGCCCGAGAGGCCGCCGGTGACGTTTCCATCGGTATCGCGAATGAGGACGGCGAGCGGCTGGCGTTCGGAAGGGCCGACGTCATGGAGATTGAAGGCCGAGAGCGCGTCGCCGATCGTCGCAAGGTCATCGGCAGAGGGCGAGCCAGTCACCTCGAACCCGGCCATGCGGCTAACGTCCTTCACGCCACCACATGGCGCCAAAGGCGAGTAGCAGGATGCCGACACCGGCGAAACCGGCAAACAGCGGCAGGGTGTTGATGCCCTTCAGCACCGTTTCGTTGGTGAGATGGATTTGCATGCGATCGTCGTCTGCAACGCGGATCTGGCCGCGAACCGGCAGGATCGGCGGAATGCTGATCGCGCCGCTAGTATCGGACAGGCGGGTAACGAGGCCCTTGGTCTTGTCGGCAACAGGCTTCAGCGCTTCGGTCGTCGATATCATTGCCTTGAATTCAGGAGCATCGACCGCGCCGACATGCGCGAGTGTCGTCATGTCGCCATTTCGGATTTCGAAAAGGCCGATCTCGTCCATCTTCTTCTCGGCCTTGAAGAGGCCGGGCTCGGCTTGTGTCAGGGGAAGAGTTTCGGTCCTTCCCGAGGGATAGCGTACCGTTGCGTTGCCTGGGGCCGCGCCAATGGTTTGGCGCGTAATCTCCAGCGTGCGGCCGGATGCGCGCGCTGTCAGGGCCTCCTCCTCCAGGGCAGGCTCCTTCATCAGCCAATGGGCGACGCGGCGGTAGAGCGACACATGCGGACCGCCGCCCTCGAAGCCACGAGCCCACAGCCAGCCTTGATCGGACAGAAGCATGGCGACGCGGCCCTGTCCGGCGCGATTGAGAACAAGCAGCGGATGGTTGTCGGCGCCAACCATTACCGTCTGGCCCTGCGGCGGCTCGACGTCGACGCTGCGGAACCAGCGGCCCCAATGCGGCGGCTCGTCGGCGGAACCATCGAGGCCGCGGGTAACCGGGTGCTTGCGACCTTCTTCCGAAAGCCTGGGATAGAAAGCTTTCTCGATCATCTGGCCGGTCGGAGCGGCCGGCAGCACGGACGACAGGGGCGTCAGCGCGATCGAATCCTGGCCGGCATGTTCGGGGCCGGCCGCGATCAGCAGGGCGCCGCCATTTTCCACATACTGGGCGATGTAGTCGTAGTAGAGGATCGGCAGCACGCCACGATGCTGGTAGCGGTCGAAGATGATGAGGTCGAAGTCCTTGATCTTGTCGACGAATAGCTCGCGGGTCGGGAAGGCGATCAGCGACAGCTCATTGATCGGCGTGCCGTCCTGCTTTTCGGGCGGGCGCAGAATGGTAAAATGGACGAGATCTACCGACGCATCCGATTTGAGGAGGTTGCGCCACGCGCGTTCGCCAGCATGCGGCTCGCCGGAGACGAGCAGAACACGCAGGTTCTCGCGGATGCCGTCAATCAAGTCGACTGCGCGGTTGTTCGCGTCCGTGACTTCGCCCGGAAGGTTCGCGACCGAAAATTCGAGAACGTTGCTGCCGCCGCGCTCGACCTTGAACGAAAACGGCGTGTCGCGGCCCGGCGTGGCCTGGAGCGTCGCGATCTCGTTGCCGTTGAGCTTCACCGTGACGTTGGCCGTGCCGCCGGGGCTCGGCCCATCGTCGAAGACGCGCAGCATCAACTGCTGCTCCTCGTTGACGATGCCGAAACGCGGCGCCTTGACGACTTCGATGCGGCGGTCGAATTCGTTGGCTTTGCCCGTGATCAGGCCGTGGATCGGGGCGTCGAAGCCGAGTGCCTGATTGACGCCGGGAACGTCGTGGACTTCGCCGTCCGTCAGCATGATCGCGCCGCCGATGCGGGCCGGCGGCACGTCCGCGACAGCGGCGGAAAGCGCATTGAACAGTCGCGTCGAGGGAGCGTCGGAACCTTCCGGTTCCGTCGCATCCACGTAGCGCGGTTCGATATTGGGGAAGTGAGCGAGGCGATCCTTCAGCTGCGCCAGGGCATCGTCGGTCATCTTGATGCGTTCAGGCGTCTGCTGGCTCTGGCTGCGGTCCACGATGACCGGCACGACGGTCGACAGCTGTTCGCGATCTTCCTGCAGCAAGAGTGGGTTGGCAAGGGCGGCCAGCAAAGCAAGGGCTGCGATCGAGCGGATCCAGGCGCCCCGCACGCGGCGCCAGATGGCGAAGGCTGCGGTCAGGAGCACAATGAGCGCCAGCCCCGCCAGGAGCGGCAAAGGGATGAAGGGCGAAAAATCAATCGTCATGTCACTGCCCCAACCGTTCCAGGAGAGCGGGGACGTGGACCTGATCGGTCTTGTAGTTGCCGGTGAGCATATACATCATGATGTTGACGCCGCTGCGGTAGGCATATTCGCGCTGCATTTCATCAGGCGGGACCGTCGGCAACATGGGCACGCCGTTGTCATCGACCGCCCAGGCGCCGGCAAAGTCGTTGCCGGTGATGAGGATTGGGGAAACGCCGTCGGCCGTCGCCGCCGACTTGGCGTTCTCAGCACGATTTTCCTGGCGGGCTTCAATCCAGAGCGGGCTGCCGGTGTAGCGACCGGGGAAGCTCGACAGGAGGTAGAAGGACTTCGTCAGCACGTGGTCGGACGGCACCGGTTCTAGCGGCGGAATGTCGAGATTCGCGAGGATTTGCTGCAGCCGCTCGCCGTTGGCGCTGACCGAGCTGCCATTGTTGTCGAGTGCGCTGAACTGGTCGCGGGTGTCGAACAGCACCGTTCCACCGGCGCGCATATAGGCATCGATCTTGTTGACCGCTGCCGTTGAAGGCATGGGCGCCGTCGCCGAGATCGGCCAATAGATGATCGGGTAGAAAGCGAGTTCATCCTTCGCGAGATCCAGGCCAACGGGCGGCGAGGGCTCCAGCGTGGTGCGGAAGGTCAGGAATTCCGTCAGGCCCTCGAGACCCCGCTCGGAAATCCGGTCGACTTCCTGTTCACCAGTCACGACATAGGCGAGATGCGTATTGTCGAGCCGCTGGAAGATCTGGTCATCACCGGGTTTGGCGTCATCCGCATGCGATTGACCTGGCTCCAGCAGCAAGAAAGCCGCGCTGAACGCAACGGCGACAATCGCGGCCGCGCGCGCCGCAGGGCGCAGCCGCGAGAATGCGCCGCTCATGAACATCACGACTAGGCTGTCGGCAAGCAGGAGCAGGAAGGCGATCAGGAACAGCGTAGGCTTTGCCGACCAGGTCTCGCCGCCGATCAACCCTTCACGCACCACGGTGGTACCCGAAACATCAAGCGGCTTCAGTTCGGCATTTTTCGGCAGTACGTTCAGCGCGGTAAATCCTTCTTCGGATCCGTAGAGGCCAGGCGGGTTATCGAAGCTGGCAACCGGCGTGACCTTGGCGTTGGGTATCAGCGGGCGTGCCGTACCGGTTTCGGTCGTCAATGCGCCCTTGGCGGTCAATAATCGGAATGGCGGTAGCGCTTCAGCGGTCGAAGCGCCGTCGGTTTGCGCGGTCACGCCGCCAGAGCGTGACAACTGCACGAGGCGACGCAGCATCTCGACGAAATTGCCTGATATCGGAAGGTCGGACCACGTGGCCTCCGCACTAACATGGAAGAGCACAATTCGGCCAGCATTGATCGGCTTCGTCGTCACCAGCGGCGTTCCATCGGCGAGGCTCGCCCAAGTGCGCTCGGCAAGATCCGGCGTTGGCTCTGCGAGAACCTGACGTTTGACAGTAATATCCGTCGGCTTCGGCATTCCGGCGAACGGGCCGAAAGCGGGAAACTCTGCAAGCGGCTGTGGTTCGGCCCAGGATAGCGCACCACCGAGGGCGCGCTCACCCTGGCGCAACGTGACCGGCACCAGCGGGTCGTCGGCGGGCGCAGCAGCAAGGCGTGGCCCTGCAAAACGGACCAACGTTCCACCGTTGCCGATCCAGCGCTGCAGCGGCTCGTAGGTTTGTTGGGGAAGGCGGCCGATATCAGCCATGATGATGACGGACGGATTCTGCGACAAAAGATCCGGGATCGAGGTCGCGAGATCGGGCGTGTTCGGCTCCATCAAGTCGGCATAGGGCTGTAGGGCGCGCTGGATGTAATAGAGCGGCGAAAGCAGTGGCTGGAACGTATCGCCGACTTCGCCGGACAGCAGAACGACACGGCGACGCTTGAAGCCGTCGTCAAGCAGGTGCACGGCGCCAGCCGTAGCGTGGCTATCGATGCTGACGCGCGCAAAATCGTTGCGCATTTCAAACGGTGCGGCGATTGATCCGGTCGCGACGCTCTGCCCTGGTTGGAAGTCGATCGAGCCGGCCGCGATCGCGCGTCCCTGAGTGTCCTGCGCGGTGATAGGGCGCGAAGCGGCGCTGGTGCTGTCGAGGCGTGTGGCGGTAACCGTCATCGCATCCGCGGCATTGCTGGCCGACGTGATCGCGATCGTCTCGGCCGCGTCGCCGGAGATCAAGCGCAGTTGGGCAGGCGAGAGATCCAAGAGCTGGCGGACGGTTGCGTCGTTGTCGGTTGCGGCGGCGCCATCGGTCAGGAAGGCGAGAGTGCCAGGATGGACGCCGTTCAACGCGGTGCGGAGAGCCTCGAAAGCGCGCTGCCGGTCGGGCACCAGCGGCTTCGGTTCTGCGGCGCGTAGCTTGTCGCGGGCAACGGACGCCGTTCCCGGAACCGCATCGTTGGTCGGATCGGCGGTGAAGGTGATGGCAACGGGGGTACCGGCGGCTTCCGCGTCATCGATCAGTGCGTCGGCCGTCTTCACGCGGCGATCCCAATCCGGCGACGTTGCCCAGCCGTTGTCAACAAAGAGCACGAGCGGGCCGCCCGAAGCAATTGAATTCGTGCGCGGATTGAAGACTGGGTCGGCGATAGCCAGAATGACGGCGGTGGCAAGCAGCATGCGCAGCAGCGTCAGCCACCAGGGGCTCTGGGCCGGGGTTTCCTCCCGCTTCAGGACCGTTGCGAGAATCTTCAGTGGCGGGAAGACTTCCGTCTTCGGGCGCGGCGGCGTCAATCGCAGCAGCCACCAGATGATCGGCAGGGCCACGAGGGCGCCGAGGATCGCGGGGTAGGCGAAAACGAAGGGAAGAGCGTTCACGTGCGTTCTCCCTGCGTCATCCTTGCGGGCATTCCCGAGAGGTACATGTGAACGGCGACCAGCGCTTCAGAGGCGAGATGGTCGGTGCGGTGGCTGACAAAGGTCCAGCCCATGTGGCGCAGCGCCTGGCCGAGATCATCCCTGCGCTCGAGATAGGCGCGGGTGTAGGTTTCGCGCACATGCTCGGCCCGACCGGATGTCAGCTTCGAACCCGTCTCGGGATCGGTGAATTCGGTGCGGCCATCATAGGGGAAGAGCTCTTCGGCCGGGTCGGCGATCTCGATCACGTGGCCGCGCAGACCGCGCCGCGCCAAGGGAGCGATGCGCGCCATGACCGCACGCGCATCGTCGAGAAAATCGCCGATCAGCACGAGTTCGCTCCAGCCGCGGATCATGGCTGTGTCGGGCAGTCCCCCGCTCAGCGGCGCATGCATCAATGCGGTTGCAAGCCGTTCCGCAGCGTTCCGCGCGGCGATCGGTTCCATCACGCCGGGGCATCCGATGCGCTCGCCGGAGCGCGCAAGGATTTCGGCAAGCGCCAGCATGATGACGAGTGCTCGGCCTTCCTTGGAAGCGTTTCCGAAGGTCGATTTGTACATCATTGAAGCAGACATGTCGGCCCAGAGCCAGATCGTATGGGCTGCCTCCCACTCGCGGTCGCGGATGTAGGTGTGGTCGTCACGGGCGGATCGACGCCAATCGATGCGCGATAGGCTTTCGCCCTCGGTGTAGGGGCGGAATTGCCAGAAGTTCTCGCCAATGCCGCGCTTGCGGCGGCCATGCCAGCCGGCGATGACGGTATTGGCGATCCGCTTGGCCTCGACCAGACAATCCGGGACAAGGCTCGCCCGCTGCCTAGCGCGAGCGAGCGCATCATTGCCCGAGGTCGGATTGACGATCTGTCCGATGGGTGCCACGCAGACGCTTCCTTATCCCTTGGCCTGCTTGACCAGCCCGTCAATGACATCGCGAACCGACATGCCTTCTGCACGCGCCGCAAATGTCAGCGCCATGCGGTGCTGCAGCACAGGTTCAGCCAACGCGTGGACATCGTCGATGGACGGAGCGAGGCGGCCTTCGTAGAGTGCACGGGCGCGGGCGCAGAGCATCATGGCCTGGCCGGCGCGAGGGCCAGGGCCCCAGGCGACGTTCTTGTCGGTGGATGCATTGCCCTGGCCGGGGCGGGCGGAGCGGACAAGTGCCAGGATCGCATCGACGACCTTGTCGCTCACTGGCATCTGGCGGATGAGCGTCTGGATTTCGACCAGCCGCTCGGCGCTCAAGACTGCTTGTGGCTTCGTCTCGCTGAGGCCCGTCGTCTCGAGCAGGATCTGTCGCTCGGCCGCAAGCTCCGGGTAGTGGACGTCGACCTGCAGCAGGAAGCGATCGAGCTGTGCCTCGGGAAGAGGGTAGGTGCCTTCCTGCTCCAGCGGGTTCTGGGTGGCCAGGACGTGGAACGGAACCGGCAGATCGTAGCGATGGCCGGCGACGGTGATGTGGTATTCCTGCATGGACTGCAGCAGTGCCGACTGCGTGCGCGGCGATGCGCGGTTGATTTCGTCGGCCATCAGAAGCTGGGCGAACACCGGGCCCTTGACGAAACGGAAGGAGCGGCGGCCGCTGTCGTCCTGGTCCATCACTTCCGAGCCCAGTATGTCCGAGGGCATCAGGTCCGGGGTGAACTGAATGCGGTTGGAGGCGAGCCCAAGCACTTCGCCGAGCGTCGTCACGAGCTTGGTCTTGGCGAGCCCAGGCACGCCGACGAGCAGGGCATGGCCACCGGAGAGAACCGCCAGAAGCGTATTTTCCACGACGCTTTCCTGGCCGAAGATCACCTTAGAGACTTCGCCCCGGACGACGGCGATATCTGCTAGTGCCTTCTCGGCCGCGGCGATGATCGCCTTTTCATCAAGGGGGGCTTCGGTCTTCATCATACCCATAAGGCATCTCCAGCGGCTGATAACATTCGTCGCGAATCGGCAGACTTACACGCAAGCCTCATACCAGATAGAGTTATGGAGATGTTGCGGGCTGACAAGTTCGTTCCAAATGACTATCTCGTGACCTTCTGGAGTTAAAGACAAACCGGGACAGAAGAATGGCAGCCGAAGAGATCAAGGCGACAACGGATGCGGCCGGTCTTGCCGCGCTGATTTCGCGCGCCGCCGGCGACGCAGGGGCCAAACCCCGAGGCCTTCCGCCCGTCGACAAATGGAATCCGCCCTTCTGCGGCGATATCGACATGGAAATCCGGGCTGATGGCACATGGTTCTATATGGGAACACCGATCGGCCGAGCGCCTCTCGTCAGACTGTTTTCAACGGTCCTGCGCAAGGATGAGGATGGGAAGACATATCTCGTAACGCCTGTGGAGAGGGTCGGTATCCGTGTTGTAGACGCGCCCTTCTTGGCCGTTGAAATGAATGCCGGCGAAAGGGATGGCGAGCCATTGCTGACGTTCCGGACCAATGTCGGCGATGTGGTCGAGGCCGGGGCGGCACATCCCCTTCGCTTTGTAATTCACGGCGAAAGCAGCGAGTTGAAGCCCTATCTTCACGTTCGCGGGCGGTTGGAAGCGCTGGTCTCCCGGCCCATCATGTACGAACTCGTCGAGCTCGGCGAACGCCTTCAGGTCGATGGCGAGACGATGTTCTGTCTCCGCTCCGGCGGTGTGACCTTTCCTGTCATGCCGGCGGCCGAACTGGATGCACTTTCCCGATGACCAATGCTTTGACCGACCACCGTTCGCTCTATTCAGCGGCCGAATTCCGTCACCGCGCGCTTCACCAGAGCGGCGGCCCGGTAGACCGCTCCTGGCGTGATCACGGCGACCATATTCTGAACCCCGATATCGTTACGCAGGTGGAGACCTTCAAACTTCGTGATGCTGCGGTTCTGGTGCCTGTCGTCGACGACGGTGACGATGCGCATGTGATCTTCACGCAGCGCACCGCGACGCTGCGAAAACATTCCGGACAGATCGCGTTTCCCGGCGGCAAGATCGACGCCATCGACGGCTCGGCCGAGAGGGCGGCAATCCGGGAAACCGAAGAGGAAATCGGTATCGACGGGTCGTTTGTCGAGACCGTGGCGCGGCTTCCGAACTATCTTGCATCGACTGGCTTCCGTATTACGCCGGTGCTTGCCGTCGTCCGGCGCGGCTTCGAATTGAAACTCAATCCAACCGAGGTGGACGACGTCTTCGAAGTGCCGCTGTCCTTTCTCATGAATCCGGCAAATCACAGTCGCGACAGGCGTGTACTCGACGGTCTCGAACGACATTTCTACCGGATGCCCTATGAAAGCCGGATGATCTGGGGCATTACCGCGGGCATCGTCCGCACCCTTTACGAAAGGCTTTATGCATGACCAACCTTGGCCACGAAACATGGTTCAAGGATCCGGCGCTGACGCGCGTATTCACGCTGCTCAACGCCGACGGAGGAGAGGGGCGTGTCGTCGGCGGAGCGGTCCGCAACAGCCTCATGGGGCGCCCGGTCAACGATATCGATCTTGCCACGACGCTCACGCCGGAACAGGTCATCGAGCGGGCGGCTGCCTCTGGCATCAAGGCCGTTCCGACCGGCGTGGCGCACGGCACGGTGACCCTCGTCATCGACGGCAAGCCCTTCGAAGTCACGACGCTGAGGGCCGATGTCGAGACCGACGGACGCAGGGCCAAGGTGGCATTCAGCTCGGATTGGCAGACCGATGCGGAACGCCGCGACCTGACGATCAACGCGCTTTATGTCGACTCCAAGGGCGATGTGATCGACCTGGTCGGTGGTCTTGCCGATATCGAGAAGCGCAACATCCGCTTCATCGGTGATGCGGCGACGCGCGTCGGCGAGGATTATCTGCGTATCCTGCGGTTT
The DNA here is from genome assembly GCF_014193145.1 of Rhizobium sp. BK060. NCBI lineage: Bacteria > Pseudomonadati > Pseudomonadota > Alphaproteobacteria > Hyphomicrobiales > Rhizobiaceae > Rhizobium > Rhizobium sp. BK060. The sequence goes on from NZ_JACHYW010000004.1 coordinate 136,702, forward strand.
TTCCGGTTCTTCGCTTATTATGGTTCCGGCCGTCCGGATGCCGATGGGCTCCGGGCGTGTGTATCGGCTCGCGCCAAGCTAAAGACGCTTTCGGCCGAAAGGCTATGGTCGGAACTTCGCAAATTGCTCAGCGCGGAGGATCCTGGACGGGCGCTCTTGTGGATGCGGCAGGTCGGTGTGCTCAGTGAAATCCTTCCGGAGACAGACAAGTGGGGCATTGACGCCGTCCCGGCGTTGATCAGCACGGAGAAGGCGCTCGGCTGGAAGCCGGATCCGCTTCTGCGTCTCGCCGCCATCATTCCACCCGATGCCGATCGGCTGGAGAAGATGGCCGCACGCCTCAAGCTTGCCAATGCCGAATTCGCCTGGTTCAAAGCATGGGCCAAGGCGCCTGTTATCAATGATGAATTGTCTTCGGCTGCCTTTGCACGATTGCTCTATCGGCACGGTGGGGATGGGATACAGACGCGCTTGAAACTTGCGCTTGCAACGGCGCGGGGCAAGGCGGAAGGCGACATGCAGGAGATGGCGCGCTCAGCAAGGCTTGGCAAGCTGCTCGAACTGGCTGAAAACTGGAAGAAACCACAGTTCCCGATCAATGGCACAGACGTCATGGGCGCCGGGGTATCCGCCGGAAAGCAGGTCGGCGAAACGCTGTCGGCACTCGAGAATTTCTGGATCGAGGAAAATTTCTCTCCGGACCGGGCGGCGCTGCTCGCCCGGCTGAACGACCTGACAAAATAACTTCAAGCCGCCGTGGCCTCGTTGCGGATGCGGGCCTTGATGTTGTCGATCATGTTTTCGCGGATCACGGTCTCGCCGTGGACGCTACGCATGTGCTCAACGACACGGCGCACGATTTCAGCGTCGTCGTTCGCCCTGGTATGCCATTCACATCCGGGGACAAGCGTTCCACATTCGAAGAGTCTCATTTTTTCCTCCTTCTTTCGGATTTCAATGACATTGCGCGGTCCTGCAATGCCTGAATGTTCGAAGCGGCAAGAAGGTTCCGGCCGGCGCGAAGGACCGGCCGGTTGGTCATTTTCTCGTTATTCGGGCATGGCCCAGGATCTGAAGCAATCGACGGCCGCTTTGTTGTCGTGAGCCTTGGCCGGGTGGTCGAGTTCCTCAGGTGTCTTGCCGCCGGCCAATTGAAGCTTCACTTGTTCGATGAAGCAGGAAAGTGGGAGGTCGGATCCGCTTTCTGCCCTGAGCCTTTCCGCAACGCGGCTCAAGAAATCGGGTCTATCCATGGGCGGGGGGCGCTCTTGGGCACCCGCCGATGCCGCAGAGCTACTTTGTATCGTCATGACAATCCTCCTCCGATTGCTACGCGTACATGCCTAGACTAAGTGATCCGGCCTCCGAATTTAACCCCTCCCGGCATCTTTATTTGTCAGGTCAAGGCCAACGGACAAGAGGAGGCAGGGACGAGAGAATGGATTCGACGTTGCCTCCTGTCTTGAGGCCGAAGATCGTGCCCCTGTCATAGAGAAGATTGAACTCAACGTAGCGTCCACGGCGAATCAATTGTTCGTCACGATCCGCCTCTGTCCACTGTTTATTGAAGTTGGCGCGAACGATCCGTGGATAAACCATGGCAAACGCCCGTCCAACATCGCGGGTGAAGGCGAAATCGGCGTCCCAGCCGCCGGCCTCCTGGCTGGAATGCAGCCAGTCATAGAAGATGCCGCCGATCCCGCGAGCCTCGTTCCTGTGCTTGAGGAAGAAATACTCGTCGCACCATTTCTTGTAGGCAGCGTAGTCGGCGACACCGGAGTGGCTGCGACAGGCAATCTCCATGGCCTTGTGGAACAACTGGCTGTCCTCATCTTCCTGCGTGCGACGGCGATCGAGCACCGGCGTCAAGTCGGCGCCGCCGCCGAACCAGCGGCTCGAGGTGACCACCATCCGCGTGTTCATGTGTACGGCAGGCACGTTGGGATTGACCGGATGGGCGATCAACGAAATGCCCGAGGCCCAGAAGCGAGGATCCTCCTTGGCACCGGGCATCTGGGCGCGCAGATCAGGCGCGAACTCTCCGTACACGGTGGAGGTGTGCACCCCAACCTTCTCGAAGACGCGGCCGTGCATGATCGACATGCGGCCACCCCCACCTGCACCATTTTCACGCGACCAGTCCTTCGCCACGAAGCGGCCCGGCTCCCTGTCGCAGAGCGGGCCCGAGAGTTCGTCTTCCAGCGCTTCGAAGGAGGCGCAGATCGTGTCGCGAAGACTTTCGAACCATGCCCGGGCAGTCGACTTCTTCTCTTCGATATCGTCAGGCAGGCCGATCGGAAGTTCGGGTCTTTCCATTCTATCTCTCTCCGAGCGGGTCGCCAGTCGACTCGCGCTTTCGTCTTTGCTGCTCTGATAGCAGGTAGGGCAGGGTCCTGCCAGCAGAGGGCGATGACTGAGGCTTCCTCAGATTCGACTCGCAAAAAGCAATTTTCGATATTACCTTTTTCCTACAGAGGTAGGCTCATGACGAAAATTCCTGGACCTCCGTCGTTCGACGGTCTCAAACGACGGATTGCCACCCACCGGGCAGAAGGCACGCCCCGGAAGAACGATCGTTTCGTCCGACAAACCTATTGCCTCAATCTCCTCGATGCCCGCGCCAAGGCGCGCGAATGGTTCGACGAATATCCTAAGGCAGCCTATTGGACGGAAGTCGAGAGCTGGCGCCAGCTGGAAGGCGACCAGATCGAATTCACGATGCGGCGGCTGCCGTCTGCCGATTGAACGGCTTTACTCGGCGGCGCCTTTCAGCCTGCTTTCGATAAGCAGCCCGCTTTCGTTGAGGATCGGGTGTGCGACCGAAACAATGTGGGCGTTGATGCGCTTCAGGTCGCGCAGCATGTCCAGATGCAATGAGCTTGTCTGCAGGCTGTCGGCGCGGCCATCGCGCAGGCGCTCCAGATGCCGTTCCGAGGACTGCTTCTCCATCCGGCGAACCTCGACCTTCACCTCCATCAGCTGCTTGGCGAGATTGAAGTCGCGGGTGACGAGGATCGTCTGGGCAATGCGCAGGTTGTCGATCGTCAGGTGGAAAAGCTTCTGCAGTTCCTCGTAGCCTTCCTGGGAGAACTTCAGTCCCAGCGAAACCTTCTTGGTCACCTGCGGCATCAGACCCTTCTCTATGATGTCGCCCATATGTTCGAGGTTGATCGCGTAGTCGATGATAACGATGGAACGGCGGCCGTCCTCTTCGCTCAGGCCACCATGCCCAAGCTTGGAAAGATAGATCTTCACCTCCTGCTGCAGGCTGTCGACCCGCTTTTCCAGCGACGGGATTTCCTTGAGTTTCGCCAGGTCATTGCTCTCGAAAGCGCTTGAGGCGCGCAGCAGCATCCGTTCGATCAGATCGCCGACGCCCAGCACCTCTCGTGTCGCGCTTGCGAGAGCGACAACAGGCGTCGAAAGTTCCTGCGCGTCAAGGTATCTCGGTCCGCTGTCCGGCTGCGTGTCGTCCGGCACCAATCTCAGCATCAGCCGCGAAAGGGGGCGCGAGAAGGGCCAGGCGAGGGCTGCAAGGATCAGGTTGAAGCCGAGATGGGCATCGACCGGCAGTTTTGCCGGCGTCAGCGGCAACGTTCCCAGCAACTCGGCGCCGTAGCCGGCGAGCGGCAATGCAATCAGGCAGCCGATTGCCCGCACAATCAAATTGCCGAGCGTGACACGCCTGGCGGCTGCCGGCCCGGCAAGCGAAGCTATCACAGGCGGAATGGCGCCGCCGAGATTGGCGCCGAGCACCAGCACGATGACCAGTCCGGCCGACAAGATGCCCGTTGAGGCGAGCGAGAGAATGAGGACGACGGCGGCTAGGCTCGACGACGAGATGAAGGCGATGCCGGCGGAAAAGGCCAGTGCGACCGGCCAGGCATTGTCCAGCAGGGCGATGAAGGCGCCAAGGGCCGGCGACTGCCGCATCGGTTCGGTGGCGCTGCTCAGCAGATGCAGCGACAGCAGCATCAGGCCGATGCCGATTAACGCCGTGCCGCCGCCCTGGCGTGACGACGAGCCGCTGCGATGGAGGATCGTTCCGGCAAGGATCACCAGAGGAGACAGCCACGCGATGCCGGTGGCGACGATCCAGGCGGTCACCGCGGTTCCGACATTGGCGCCGAGCAGGACGATTTGCGCCATGCGCGGCTTCACCAGTTCGCGCTCGACGAAGGAGGCGACCATCAGAGCCGTCGCGGTGGAGCTCTGCAGCGCGATCGTGGCGACGAAGCCGGACAGGAAAGAGCGCAAGCCACTGCGGGTGCCGGTCGCAAGGCCAGTGCGCAATCGGGCTCCAAACGCTCGGGAAACGCCGTCCTTCACCTGTGCCAGGCCAAACAGTAGCAGGGCTACCGCGCCGAACAGGTTGATCATGACGATCGTCGATTCCATTCTGCCGTTTCTTTTGTCTCTTACGCGAACAGGCGCCTTCCTGTTCGAATCTCTCTTTGCCAAGTAATTGAAAACATGGCTTTCTGGACATTTTTTTAATTGTCCGGCTAAAAACTATACGCCGCTCAGGAAAATTCACAACGCCGTTCGCGACATATTCCGAGGCTATGTCGGCATTTGCGTCACCGGGGCCGGAAATCAACCCCAGGCGGTCTGCCGCATGGCCTCTCCGATAATCATCGCGGCCGAGACGGCAACATTGATAGAGCGTTGGCCTTCAACCATCGGAACAAGGATCCGGGCGTCGGCTGCCGCGTGCACATGATCTGGAACGCCGGCGCTCTCGCGGCCGAAAAGCAATATGTCGTCGGCACGGAATGCGAAGTCTGTATAGCGGCCGGACGACTTGGTGGATGCCAGCACCAGGCGTCGGCCGGTGCTCCTTCGCCAATCGTCGAAGCGATCCCAGTTGACATGGCGGGTGAGGGCGGCAGCCGCGATGTAGTCCATGCCGGCCCGCTTGAGATTGCGATCCGATATGTCAAAGCCTGCGGGCTCGATGATGTCGATGGCAAAACCGAGGCAGGCGGCAAGACGCAGGATGGTACCGGTATTACCCGGAATGTCAGGCTGATAAAGGGCTAGTCTGAGGTCTGCCATAGTGGAATGTCGTCTCTTCCGCTTTTTCGTCGAAAGACACCTATTGCAACTGTGATTTTGACGCAACAGGACGCATTTGGGCCGATAATTGTTCAATTTCCGGCCGGCCGGGGCTGGAAATTCAGCTTAATTCGCGTTAAGGATGCACATCTTTTAATCGCCAGAAGGGAGCGCCAAGATGGAAATATTGCCGCGTATGCGCTCTCGACGCGTGAACCCACGAGTGGCGATCTGGCACGCCTAGTGCCATTTCTTTCCTGAATTCCCATTTCTAATCCATTGCGCGGCTGTCGTGGCCTCGCCCCGTGAACGTCCGGTTCCCATATGAGCTCAAGCGCCGTTTTGCGCGAGCCGGGAGGCCGGAGCGATCAAGTTTCGGAGCATTTTCATGTTTGGCTGGTTCGAACAGCGACTCAATCCCTTCCCCAGCGAGGAGCCGATTGCTCCTCCGAAGGGCCTTTTTGCATTTTGCTGGCACTATACGAAGCCGGCAGCGCCGTGGCTTGCCATCATGGCGGTCCTGACGGCGCTGATTGCCGTCGGTGAGGTGGCGCTCTTCCAGTTCCTCGGTGACATCGTGGACTGGCTGACCAAGGCGGACAAGGCGACATTCCTTCAGACGGAGTGGCCGAGGCTGGCATGGATGGGAGCGTTGATCCTCATCGGCCTGCCGCTGGCGGCGGGACTGGATTCGCTCATCATGCATCAGGTGCTTCTCGGCAATTACCCGATGATCGCGCGCTGGCAGATGCACCGGTTCCTGCTGCGTCACAGCATGACCTTCTTCGCCAACGAGTTCGCCGGACGCGTTGCGACGAAAGTGATGCAGACGTCGCTTGCGGTTCGTGAAACGACGATGAAGATCCTCGATGTCTTCGTCTATGTCGTCACTTATTTCCTGTCGATGATCATCGTCATCGCGGCCGCCGACGTGCGGCTGATGGTGCCGATCCTCGTCTGGCTGGCCATCTATATCGGCATCGTTTCCTACTTCGTACCGCGGCTTCGCAAGATCGCGGCGCAACAGGCGGATGCACGCTCGATGATGACCGGGCGGGTGGTCGACAGCTACACGAATATCGCGACGGTCAAGCTGTTCTCGCATGCCGGCCGCGAGGAGACCTATGCACGTAGCGGTATGGAGGAATTCCTCGGAACCGTTCACGCGCAGATGCGCCGCGTCACGTTGTTTCACGTCGCTGTCTATATGAACAACTGCGTCGCGCTCTTCGTGGTGTCGGGCCTGTCCATCTGGTTCTGGCTGAACGGACAGATCTCCGTCGGCGCCATCGCCATCGCGATCGGTCTTGCCATGCGCGTCAACGGCATGTCGCAATGGATCATGTGGGAGGTCTCGGCGCTGTTCGAGAACATCGGCACGGTCTATGACGGCATGGAGATGATGACCAAGACGCACGACATCGTCGACAAGCCGGGCGCGCCGCAGCTGTCTGCGAAGAAGGGTGCAATCCACTACGAGCGCATCCGCTTCCATTATGGCAAGGGCAAAGGCGTCATCGACAATCTCTCTCTTGACATCAAGGCGGGCGAGAAAGTCGGTCTGGTCGGCCGCTCCGGCGCCGGCAAGACTACGTTGATGAACCTGCTGCTGCGCTTCTACGATCTGGAGGCTGGCCGCATCACCATCGATGGACAGGACATCTCGGCCGTGTCGCAGGAGAGCCTGCGTGAACTGATCGGCGTCGTGACGCAGGATACGTCCCTGCTGCACCGTTCGATCCGCGACAACATCGCCTATGGCCGCCCCGAGGCGACCGATGCTCAGGTGATCGAAGCGGCCAGGCGGGCCAACGCCTGGGAGTTCATCGAAGGGCTTGTCGACATGCAGGGTCGCAAGGGGCTCGACGCGCAGGTCGGCGAGCGTGGCGTGAAGCTCTCCGGCGGCCAGCGTCAGCGCGTCGCGATCGCCCGCGTCTTCTTGAAGGATGCGCCGATCCTGGTGCTCGACGAGGCGACATCGGCGCTCGATTCCGAGGTCGAAGCGGCGATCCAGGAAAACCTGTTTGCGCTGATGGAAGGCAAGACGGTGATTGCAATCGCGCACCGCCTGTCGACCCTGACCGAGATGGACCGCTTGATCGTGCTCGATAAGGGCAGGATCGTCGAAGCCGGTGCCCATGCCGCGCTTGTCGACCAAGGCGGCATCTATGCCGACCTCTGGAACCGGCAATCGGGCGGCTTCCTGGCCGACCATTCCGAAGAAGCGGAAGAGGCGGCCGAATAAGCCAGAAGCCCTCTCTGTGGATGCGGAGAGGGCTTCTCATTTGCGTTCATGGATGTCGGCTCAGAGGCTGTCTGCCCAGTCTTTCACGCGGTTCCCTTCGACAAGCATGCCGTTGGTCGAAGCAAGCGTACGCAAGGCGAACAGGCGCCGCTCTTCCTCACGATCGACCCACGCAGATATCGCCTCTGCGACAGCCTGATCGTAGGAAATATCCAACTGTTCAACGATTGCATCAAGTCGTTCCGCAAGGGGCAGCGGGATACTCGACATGAGTGCCTTTCTTGCTTGCATCGCGGCCATCTCCCGTAAAAATCCATTGTACCCCGAGATTGTGACGAGGTCAGTCTCATTCAACGGCGATGCCGTTGTTGTTACCGATTGTTACGAAAATATAAGGTTGCGCCCTGGGGCCGTTGCTTTCCCGCTCCGGCTATTAAGCCTATATCGCAAATATGCTGATAAAACGACTCTTTCGTGCTTTCGAAAACTGGATTAATCCCTTTGCGCCGCGGGAAAACATTCAACCACCGCGCTCCACGCTTGGATTCATCTGGTTCTATATTGGTCAAGCGAAGGCGCCGTTCGTGGCGATGCTGGTGCTCGGGGGCATGTCGGCGGCGATCGAGGCGGCCTTGTTCTGGTTCGTCGGGCGGCTCGTGGATATTCTCGCGACGATCACGCCGGCGGCAGGCTGGAGCGGTCTCCTGGCCGCGCACGGCGCCGAGTTGTTCAGCATGCTCGTTCTTATCGGCATTGTCCGCTTTGTCGTCGCGCTTTTGATCGCACTTGTCGATCAGCAGGTGATCACACCCGGTTTCTACAACCTGGCGCGCTGGCAATCCTACCTGCATGTTTCGCGGCAATCGCTCTCCTTCTTCCAAAGCGATTTTTCGGGTCGCGTCGTCACCAAGGTCTGGTCGGCCGGCCAGGCCACCGGCGACTTGGTGACGTCACTGATGGAGAGTGTCTGGTTCGTCGGCATCTATGCGGCGACGACGCTGGTGCTCGTCGCAGGGCTCGATTTCTCGCTTGCCGTCGTCGTGCTGTGCTGGCTGTGCGCCTTTGGCGTTCTGGCGCGTTATTTCGTGCCACGCATCCGGTTTCATTCCCGCGAAACAGCCGAAGCCGCCTCGATGATCAACGGGCGCATGGTGGACGCCTACAGCAATATCCAGACCCTCAAGCTATTTGCGCGCGATGAGGAAAGCGACCGCTATATGCGGCAAGGCTTCGACTTCTATCAGGAGACGGTGCTGCGGTTCACGCGCTTCATCACCGGCGTGCGCGCCTCGATGGCGCTGCTCTCGGGCATCATGATCGTCAGCATGGCGGCTCTCAGCGTTCACCTGTGGTTGGCCGGCCTCGTCAGTTCCGGTGCGGTGGCCTTCTCGCTGGCGCTCGTGCTGCGCCTGAACTTTCTTCTGGGCCGGTTGATGACCCAGTTCAACGGCATCATGCGCAACCTTGGCACGATCCAGAATGCCGCGGAGTTGATCTCGCAGCCGCTTGGACTGGTCGATCGCCCCGGTGCCAGTGATCTTGTCATCCGACAGCCTGGCATCCGCTTCGAGAACGTCTCTTTTCACTACGGCAGGCCAAATGGCGTCATCGACAACTTTTCGCTCACGATCGAGCCGGGCGAGAAGGTCGGCATCGTCGGGCGCTCCGGTGCGGGCAAGTCGACACTGGTGAACCTGCTGCTACGGCTCTACGACCTCGAAGGGGGGCAGATATTGGTCGACGGCCAGAATATTGCGGCGGTCAGGCAGGAGTCACTGCGCATGCAGATCGGGGTCGTCAGCCAGGATACGTCGCTGCTGCATCGCTCGGTCCGGGACAATATCCTGTTCGGCCGCCCGGATGCGGGGGAGGCGCGGCTGGTTGAGGCGGCACGGCGCGCAGAAGCGCTTGGCTTCATCGAGCGCCTGCAGGACCAAAATGGCCGCAAGGGCTTCGATGCACATGTCGGGGAACGTGGCGTGAAACTCTCCGGCGGTCAGCGCCAGCGCATTGCGATCGCACGCATCATGCTGAAGGATGCGCCGATCCTGGTTCTCGACGAAGCCACCTCGGCGCTCGATTCGGAGGTGGAAGAGGCAATCCAATCCAATCTGATCGGCCTCATGGAAGGCAAGACCGTGCTCGCCATTGCGCATCGGCTCTCGACCATTGCTGCCCTCGATAGATTGATCGTCGTCGACGAGGGGGGGATCATAGAAGAGGGGACGCACGAGACCCTGCTGAAGCGTGGCGGTCTCTATGGCGAACTCTGGGCGCGGCAATCAGGCGGGTTCCTCGCCACCGATTTCGACGTGTCGCAGTCTGCGTCAAGAGCTGAGGGCAAACTCGGCCATGAGGCCAAAGTGGTTTGATCCCATATTGTCCTCGATCCGTTCGACCGATTTCAGCCGCAGTGGCGCACGGGCGAGCACGTGATCGATACTGATACCGAAGTCACGCGCCTTGATTGGCCAGGTCGCCGGCTCCGGAAAGACGGTATGAAAGCCGCTCGTGCGCATAAAGCGCTGGATACGTGGGTCGAGGATCGCGGAATTGAAGTCTCCGGTGAGGACAAGCGGCGCATCGATAGCGACTGTCGCGGACGCCAGATCAACGAGTTCGTCCGCCTGGAAGTCATCGAAGTAAGGCTTGGCGAGATGGGCTACGAGAAAGCTGATCCTCGTTCCGTCGAAGTCGATGGCTGAATACGTCAGCCGATTTTGCCACAGCTTGCCAAGGCTGGCGACTTTCTTCTCGATGAACGGTCGCTTCGAGAGGACGAGCGTGTCGCACTGGTTGATCTCTTCGCCGCAGCCGATGTGATAGGGATATGTGCTGGACAGGCGTGCGATGTAAGGGCGAAGCGGAGCTGCCTCCAGGATGTTCACGACATCGGCATTCGAGGCGATGACGAAATCCGCAATTCGCCCAGCATTGGAGAAGTTCTCGTGTTCGATGTTGAAGGACATCACCCTGAAAAGCGGCGGCGTATTGGCACGCGCTGGAGTGGCGGCGAATTCCCTCAGCATGATAAAGCCATGCCCCAAGAGCATCACTGCGATGGTCAGAAGCAGATAGGCATACCAGTGCCGCTTGAGGAGCAGAAGGACCAGGCACCCTGCGATTGCGGCCAGGGCGAAATGAATCTGAAAGCTGTAGACGAAGGCGAGAAGCCAGACGTGTGTGATGTAGCGCAAAGACATCAGCGCCAGTAACAGCGAGAGGAGGACACTTCCTATGCAGTATAAAGTGTCTTTCATCGGCGGGCGCGGGAATAGGGAGAGGTTTGTGGGGCTCGCCTAGCACGAGGTTCGAATTGGTGCAATGCACAACTGTGGCAAGCATGTGATTGTCTTCGAAAATCATCTGAAAATTCCCGCGACATTGTGCCCACATGGCCTTGCCAAGGCTGGACATAATTTGCGATCAAGCTTAGAACGCGCCGGATTGGTGGGGAATCTATGGTCGAATTGTGTCGCGACAGATTCGCTACCGCGAGGGGAAGGCGGAGTTCCGCAAAAATTGCGTAGAGGATGGTTTAAGCCGTGAGCGAACACGAAACGACAAGCGAGATCACGGGCGAGCCTACTCGCCGTGATTTCCTTTATCTCACCACTGGTATGGCGGGCGCTGTCGGCGCCGTTTCGGTCGCTTGGCCGTTTATCGATCAGATGCGTCCGGATGCCTCGACGTTGGCTCTGGCATCCATCGAAGTCGACGTTTCCAGCCTCGAGCCTGGAATGTCGCTGACCGCCAAGTGGCGCGGCAAGCCGATCTTCATCCGCAACCGTACGCCCGAGGAAGTGAAGGCTGCCGATGAAGTTCCGCTCTCTGATCTGAAGGATCCGATTGCGCGCAACGCCAACCTGCCTTCGGACGCACAGGCGACCGGCGTTGACCGTTCCGCCGGCAAGGACAAGGAAAACTGGATCGTCATGATCGGCTCTTGCACGCATCTCGGCTGCATTCCGCTCGGCCAGGCCGGCGAATATAATGGTTGGTTCTGTCCCTGCCATGGCTCGGTCTACGATACGGCCGGCCGCATCCGCAAAGGCCCGGCGCCCACGAACCTGGCGATTCCGACCTATTCGTTTGTTTCCGATAAAGTAGTCAAGATCGGTTGAGGGGGACTGATTTATGAGTGGCCATTCCAGCTACGAGCCATCAACCGGCCTCGAGAAGTGGATCGATTCGCGCCTGCCTTTGCCGCGGATGGTCTACGATAGTTTCGTCGCATACCCGGTTCCGCGGAACCTGAACTATGCCTACACCTTCGGCGCCATGCTTGCGGTCATGCTCGTCGTGCAGATCCTCACCGGCGTCGTGCTCGCCATGCACTATGCCGCGGAAACGACGGTTGCCTTCAACTCCGTCGAAAAGATCATGCGTGACGTCAACCACGGCTGGCTGCTGCGCTACATGCACGCCAACGGCGCGTCCTTCTTCTTCGTTGCGGTCTATCTGCACATTGCCCGCGGTCTCTACTACGGCTCCTACAAGGCGCCCCGCGAGATCCTGTGGATCCTCGGCGTCCTCATCTACCTCCTGATGATGGCAACCGGCTTCATGGGCTACGTTCTGCCCTGGGGTCAGATGTCCTTCTGGGGCGCGACCGTTATCACCGGCTTCTTCTCGGCATTCCCGCTGGTCGGCGAGTGGATCCAGCAGTTCCTTCTCGGTGGTTTCGCCGTCGAGAACCCGACGCTGAACCGCTTCTTCTCGCTGCACTACCTGCTGCCCTTCGTCATTGCGGGCGTTGTCGTCCTGCATATCTGGGCGCTGCACGTGGTCGGCCAGACGAACCCGACCGGCGTCGAGGTCAAGACCAAGACGGACACCGTTCGCTTCACGCCATATGCAACCCTCAAGGATGCGCTCGGCGTTTCGATCTTCCTTTTGGTCTACGCCTACTTCGTCTTCTACATGCCGAATTTCCTCGGCCACCCGGACAACTACATCCCGGCTGATCCGTTGAAGACGCCCGCCCACATCGTTCCGGAATGGTACTTCCTGCCTTTCTACGCGATGCTGCGCTCGATCACCTTCAACATCGGACCGATCGACTCGAAGCTCGCAGGCGTTCTGATCATGTTCGGCGCGATCATCGTGCTGTTCTTCGTGCCCTGGCTCGATACCTCGAAGGTTCGCTCCGCTGCCTACCGCCCATGGTACAAGGTGTTCTTCTGGCTGTTCGTTGCCAATTCCATCGTTCTCGGTTGGCTCGGCTCGCGTCCTGCCGAGGGTACCTATGTGATCATGTCGCAGCTCGGCACTCTCTTCTACTTCGCCTTCTTCCTGGTGATCATGCCGGTTCTCGGCCTCGTCGAGACGCCGCGCCGCTTGCCAAATTCGATTACGGAAGCGGTTCTGGAAAAGCGCAACAAGGCGGCGGCTGCTGAGCCGGTCAGAGCCTGAGCGTGCGACGGGAAGGGAAGAGAAACATGAAAAAGCTTGTTACAAGCATTCTGTCGCTTGCTGTCGTTGCGGGTCTGAGCGGTGCGGCATTCGCCCAGGAAGCCGCCTCGGGCGGAGCCGAGCCGGCGCAACACGCCGAAAGCGAAACGCCGCACTATCCGCTGCTTCATCCGAAGCACGAACACTGGAGCTTCGCCGGGCCGGCCGGTCACTATGACAAGGGTCAGCTGCAGCGCGGTCTGAAGGTCTACGCCGAAGTCTGCGCGGCCTGTCACTCGATGAGCCTCGTGCCGTTCCGCACGCTTGGGGCTCTTGGCTACTCCGAGGCTCAGGTGAAGGCTTTTGCCGCCAACTACGAGGTTCAGGACGGTCCGAACGCCAGCGGTGACATGTTCACCCGCAAGGCTATTCCATCGGACTATTTCCCGTCGCCGTTCCCGAACCACGAGGCGGCGGCAGCGGCCAACAATGGCGCGGCTCCTCCGGATTTCTCGCTGATCGCCAAGGCGCGCGGCATTGAACGTGGTTTCCCGCAGTTCCTGATCGACATGATCCCGTTCGTCGGTGGTTATCAGGAAGGCGGTCCTGACTACATCTATTCGCTGCTGACCGGCTACGACGAGCAGCCGCCGGCAGGCGTACAGGTTGCCCAAGGCACGCATTACAACCCGTACTTCGCCGGCGCTGCCGCTCTCGCAATGCCGAAGCCGCTTTCCGACGGCCAGGTGACCTATGACGACGGCGCGCCGGCGACGGTCGATCAGTATGCCAAGGACGTCTCGGCTTTCCTGATGTGGGCTGCCGAGCCGCATCTCGAAGACCGCAAGCGCACCGGCTTCATGGTCATGGTCTTCCTGCTGATCTTCTCGGGACTGATCTACCTGACGAAGCGTTCGGTCTACGCGAACAAGGAACACTGAGAGCTTCGCTCCAGACTCTAGGGAAAGGCGGTCTTCGGGTCGCCTTTTTTGTTGGTTCCGACAGTGGCAATTGATAGGGTGCAGCCGAACTGAAGCCTTGCAGAATATGGATACTCCATGAGTGAAACGATTTCGGAGCTTGCAGCGAGCATCCGCTCCATCCCGGACTACCCAAAGCCCGGCATTATCTTCCGTGACATCACGACGCTTCTCGGCAACCCGCGCGCGTTCCGCCGTGCCGTCGACGAACTGGTGCAGCCCTATGCCGGCCTGAAGATCGACAAGATTGCCGGAACCGAAGCGCGGGGCTTCATTCTGGGCGGTGCAGTCGCGCATCAGCTTTCGGCCGGGTTCGTACCGATCCGCAAGAAGGGCAAGCTGCCTCGCGATACCGTGCGCGTCGCCTATAGCCTGGAGTATGGTGTCGACGAGATGGAGATGCATCGCGATGCCGTCCAGCCCGGCGAGAAGGTCATTCTCGTCGACGATCTGATCGCAACCGGCGGGACGGCAGTGGCCGCCACGCAGCTCCTGCGGCAGATGGGGGCGGAGGTCGTTTCCGCCTGCTTCGTCATCGACCTGCCGGACCTCGGCGGTCGCAGGAAGCTGGAAGAGCTTGGCGTCGACGTCCGTACCCTGGTGGAGTTCGCGGGCCACTAGGCCCGCGACTACTCGAATTCTATGACGGTGCTTTCGAACCGGATGACCGGGGTGCCGTCAGCGATCGTTCCCTCGCAGAGGATCGTGTTCAGCCGACGTCCCGGACGCGACGCCAGGGGGCGACTTGAAAGAAGCGTGACGAAGTAGGTCACTTCCTCGCCGGCGAAGACCGGCCGCAGCCACTGAAGCGCTTGGAATCCCGGGGAGGGGCCGAGTTTCGGCGGCCTGATGCCCTCACTCGCCAGTCGCGCGCACTCTGCATTCCAATAGGCGACGAAGGTCTTCATCCAAGCCGCGCAAGTGTGCCATCCCGAAGCGCAGAGACCGCCAAAGAGCGTAGCCTTTGCAGCTTCCGCGTCCAAGTGAAACAGTTGAGGGTCGAAGCGCTCGGCAAAGTGAACGATCCGTTCGGCCGTGAACACGTAGCTGCCGATTTCGGTCTTCTCGCCGCTGGCGTAGTGTTCCGTCATGATCATGCGGTCTTCTCCAGCGCTTCACGCAGGACGAACATGATCGAATTCTCGGCCAAGCAGACGCGTTCGCCTTTTTGATTCTCAACCTCGTGGCGGAACTTCACCATGCCGATGCCGGGCCTTGAGCGCAGCGCACGGGTCTCCATGACCGTCGAATGACCGGAAAGCGTGTCTCCGGCAAGGACCGGCTTTCGCCATTCCATGAAATCGACGCCGGGCGCACCTTGCGAAAACGAGTTGATGAGGAAGCTCTCCGCCATCATGCGCATGAACAGCGCCGACGTATGCCAGCCGGATGCCGCCAGGCCCCCGAGGATGCTGGCGCGACCGGCCGCCTCATCGAGATGCATCGGCTGCGGGTCGAACTCGCGGGCGAACTCGATGATCTCCGCTGCCGTTACCGGCCTCGGGCCGAGTGCAAAACGTCGCCCCGGCTGGAAATCTTCAAAGGCAAGTTTCTGATCGGACAAATTCTTCTTCCCCTCGTAGGCGTTTCCAAACGACTACAATACCATTCGACGCGACTCAACGATTCCCGGATTCCCGCGAGATTTTGAACATGCCAGAATTGAAGTTGATCCTCGATGAGGCCACCCGAAAGGGTATCATTCCTCTCCATGCTGCCGAGCGGCTTTTGCCGTTTCTGATCGAACGCGGCGTGAAGGCGGATGGCCAGCCGGTGGAGCCTCGCGCGCAGCCAACGCCTTTTTCAGACACAGAGACGCCGAGCTTCGTGCGCGGCTTTCATGATGTGCTCATAACGATCGGCATCATCGTGGCGCTGGCAGGGCTGTGGGGCATCGCTTCGCTCTTTGCGGTGTTGCCGGCAATCGTCGTTCTTGCGGAGATCCTTGTTCGACGCCAGAGGCTGGCATTGCCTGCCGTCGTCCTGACGCTCACACTTGCGGTCTGGACTGCAATCGTGGCTGCGCGCTGGCTGGAAGACTCTGCCGTCATGGCGATTGGCGGCAACGTGGCACTGCAGTACACGCTCGCCTTTCCGGTTGTGCTCGGAGCCTTCTATCTGCTCTATCGCATCCCGCTTGCCCTTGCCCTGACGATCATGGGGGCGGCGGTGGTTGTTCTGCAGCTGGTTTTGCGCGCGCTCGGCTGGCTCACCGGCGATCCCCTCTTCGAGGTCAATCATCCCGTCTTGTTGTCGATCACCGCGATCGTATGCGCGCTCGGCCTTTTCGCACTCGCCATGAAATTCGATCTGCGCGACCCGCTTCGTCGTACAGTCAATTCCGATATTGCCTTCTGGCTTCATCTCGGCGCAGCACCGGCATTGCTCTACAGCATCATTTCGCTTGCCGGTCTCAGCGGCGGCACACTCGCTGCGCTGCAGACAGTATCGTTTCGTACGCCGGTGGTGGTTGCGACCGTCGTCGCGCTTATGCTGATCGGCCTGATCATCGACCGGCGCGCATTCGTGACGTCAGGATTGCTGTCGCTGGGCTTTGCGCTCTACGGCATCTTCCGTCAGGGGGACGCGCGTGTCGATACCTACATCTACATCACGCTTCTGACCGTCGGCGCGATCGTGCTCGTCATCGGCACCGGATGGATGCCACTTCGGCGCTTCGCCATGCGACAGCTGCCGGTTGCCATGCAGGAGAAACTGCCGCCGGCATAGGCGGCAGTCGCTCCGGTTGCGTCTCAGGTGTTGAAGCGGAAGTGAATGACGTCGCCGTCCTGGACGACATATTCCTTGCCTTCGTCGCGACCTTTGCCGGCTTCCTTGGCGCCGACTTCACCCTTGAAGTTGATGTAGTCGTCATAGGCGATGGTGAAGGCGCGGATGAAGCCGCGTTCGAAGTCGGTGTGGATCACGCCGGCGGCGGCAGGCGCCTTGGTGCCGCGCACGATCGTCCAGGCACGCGTTTCCTTGGGGCCGACGGTGAAATAGGTGATCAGGTCGAGCAGGTGGTAACCGGCGCGGATCAGTCGGTCGAGACCGGCTTCCTCGAGGCCGAGCGCCGAAAGGAACTCGGCTGCTTCCTCGTCGGGAAGTTGGGCCACTTCGGATTCGATCGCGGCCGAGATGACGACGCATTCGGCGCCCTGCTTCTCAGCCATGGCGGCCACGGCCTTGGTGTGCTCGTTGCCGGTCGAAGCGTCGGCTTCCGCGACGTTGCAAACGTAGAGCACCGGATGCGAGGTCAGGAGGTTGAGGCCCTTGAGGATCTCGATCTCCTCAAGCGCCAGCGTCTTGAGAAGCAGGCGTGCAGGCTTGCCCTCGTTCAGCAGCTTGATCACGGCTTCCATGACAGGGAGCTGCGTCAGCGAATCCTTGTCCTTGCTGGCGGCGCGCTTGCGGGTCTGCTCGACGCGGCGCTCAAGGCTCTCGAGGTCGGCGAGCATCAGCTCGGTCTCGATCGTGTCGGCATCGCCGACCGGGTTGATGCGGCCCTCGACGTGGGTGATATCGTCGTCTTCGAAGCAGCGCAGCACATGCACGACGGCATCGACTTCGCGGATATTGGCGAGGAACTTGTTGCCGAGGCCTTCACCCTTCGACGCTCCGCGCACCAGGCCGGCAATATCGACGAAGGAGATGCGGGTCGGGATGATTTCCTTGGAGCCGGCGACCGTTGCGAGCTTCTGCATGCGCGGATCGGGGACGGCGACTTCGCCGGTGTTCGGTTCGATCGTGCAGAAGGGATAGTTCGCCGCCTGCGCCTGCGCCGTCTTGGTGAGCGCGTTGAAGAGTGTCGATTTGCCGACATTCGGCAGACCGACGATACCGCATTTAAAGCCCATGGCCTGAAACCTGCTGTTCTTGAATTCGTTGGTGCTGGCTATGGGATAAAACGCGCCTTGCGGTCAAGCTCTTCGCGCAAGTCTCTTGCATTCTCAGGGGTTGAACGCCGCCTTTGCGGTGCAATATAGATATGGCGAACTGTTCTCGCCTTTCCATGTCATCAACGGGTGGGTTTCCGATGAGTGACAACGATATTGCCCTTAAACCGAAGACAAAGTCGAAACCGAAGCTGGATCGGCCGAAGCTCTATAAGGTCATTCTCTTCAATGACGACTACACGCCGCGTGAATTCGTGGTGATGATCCTCAAGGCTGTTTTCCGTATGAGCGAGGAGACTGGCTACCGCGTCATGATGACCGCGCACAAGCTCGGATCGAGCGTCGTTGTGGTCTGCGCGAAGGATATCGCCGAGACCAAGGTCAAGGAGGCGATGGACTATGCCAAGGACGCCGGCTTTCCTCTGATGTTGACGGCGGAGCCGGAGGAATAGTCGTCAGCGCCGGATCTGGTAGCCGGTCTTGTCCTGCGTGAAGCCGCAATTCTCGTAGAAACGTAGCGTTGCCGGATCCTTCGAGCCGGTCAGGAGCATCACCTTGTAGCAGCCGGCCTTAAAGGCGGCTTCGATGGCGCACTGGATCAACGCTCGTCCGTAGCCGCGTTGCCTGAAGCGAGCAGCAGTGACAACGTTCTCGATCAGAGCATAAGACGCGCCATTCCGGGTCAGATTAGGGACGATGACCAGCGTTACCGACGCCGCGGCAGCCTGACCCGCAACGCCGACGAAAATCGTCATGCCGGGCTGTGCGAGGATCGCTTGAAACCGTTCTTCGGCATGTGCGCGGTCCATGACTGGATCAGTTGGGTTGAGCTCATGGTAGAGGGCAAGCAGGCGCGGCAGATCACCAATCTCGGCAGCGCGCATGACGAGTTCGCCGGCAGACATGCTCAATCGCCCTTGTTGCCGAACATCTTCTTCAGCATTTCGGCCATTGGCCCAGTTGCAGGCAGCTTTGGCTGATTGTGATTGCGGGCCTGGTGGATATGGGACTTGGCCGCTGGCTTCTTCTCCAGCTTCGGCTTTTCCTCGTCGGCCTTTGCGCCAATCGCCAGCGCCAGCTTGTTCATCAGCTGAGAGTCTTCCTTGCGGACAAGCATGTCAGCGTTGTCGGCGAGGGCGTCAAGCAGTGGCTCAAGCCACGCCTGATCGGCCTTGGCGAAGTCGCCGAGGACGTGATGCTGCACGAGCTCTTTGACGCCGGGGTGTCCGATGCCAAGCCGCAGCCGGCGATAGTCCTTGCCGCAATGCGCGTCCAGCGACTTGATGCCGTTATGGCCTCCATGACCACCGCCCGTCTTGAGGCGCGCCTTGCCGGACGGCAGGTCGAGTTCGTCATAGATCGCGACGAGGTCGGCGGGCTGCAGTTTATAAAAGCGCATGGCTTCGCCGACGGCTTCACCTG
This sequence comes from Rhizobium sp. BK060, assembly GCF_014193145.1. Classification (NCBI taxonomy): domain Bacteria; kingdom Pseudomonadati; phylum Pseudomonadota; class Alphaproteobacteria; order Hyphomicrobiales; family Rhizobiaceae; genus Rhizobium; species Rhizobium sp. BK060. Next base: position 155,697 of record NZ_JACHYW010000004.1, read on the forward strand.
AAACGTTCATGTAGGTCTGCGGCTTGATAAGCAGCACCTTCTCGCCCGCGATCTCGCCCTCGGCGATCTCAGCCTTAAACTTCTTCGACCAAGGCGGAAAATTATGGCGGCGATAGATCGCGTCGACGGCCATGAAGCCGATATTGTGGCGGTTTCCGACGTACTTGCCGCCGGGATTGCCGAGGCCCGCGATGATCAGCATGGCTCGTTCGTTCCTTGCAATGTGCCTTATGCGTTCACCACCGCGAAACGGCGTCAAAGTCAAGGCGCAGAGGCCATAACCGCAGAAAAATCAGTTTTCGGAGCTAAGGCCATACCTGGTGAAGATGGTTTTCTGCGTGCCATCGGCAATCAGATTGTCCAAGGCTTCCTGCATCCTGGCCAGCAGGTCGCTAGGGAAGTTCTTTTCGCAGGCTATCCCCATCGGCTGGGTGGAGAGCACCGTGACCTTCTCCAAAGGCTGCTCCGTCTTGAGTTTGGTGAAGTAGATCTCGGAGATCGGCATCATGTCGATGCGACCATTGAGCAGCTTGCGCAGTGTGGCGTTGAAGTCGGTGGCGACGTCGAGCTTGGTGAAACCGTTCTCCTTCAGCGTCGCCTCTGTATAATCTTCGCGCTGTGTTCCAATGGTATATTGCCTCGCTTCCTCAAGGTTCTTGGCTGTCACGCCTGACCCGGACCTGGTGATGAGGATGTTGCGATCGACCAGCAAGGGCTCGACCCACGTGAACATAGGGTCGCGCTTGGCGCTGTGAGCGGTCGTAAAGACGCAGCTCATAGGCGTGGTCTGGGCGAGATTATAGGCCCTGGCCCAAGGCATCATCGCGATCTTGTAGTCGATACCGGCGTCTTTCATCACCTTTTCGACTTGCTCGACCGAGGCGCCCTTGATTGTCTTTCCATCACGATAGCTGAAGGGAGGGTATTCCTCGGTGGCGAGTATAACGCCGGCTGCAATGGCTTTTGTGGAGGCGGAGATGCTCAAAAGAGTGACAAGCAGCAGCTTTTTCATCGTGTTGCCTTTCTGTGTTCAAGACGCCCGCGCAATAAGCTGCTCAGTCGCAGACAGACGCTCGATCAGAGCCGCGGCTTGCTGCGGGCGATGGAACAGGTATCCCTGGCCGAAGTCGAGGCCCATTTCGTGCAAGGTCTGGCATTCGTCCTCGGTCTCGATGCCCTCGGCAATGACGATGCAGCCCATCTTGTGAGAGAGCGTGGTGATGCTTTCCACCAGCGTGCGGCTTTTCTCGCGAACGTCGTCGTTGGCGTCGTTGATCGACTGCGTGAAGGACTGGTCGATCTTGATGATGTCGACCGGGAAGCGGTTGAGATAGCTCAGCGACGAATAGCCCGTGCCGAAGTCGTCGAGGGCAATCCGGCAGCCGAAGCGGCGCATCTCGGCGACAACAGTGCGGATTTGTGGATTGTTGTGCATCAGCACCGCCTCTGTGATTTCCACGACGATGCGCTGAGGGCGGATGCCGTGGCGGCCGAGCAATGCGGCAAGCCGCGCGGGCAAAGCGGCTTCGAATTGCAGTGGCGAGAAGTTGATGGCGAGATAGCTGTCCTGCATGCCGGGGAGGCGGGAGATGACCGCAAGATGGGCGATCGCCTTTTCCATGATGACGTTGCCGACGCGCACGATCTTTGCGGTTTCCTCCGCGACATTGATGATTTTTGTCGGTGCCATCAGACCCTTTTGCGGATGGTTGAGGCGCATGAGGGCCTCGAAGCCGGCAACGCCGCGTCCGTTCAGGTTGACGATCGGCTGCAGGTAGGCGTCGAACCAATCATCGGCGAGGCCGGCTTCGATGCAGCTTTCGATTTCGGCGCGCGCCCTTGTGTGGTCCACCATGCTGGCGTCGAAGAGCTGCGCGCCGTTCTTGCCATCACGCTTCTTGGCATACATGGCCATGTCGGATTTCTGCAGCAGCTCGGCGGCGTTGGCGGCATGGCGTGGGTAAATGGCGATGCCAACGCTGGCACTCAGATGCAGGTCCGGGCCGAACGGCTCGATGAAGATGGAGGCGATCTGCTCAGCCATCGCGCTTGCCCTGCGGGCCGCATCCTTTGCCGGCAGAAGGATCGCGAATTCGTCACCACCGAGGCGGGCCGCCTGATCCGATGGCGCCAGATGCGTCTTCAACCGGTCAACAAACGCGCGGAGCGCCTTGTCGCCCTCGGCGTGGCCGAGATTGTCGTTGATCCACTTGAAGCGATCGAGATCGACGAACAGGCAGGCAAGTTCCTGGCCGACCGCATCCGCTTCACGGATCTTGGCGTCGAGCACCGACTCGAATCCCTGACGGTTCAGCAGGCCGGTCAGATGATCCCGGATCGCTTGCTGGTGGTTGCGCGCCTCGGATGCTTTCAGCTCTGTGACATCGGTCATCACCGATAGCGAAAGTCGGTCATACCCCGTCGTGGCTGCCGTCGATTCCAGGATGAGAACATCCATGAGGCGGCGGTCGGCGCATATGAACTTTACCGTCACGTCGACTGCGGCGCCGCCGTCGAGGTCGTTCTTGCGCTTCAGGAAGGCTTCGCGCGTATCTGATGTCACAAGGTCTGCGAACCTGCAGCCGATCACGCGCAGCCGGTCGTAGCCGGTCGCGACGAGCCAGTAGTCGCTAACAGCCGTTATGCGATCATCCTCATCGAGCGAGAACAGCATGGCCGGCGTCAGGTCGTAGATGTCGACAGCGCGGCGATGCGCGAGCTTCAGTTCGCGTTCCTCGCTTTCGAGCTTCGATTGCATTTCGTTGAAGCCGCGTGCCAGGCGGCCCATCTCGTCGTTTGACTGCCAGTTGACGTGATGCCGCGAGCCGAGCTGGCGGGTCGCCTCGACGGCTGCCGTAAGGCGCATCAGCGGCCGGATAATGAAAATGCGATTGCCGATCAGTGCCGCGCTGAAGACCGCAAGCACCGCGAAGATGAAGATCGACATGAAGACGACCTCTTCGTGCTTGAGGCCGGAGAACAAGCCAAGCGCCGGATAGAAGACGGAGATGCTGCCTAAATTCTTCGGGCCGTCGATGGTGTTGTATATGATCGCGCGCGATACCTGGACGAGATTGCCGTTGAACGATTTCGGTATTGTCGACTGCGTCACGTCGAGCTGACCGGATTGATCCCGGACCTGAACCTTGACGATGGCGCCCTGCGAAACGATCGTCGCGCTGATCTGGGTTACGCTGTCATCATCGAGGTCCCAGAGCGGCTTTGCGAGCGCCTGAGAATTGGCGACAAGAAGAACCGAGATATGGTCGCGTATTTCCTGGTCTGCGCGCTCGGACGAAAGAACGAGGAAAAGGACGAACAGTGGAGCAACGAACAGGAGCAAAGCCCCGCAAATGATTGCTAAAAAACGATTTTCAACGGAATTGTTCATTGTTCCGTTTGCCCCCAGCCGCACTTTGCGCTCACGGTTTTCTACGCCCGTCGGTCTTTAAAAACCTACCGGCATGCTTCCATGAAATGTATTAAATGTTGCTGAAACAGGCTCCTCGCGTGCAAATGAAAAGGCCCGCTTTCGCGAGAAAGCGGGCCTTATGCTTTACAAATTATGGAAGCGATCAGGCTTCGGCTTCGCCTTCTTCTTCGACCGTTTCGTCAACGCCGCCAGCCGGGGCGATGATCGTTGCGATCGTGAAGTCGCGGTCGGCGATAACCGGCGCTACACCCTTCGGCAGGGTGAGGTCGGAGATGTGGATGCTGTCGCCGATCTTCTTGCCGCTCAGGTCAACGTTGAAGAATTCCGGGATCGCATCGGCCGGGCACTGCACTTCGATTTCGTGACGAACGATGTTCAAAACGCCGCCAGCCTTGAGCCCCTGGGACTTTTCTTCGTTGACGAAGTGAACCGGGATTTCAACGGTAACCTGGGTGTTGCCGGAAACGCGCAGGAAGTCCACGTGCATCGTGAAGTCGCGGACCGGATCGAGCTGATAGTCCTTCGGCAGAACCTTGTACTTCTTGCCGTCGACTTCGATGGTCGCGATGGTGGTCATGAAGCCACCTGCGTGAATGCGCTTCGTCACCTCATTGGTGCTGAGAGCGATAGAAATGGGGGCCTGCTTGTCACCATAGATGACAGCGGGAATCAAACCGTTGCGGCGAAGTTCACGGGCGGACCCCTTACCAACCCGTTCGCGCGCCTCGGCCTTGAGCTCGTAGCTTTCGTGGCTCATGACTTTTCCTTCCGAGGTTATTTGGAGAGCCCCGCGGAGGCCAATGCTTGCCGCGGAACTGGAGGCGGGTTACCCCATCCTCATCCGCGTTGCCTCCAAGGGTGTCTGCGCGGACGCGTGCGCTATAGTATAGATGCGACGGAAAGGCAAGCTGGTGCCTTGCCAGCGGCAGCAGCAACGATTTCGGACAAGCTGCTGGCGAGTGGTGTCGTTCGGGCGATTCCAGAAGTTGAAGCGGATCGCGAAAGCTTAACCATATAGCCGGATTTCGCGCGAGATTAAGGAATACAGAATGTCACGGCGGCTATGAAGGCCAAAACGTAACCTGGTCCCTTCGATGCCTCGTCTCCTTACCTGCATTGTTGCCGAACACAGCTGGCCGCATCTGATCTTCGCAACCGTTATCTGCCTGCTTGGGTCCTTGCTGACGGTGCGGCTTTTTTCGCGGGTTCGGCGCACGCAAGGACTGCAGAGATTCAATTGGCTTTTCCTGTCGGGCTTCGTAGGCGGTGCGACGATTTGGACGACCCATTTCATTGCCATGCTTGGGTTTCGCGCGCCGGCGCTCAGCGGTTATGAGCCCGATTTGACGCTGCTGTCGCTTTTCATCGGCATCGCCTCCACGATGATCGGCTTTACCGTGGCCTCGATGCGAAGCCGGGACGCGCTTGTCGAGGCCGGCGGCGCCATCGTTGGACTTGGCGTGGCAGCCATGCACTATGTCGGCATCGCCGGCTACAGGGTGGCCGGGGATATCCAGTGGAGCAGCGTCTATGTCATCTGCTCGCTGATTGCAGCGGCCGGGTTCGGCGCCTTCGTGACGAGCCGGGTTGCTCGCCCGACGACACGTTTCAGCCCGCTCGGCGCCGCCCTGCCGCTGATCCTTGCAATCGTTTCGACGCATTTCCTCGGCATGGCAGGCATGACGATCGTCCCCGACGCGACCGCGTCCGTTCCCCGCGAGATTCTCTCCGTCGGCGTGATGACCAGCCTAGTTGGCGCAGTCATGATCATCATCCTGCTTCTCGGCGCCTCCACCTACATCATCGACATGCAGTCGACGGAAGCGGCCGTGGCCCGCTACCGCCATCTGTCGCTTCACGATCCGCTGACGAACCTCGCAAACCGCTCGGCGCTGAACGAACATCTGGCGACCTCGACCAAAAACACCCATGAAATCGGCTGGAACGTCGCGGTCCTCTGCTTCGACCTTGATCGGTTCAAGGAAATCAACGACGTCCACGGTCATGCGGCTGGCGACGCCGTGCTCCGGGCGATCGGCGAGCGGCTGGCGAAGGTCATGCAGAAGGGACAGTTTGCAGCCCGCGTCGGCGGTGATGAATTCGTGGTCGTGATGCGCGATCACGCTGGCCGTTCGGAGGCCAGGAGCATAGCACAACACCTGCTCGACGAGATCGAGCGACCTGTGGAGTGGAACGGCCAATCGCTCAGCGTCGGATCCAGCATCGGCATTTCCAGTTTCCCGGACAGGGCGCGCACCGTCGATGACCTGCTTTCGCAGGCCGATGTCGCCATGTACCGCGCCAAGACGACGGTGGGAAGCAGCATCTGCTTCTACGATCCCTCGATGGACGAGGCAGCGCGGGAACGAAGTGCGCTGGCGATCGAGATGCGCGAAGGACTGAAGAAGGGTGAATTCGAACTGTTTTATCAACAACAGAACGATACCGTGACGCGCGAGGTGCTGGGTTTCGAAGCGCTGCTGCGCTGGAAGCATCCGACGCGCGGCTATATCTCGCCGGCGGAATTCATCCCGATCGCCGAGAAGACGGGGTTCATCATGGAACTCGGCGAATGGGTGCTGCGCAGTGCTTGCGTCGAAGCGGCCAGCTGGAAGAACCCGTTGAATATAGCGGTCAACGTGGCGGCCCAGCAGCTCGCCGATAGCCGTCTGCCGCAGATCGTGCATCAGGTCCTGATGGAAACGGGGCTGGTGGCAGCGCGGCTCGAGCTCGAGATTACGGAATCCGGCATCATTGCCGACCATGGGCATGCGCTGAATGCGATCCGGCGGCTCAAGGCGCTTGGCGTCAAGGTGGCAATGGACGACTACGGCACCGGTTACTCCTCGCTGTCGACGTTGCAGAGTTTCCCGTTCGACAAGATCAAGATCGATCGTGCCTTCGTCGATGGCGTCGTCACCAACAAACAGTCAGCTGCGATTGTCCGCTCGACGCTTATTCTAGCGCAGAGCCTTGATATTCCGGTTCTCGCCGAGGGCGTGGAACGAGAGGAGCATGTCGATTTCCTTCGCCGCGAAGGTTGCCTGCAGGTGCAGGGCTTCCTTTTCGGAAAGCCGATGCCGCGTCCCGACATCGAGGCCTTCGTCAATGCCGACAATACAGTCGCAGCAGATGGTCCGGCGCACGCCGCTAAGACCGACGCCGCGGCCTGACCGCGGCGCTGCAACACAGCTTGACATCCGCCGCCCGGAAACCTCACATGCTGGCAAAACGCAAGCGGCGGAGGAATTCAGGTATGCGGCTCAATCTCATTGCGGCAACGAGCACGATCGCGATCGCTCTGGCATCCGGAGCCTACGCCGCCGACATCAACCAGGCAGGGGCGAAACAGGTCGAAGAAAGCCTGACGAAGCTGCTGCCGAGGAGCGTGGCGAAAGACGGCTTCGTGACCGTGAATCCGGCAGGGACACGCTACGAGATCATCTATGATTTCGCGAAGCTCCTGAAGAAGATCGATTCGAGCAGATTTTCGATCACCGGCTTGGCGCCCTGGTCGATGTTCGCGGCACCGCAGGATGCCGGCCTGTGGAGCGTCGAAGGGAACAATTCCCTCAATGTTTCCGGCAACTTCAAGGCGCCGGGACAGCCGAGAACGGATTTTACCTACGCCATCGATAGCTTCGCGTTCAGCGGCATTTTCGACCCGGCGATCAGCTATTTCCGCTCGGGTGACTTCTCCACGAAGGCGGTCAACTTTTCGTCGAAGGCCGAAGCCGAGGAGGTCCGTGCCAGCTTTGACGGCATGAAGTACAAGGTGACGTCGTCGGAGGGCGCCGCAGCTGGTACGACGAACTTTGCCACCAGCGGCTCCGCCACCGGATTCATCGAGACGATCAGCAGCCGTGAGGTGCCTCCGGTCGAAATTCGCGCCGACGCATTTGATTTTGCCGCGGCGGTGAACGGCCTGCCTGCGAACAAGGTTCGCGACATCATCATGTTCGCGATCGACCACGCTGATGAAAAGAAGCTTGCCACTGCGGACAGCGACAAGTTGAAGGCGATGCTTCGCGATGCGTTCCCGTTGCTCACGAGCTTCAACGAAACGATTGGCCTTAATAATCTAACGGTCTCGAGCGCTGCAGGGAACGGTGGTGCGAAGAACGTCGGTTACGAGGTCACGCTCGACGGTCCAGCCGATGCCACTCGTTTCGGCGTCGGTGTGACTGCGGAGCAGATCAGCTTTGCGAGCCCCATCGTTCCTGCGGCCTATTCGGCTTTCGTGCCACAGGAATTGCAGCTGCAGTTCGCCATTGCCGACATGGATTTCGCGGCCTTCGGCGACGAGTTTCTCAAAGTTGATTTCACCGGCGGCGCCGTATCGCAGGACAGCGGCAAGAAGGCGGCCGAGCGGCTCTTCAAGGGCGGCGAGCTGGTGATGGATTTCCCGAAGATCAGCGCGGTCTCAAGTGTTTACGATGCCGAGATTTCCGGAAAAATTCGGGGACGGATCGACTCGTCCAAAGACTATTCCATGGACGCGACGGTTCTGGCCCGTGACCTCGACAAGACGATCGCCGCCGTTCAGGAGCTTGCAAAGACCAATGCCGATCTCAATCAGGTTTCGTTTGGCTTGATGATGGCCAAGGGTTTTGCAAAGACGGATCCCGATGGACGCCAGCGCTGGGATATCAGCGTTGCGCGAAACGGATCTGTCACGATCAACGGCCAGGTCGTCAAGGGCGCGGACTGAGCTCTAGGCACGGATGGCTCTTGCGGGTCACCCCAGGCAGGTTCATGCTGTCTTCTAGCGTCGGCTCCAGGTGAGGGGCGGTACGCGTCCGAGAGGCAGGCCGATGAATTGTGCCGCCTGTGGTTTTGCGATCGAAAGCAGTTTTGCGTTCTGCCCCAAGTGCGGCGCAAGACAACCTGTAGTATGCGTCGCCTGCGGTGAGGCCTGCCAACCCGGTTTTGCCTTTTGCCCGAAGTGCGGAACGGCCGTTGGTCGGCCTGAGAGCCCCACGGCTCCAGCAGAGGTGCCGCGGCCCCTTGCGCCTGTGTCGTCACTCGACGATGTCGCCGACCGACGGCCGCTGACCGTTTTGTTTGCTGATCTTTGTGGCTTCACTGCTCTTAGCGAGAGAACCGACCCCGAACTGATGCGCTCGCTGCAAAACGAGCTGTTCGAAGAATTGACGCACGCGGTGGAAGCTTACGGTGGCTTTGTCGACAAGTTCGTCGGCGACGCGCTGCTTGCTCTGTTCGGTGCGCCTTCGGCGCACGAGGATGATCCCGATCGTGCGCTTTGCGCAGCGCTCGACATGATTGCAGGCGCTGACCGTCTTGGCGCCAAATGGCTGAATCTGGCTGGTGGTGACCCGCTGCAGCTGCATGTCGGCATCAACACCGGACCGGTGGTCAGCGGCGGCTTTGGGGCGGCGGCAGCGCGTTCCTATTCGGTGACCGGCGACACGGTGAACACCGCTCAACGACTGCAAACCATGGCAGGCCCGGGCGAGATTCTGGTCGGGCCGGTGACCTGGCGCCTGACGCGGCATGCGTTTGCCTTCGAAAATCTCGGCTCTCTGGCGCTTCGCGGGAAGGCGGGCAATGTGCAGGTGCATCGTCTCATCGGGCGGATGGAGACGCCCCATGCAGCGCGCGGACTAGAGAGCCTGGGACTACACGCCGAACTTATCGGGCGTGACGCGGAACTGTCGCGGATGTCCGATTGTTTGGATTCTGCCTGTGGCGGAAATGCGCAGCTTGTCCAGCTCATCGGCGAGGCCGGTATCGGCAAGTCAAGGCTGGTCAAGGAGTTCCTCGCGACCGTGGCTGAGGGAGAGCGATTTCGTCACGTTGTTGTGCGCCGCGCCGTCTGTTCGCCACTCGGCGAGCAGTCCTACGGCACGCTCGCATCCGTACTGCGCAGCGCTTACGGGATAGCCGAGCGGGAAACGGCAGCCCGGACTGCGGAACTGCTGGCATCAGGATTGATCGACCTCGGCTTTAGCGAGAGCGAGGTCGCCGGTCTGACACCGCTCTTATCTTACGTCCTTGGCCTGGGAGATCCCGATGGAGCGCTGCGCCATGTCGAGCCGGAGCAGCTACGGCGGCAGATCTTTTACGCAACGCGCACGCTCTTCGAGCGGCGCCTGGCGCTCAGTCCGCTGTTGCTTGTCGTCGAGGATCTTCACTGGGCGGATGCTGCTTCCATCGAGGCGCTTCGCTTCGTGCTGGACAGGCTGGAGCGAACGCGCCTGATGATGCTGACGACAGGGCGGTCGGTTGCTGAAGGCGAGGGCCTGGAGTCGAGCCGGATCAACCGTACGCTCATGCGGCTCGCGCCGCTCTCGGTTGGGGACGGCGAGGCACTGCTGGCCCAGCTATTCGGCATAGACAGTTCGGTGCCTGCAAAAACGCGCTCACGAATTCTCGCGAGAGCGGGCGGCAATCCGCTGTTCATCGAGGAGATCGTCCGGGCCTTGATCGAGACGGGCGTGCTGCACTTTGAGGACGGATGTTGGAGTGTCGCCAGCGCTGAAATGGGAACCGAGATACCGATGAGCCTGCAGGCGATGCTGCTTGCGCGCGTCGACCGTCTGCCGCCCGAAATCAAGCGCTTGGCGCAGGAAGCCGCTGTCATCGGTCCGCGCTTCGATCTCGCGCTACTTCGCGCCGTCGCATCCGATACAGCGCGCGTTGAGCATGGGTTGGACTATCTCTGCCAGGCTGAGATCGTGGAGGAGACGCCCGGCGCTGCTGCGACCAAGGCAACGTCCTATCGCTTTCCACAACAGCTATTGCACGATGCCATCTATAGCAATCTCTTGCTACAGCGTCGCAAGCAGTTGCACGCGCGCATCGGCGCTGCGATCAAGCGGATCCATCATGGGACACCAGATCGGCTTGAGGACATTGCACAGCTCGGCCGTCACTACTGCCGGGCGGGCGAGACGAGTGAGGGTGTGCAATATCTCATGGCGGCGGGCGATCTGGCCCGCAAGATTTACGCCAATGACGATGCGATGCGTCTCTACCGCGAAGCGCTCGGGGCGATTTCGGAAGATCCGCAGGCCAGTTCGCAATTGCTTGCCCTTTCTGAGCGGTTCGCCGATCTATGCGGCCCGGCGGGAGAGCGGGACATAGCACGTGAACACTACGGGCGCGTACTGGCGACCTTAAGGAAGGCTGGTGATCGGCCTGGTGCGGCACGGATCCTGCGAAAGCTTGGCCGTCTCAATCTCGCCGCCGGCAGAAGCGATCTTGCCGATGCCGACTATGCCCAGGCAGCTTCGCTGCTCGGCGAGAGCAATGCGCCGATTGAGCTTGCCCATCTTCTTCAGGAGCGGGGGCATCTTGCCTTCCGAATGGGCGATCAAAGCGCGGCAGCACGCTGGGCCGATGATGCGCTATCCTGCCTCGACACAGCGGCGATCGATGGGGCAGGTTCGGCTGCCTCGGAATCCGCGCAGGTGCGCGCGGAGGCGCTCAATACCAAGGGTGTGGCATTGGCGCGGCTGGGGCGGCACCGCGAGGCCGTGCGCGAGGTCGAGCGAAGCCTGGAGGTCGCCGAGGCGGCCGGCTTGTTGAGCGCTGCGTGCCGCGCCTATTCCAATCTGGGAGTGCTCTACACGATCGTCGATCCGGCGCGCGCCATCGATGTGTGCCGCCAAGGCCTGGAGGTCGCCACGCGGATTTCCGATCTCGGCTTTCAGGCTCGTCTCTGTGCCAATCTCGCTGTCGCTTGCTGCACCTTCACGGACAACTGCGCCAAGGAGGGAGTTCCGGCGGCGGAGAGGGCGATCGAGATCGACCGGGCGCTGGACCAACGCGATCATCTGGCGGTGCCGCTCATCGTGCTCGGACAGATCCATCAATGTCACGGCAAACCGGATCTCGCCTGGAACTATTATGAGGAAGCGCTTCAGCTCGCGCGCGAAATCGGCGAACCGCAGCTCCTGTTTCCATGCTATGATGGGCTTGCGACGTTGAACCTTGAAAAGGACGACATGGCCGAGGCCGAGCGATACTTTTCACTCGCCCAGGATGTTTGCGTCAGGCATGGGCTGGATCCCGACGCACTGGTCGTACTGCCCTTCCTGGATTGATTCAATGCCGGCAGGTAAAGTGCTGAGTTTTCGCAATTTTGTTCTTCTGCTCGGCCTTCGGCCGATGCGCAAGCGAGGGAGGGTGCCATGCCCGAAAGTCAAAGCGAAAGACCGCTGCAGCCCGGAGACCGCGCGCCAAACGTCGTTCTCGATGCGATCACGCGTCAGGGCAAAATTTCGATCGATGACTTCCGCGGGCAGAAGCCCGTGCTGATCGGTCTGTTTCGCGGGCTCCACTGTCCGTTCTGCCGGCGGCAAATCGCCTCGATGGCGAGCCTTGCCGGCGATCTCCAGCAAAAGGGCGTCGAGAGCCTGACGATCGTCAACACCCCCATCGATCGGGCGCGCCTCTATTTCCGTTATCACCCCTTGCCCAATCTGGTGGCGGCGTCCGATCCTGATCGAATATCGCATCGTGCCTTCGGGCTTCCGAATCTCGAATTCACACAATCGGAGACAGTATGGCCTTACAAGGTCAGCCTCGACACGCTCACCTCGATGCGCGTCAACATGCCCGATCTGCCTGAGCCGATGGCTCCGATGGCGGCTGTCGAATACCTCGACAATGCCGATGGCTACGAATTCACCGACGATGACAAGCGCATGATCGCAACGGGCGAGGGCCAATTGGTCGGCGAATTCCTGCTCGACCGTGATGGCGTCATCAGATGGTGTTTCACGGAGGTCGCCGACGAGGGGCGTCATATGTTCGGCGTACCGGCGCCCGAAGAAGTCATGTCGGCAGCATCGAACTTTGCCGCTTAACGCGCGCCGCGAGCTTTCAGGTCCGCTTGTCACGCCTTAGTCCATCTCGTGAGATGCGCTTCGGCTCCCGCGCACACAAAAGCCGCCCGTCAGGGTTGCTGCTTCACCGCCGGCACGTCCCCTGGCTTATGATGCGGAAACCGCCATTGCCAGCTTCGCAGGCGTTCGGGAAGGTCCGCATCTGCGGTCCACGCTGGCCGCAGACCGGCCGGTATTCGCGGGTGCAGATGCCACCGGGTCGCGGCGGTGCGGGAGGCTGCGGGCGGATTGTTATGCCGGGCTGTCGGCGGCACTGGCCGCGGCTGATGACCGTGAAGTTGGCGGCGCGGGCCTGGCACGCGTTGGAGAATGTCTGGACACGCGCTCCACGCTGGCCGCAGACAGGAGCATATTCCATGGTGCACATCTGCGGCCCGGCCGGGCGAAGAGGAGGCGGCGGACGCGGACGCGAATAACTGGGCCCAACGTCGACCGTGCAGGCGCAAAGAAGCGGGATGAGTGCAAGCAGAGCGAGCTGTCGCAGCGACAGGAATCCGGCGAGCGTCATTATTCTTCCCCTCACAGCTGGATTTCTTTCTAAATCCTAGCGCAAGTTGCATTTTCGGAGAAGTTCAAACCTCAGCGGTCGTTCAGAATTTTGTAGCGGTTCAGTCGAATAGGCTGGAGACCGACTCTTCCTGGCTGGTTCGGTTGATGGCTTCGCCGATCAGGCTTGCCGTGCTCACGACGCGGATGTTGTGGGCCGACTGGACAGCGGTCGTCGGCTGGATGGAGTCAGTGATGACAAGTTCGCGCAGCTTCGAAGAGGTGATGCGGGTAACCGCGCCGCCGGAAAGAACGCCGTGGGTGATATAGGCGGTGACGCTTGCAGCACCCTGGGCAAGAAGCGCATCGGCGGCATTGCAGAGCGTGCCGCCGGAATCGACGATGTCGTCGATCAGCAGGCAGTCCTTGCCTTCAACTTCGCCGATGATGTTCATGACTTCGGATTCACCCGGGCGGTCGCGGCGCTTGTCCACGATCGCCAGCAGACAGTCGAGGCGTTTGGCGAGCGCGCGGGCACGAACGACGCCGCCGACGTCCGGCGAAACGACCATGACGTTGCTGATGTCGTGTTTCGCCTTGATATCGCGGGTCAGGACCGGGATAGCGTAGAGGTTGTCCGTCGGAATATCGAAGAAGCCCTGAATCTGGCCCGCATGCAAATCGAGAGTCAGCACACGATCGGCGCCGGCTTCCGTAATGAGGTTCGCCACGAGCTTGGCCGAGATCGGCGTACGCCCCGAGGCGCGGCGATCCTGACGGGCATAGCCGAAATAGGGAAGGACGGCGGTGATACGGCGCGCGGACGAGCGGCGCATCGCATCGATCATGATAAGCAGTTCCATGAGATGATCGTTCGTCGGGAAAGACGTCGACTGAACGACGAACACGTCCTCGCCGCGGACGTTTTCCTGGATTTCGACGAAGATCTCCTGGTCGGCAAATCTTCTGACGCTGGCTTTGCCCAGGGGCACATTGAGATAGTTGCAGATCGCTTCGGCGAGATGCCGGTTCGAATTGCCTGCGAAAACCTTCATCTTGGTCCGCCTATTACCTGCTGATAGCCGCGCTTTTTAGTCAGCTTGCTCCTGAATGCAAGGGCTAACGCGTCATCTCGGCTCATATTTCAAAAAAAGCTTGTGGCTTAACCGCCACGAGCGTCGCGCCACGTTGAGAATTCGGTGATGGTTTTCGAGGCGATTTGCTGCATGACCGAGGCGGGAACGCCGGCCCAGGGATCCTGCGCTTGCGAGGGCACGCTTTCCTGTCCCTGGATACGGTGCAGGCGTGCACCCCCGCCATCGAGAATGTCCCAGACGTAGACCACGGTCACCTTGCCGCTGTCGGAAAAGGCGGAGAGATATCCTTTCAGAATGTAGGCGCTGGAGCTGTCGTTCGAGCTTTTGATCGAAAACCCGTGCGAGCGCGCCTCGGCTCCGAGTTGACGCGAAAGCGGCGTGACGGCTTGAACCGGTGCGCCGATGATCGGCAGGAAGCGGACGGTCGTGGCGCGTGTCGAAGGCGAGCTGGCATTCAGCATGGCAGTCTGGGTCTGCTGCCGTGGCGGCTCACGCGGGGGCGTTTCCACCATGTCTTCTTCTTCGGCCTGGGCGTTGGACACCGGCTCAGGCAGCGCCTCGGCTTTTATCGCAGCGGAGGCGGCGGACGAGCGCGTGTCGCCTTCGAGCGCCATAGCCTGGGCTTCCATCGTGGTCGGCGGTGCGCCGGAACCCTGCCGATAGCCCGTCTGGCTGTAGGCAGGGTGATATCCGTTCGATCGCTGTTCGGAGGCAAAAGCCTGCTGGCGTGGCGGCGATCCTGCCATGCGTTCCACGTCGCCCTGCGTTACCGGCGATGAACGCATGCTTGCGGAGGAGTCGCCGATGTCGACCAGGGGGACTAGGGCGTCGGTCGTGTTGCAGGCGGATAGGACAAAGCAGGCAAGGAGCATTGGCGCAGTCGCAACTCGCTTCATCCTTCGTTACATCCTTCCCAGTGCCGCACCCCGTGCACTTTATGAAGGCCGGCGCCGGCATGTGTCAATTCCGGATTCTTGCCCGCAATGGTTTGCGTCCTGATCGGCCTCTAGTGGATAAACGGGATTTCAGCCGAAAGCCGCTTACACTTTTGGGATCCCGCTCTAGACGCTGATGAAGTCCAGAGAGTGACGGGAAAGCGCGCGCGGCGCATCGTCAGTCGTCAGGTAGGTCTGTCCGAGGGTCATTGCCGTTCCCGTGTCGGAGTCCATGATGATCATGTGCACGAAGAGCGACATGTTCGGCTCGATCGGCTGCTGATTGCCGACATGGAACATCTGATGCTCCATCCAGGACGGCGAGAAACGGGCGCCCAGCGAGTAGCCGCAGGCATTGAGACGGTGGCGGGAAAGGCCGCGCTCATCCATGATTTTCGCATGCATATCGAACACGTCCCCGAAGGTGTGGCCCGGCTTCAACACCGTTTCGATCGCCTGGATCGTCTCGAAGCAGGCATTGTAGAGTTCACGGTGGCGATAGGTCGGTTCACCGATGACGATGGTCCGCATCATTGCCGCATGGTAGTGCGCGTAGGCGCCGGCCCATTCGAGTGTCAACTGATCGTTCGGATCGAGTTTGCGGCGACCGGCCTTGTAGCGGCAGAGCAGGGCGTCCTCGGCGGAGCCAATGATGAATTCGTTCGCGGGGTAGTCGCCGCCACCGGCAAAGACGGCGCCCTGCATCGCGGCCAGAATGTCCGCTTCGTCCGTACCGGGCTTGGTCAGCGCGAGTGCCGCATCGAGTGCATCGTCGGCCAAAACAGCAGCACGTTCGACATATGCGACTTCGGCCGGGCTCTTAATCAGCCTCAGGCGGCTGACGAGATAGGAAGCGTCGACAATCTGTCCGAACGACGTCAACTGCGCATCGAGCATCCGGGCAACGCGGCCGGTCATGCCATGCGTATCGTATTCGACGCCGATCCTGGCACCGAGCAGGTCCATCTCGACCAGCAGGTTCTTGAGATCGACGGTCGGGTCGGCATTCACGCGGTCGACCCAGATCTGGACATTTTCCAGGATAGAAGTGTGCTTGGCCTGGCGCAGGTCGGCGGAGCGCGTGATCAGCGCCATCGTCCCGTCGGCCTTGACGACAAGGGTCTGGAAGAAGCAGTAGCCGAAGGTGTCGTAGCCGGTCAGCCAGTACATGCTTTCCTGCGCGAAAAGCAGCAGGGCATCCAGCTTTTCTTCCCGCATCTTATCGGTCAGACGCGCAAGTCGGACGGCGAATTCGGGTCTGTCGAAGTGCAAGGCCATGCCGCTCAAGTCTCCCTGATTGCGATTGCAGAAATCTGCCGGCCGTAATCCGGCTCCTTATTATGTGTGGTCCGGCGATAAGAGAAGAAACGCTCGGCGTCGGGATAAGTGCAAAGGCCCAGGCTTTCCGCCCGCACACCCGCGGCGCGAAGCCGATCGACTGTCAGCGCCTGCAGGTCGAACATCGCGTGCCCGGGCTTTTCAGAAACCACGAAATAACGCTCGTAGGATGGATCCTGTGTGACAAAGCGCTCCACGAATTCCGGGCCGACCTCGTAGCTCGCCTGGCTGATCGATGGCCCGAGACAGGTAACGATTGCCTCCCGCTTCGCGCCAAGTCGGACCATGGCGTCGATCGTGTTTTCCAGCACACCGGTAAGGGCGCCTTTCCAACCGGCATGCGCGGCGCCGATCACACCAATCTCCGGGTCGGCGAACAGGATTGGTCCGCAATCGGCTGCCAGCACACCAAGCGCTATTCCGGGGGTTGCCGTTACCATCGCATCCGCTGCAGGACGGGAGCCATCATAGTCTTTGTCGACGATCACCACATCAGGGGAGTGGACCTGGTGCACGGTAGCAAGACGCTCGACGGGCAACTCAAACCAGCTTGCCACGCGGCGACGGTTTTCCTGAACCTTCTCGCGCTCGTCGTTCGAGCCGAGGCCAACGTTCAGGCCGCGATAGATGCCGTTTGAAACGCCGCCTTGCCGGGTGAAATAGCCGTGGAGAATCGCGTCACCGGTTGCCTCTTTCAGCAGCGCGCTTTGGATCGGTGCCGGAGATGCTGCTTGTGTCATTAAAACTTCCAAGATTGCTTGAATTGCTTACGCGCCATTTCGCATGGCAAAGCCTTGTCGATTGCCGCGGATGTTGGCCCAGCAGCGCTCGGGCTGTCAATCCACTGAACGGAAGGGCATCAAATCCAGGGCCGGGTGCGAGACCGCCAAGACCTTGAAGAGTTCGCCCATGCGCCCTTCACCTTCGCCGGCCAGCCGATCGACTGCCGTTTGGATAATTTGCCGCGTATGTGCTTCGCGATCCCGGCCAAGAGCGGCGGCGCGGTCGAGAATGCCGAGGCCGACAAGAAAATCGCCTTGGCGAAGCATGCCGTTGACGTAGACGCCGGCTGAAGTCGCGGCCTGTGCCAGCGCCTGGAAATCGACGTGGCTCGTCAGGTCCGCTTCGCCCGGATGCGCCAGCGGCGGGTCATACTCATGCATGCGCACCGCCTGTAGCGTATCGCCGTAGCCGCTCACGAGATGCCCGTAGTCGATGGCGACAGCCGTGCCGCCACATTCCTTCAGCCGATCGCAGATCGCGAGCATCACTGACTGGCGTGCCGGCGAGACTTCAAACACCGTTCCCGGGAGCACGTCCTCTTCCGGCCAGGGGAGAAGGCTTGGATCGACCCCTGCCACGCCGGCACCGAACGTCAGTTCGCCCGCTGCGTCGACGCCGACCATACGTTCACGAAAGCCCGCCGGCGTCTTCACGAACTGACGGATCGGAATGGCATCGAACAACTCATTTGCCGCGACGAGCGAAAATCCCGGCGGCACTTCATCGAAACCCTGATGCCAGCTGACCTTGTCGCCATAGGACGCCAGCGTCTCCTGCTGGATGTCGCGCAAGCGTGCGCTGGTTTCGACGAGGTGCACCGTCATGTCCTCAAAGAGGGGCGGCGCGATACGGGAAATGACACGCAGCATATCCGACATCATGGTGCCGCGGCCGGGGCCGATCTCGACGAGGCGGACGCCTGCGGGTGTTCCGTGCCGCTGCCAGGCGTGTACGACGAAGACGCCGATCATCTCGCCAAAGAGCTGGCTGACCTCGGGCGCCGTCACGAAGTCTCCCGAGCGCCCGAACGGCTCGCGCGTCCTGTAGTAGCCGTGTTCCGGATCGGCGAGGCACAGCGAGAAAAAGTCCGTGACGCTGATCGGGCCGTTCGCCTGAATGATAGCCTTGATCTTCTCACCGAGCGCGGTGCTCATGGATCCCCCTCCTGTCCAGCCGCGGTCAGTGCTGCAGAGCAGCCTGACGGCGGGCTCGAAGCATGGCCCAGATTCCCAGCAGAACCATCGGCGTGGAAAGCACCATGCCCATGGTGAGCCAATCGGTACCCAGCAGGTAGCCCAGCTGGGCATCCGGTTCGCGGAAGAATTCAACGAAGATGCGAGAGAGCGCATAGCCGCAGGCAAAGACGCCGGTGACGAAACCGGGAACCTTCAGAGCGCGGAAGCTGTAGATCAGAAGGGCGAGAACCAGGAGCAGCACGACGCCCTCCAGGCCTGCCTCATAAAGCTGGCTGGGGTGGCGAACAAAGTCGCCGCCGGGGCAATAGCCGTTGGTCTTCTCGATGTATTGGTTGCAGAAAACCATGCCCCAAGGCGCGTCCGTCAAGCGGCCCCACAGTTCGCCATTGATGAAGTTCGCGATGCGGCCGCAAAACAGGCCGATCGGGACGACTGCCGAGACGACATCGAACAGGCTCCAGATCGGTATGCCGTTGCGACGTGCGAAGATGATCATCGCGATGACAGTGCCCGTCAGTCCGCCATGGAACGACATCCCGCCGTTCCATATCTGGATGGCCCGGATTGGGCTCTCGATCACCGACGGAAGATCATAAAAGAGGATGTAGCCGATGCGGCCGCCGACAACGATGCCGAGCGCGACCCAGATGATGAAATCGTCGAGTTGCACCTTGGTGATCGGTGAAACATCGCCCCCCCACAGCTTGTTGTTACCGGCGATCTGACGCGCATAATACCAGCCGAGCATGATGCCGGCGACATAAGCAAGTCCGTACCAGTGAATTGAGAGTGGACCGAGCGAAAAGGCGATCGGGTCGATCTCGGGGAAGGGCATGATCGCCATGAGATTGGCTACTGTCGGCAAGGTTTTCCCATTCGCTGGCGTGAGCCCTATGGAGTGACCGGTCGGACGTCAACGCGCTTCAGTTCAAGGCGTCCTTTTTCTGAAGGCGCGCCAAGCTCGATGTGGGCGGAAGATGGCGCTGGGATCAAGAGCGGTCAAGTCGATTGTTGGCGATCGGAAGCCTACGAGCAGGCTTATCCAGAGCAAAGCGCTTGCATCCTTGGTGGCGAAGCCCTACCTCATTCTTGAGGGGCTAAAGAGGCCCTAAGTGGTATGTTGCAAAGGGAGAAAACCGCCATGACGACTGGAGCAAACCGCATCATGGACGAGTTCGCCAAGCTGATGACGGATGCCGCCGGCGCGGCCCAGGGTGTGCGCAAGGAAATCGAGACAGCCTTCAATGCGCAGGCGGAGCGCTGGCTCAATACGCTCGATATCGTCAAGCGCGAGGAATTCGAGGTCGTACGCGAAATGGCGATCAAGGCACGCGATGAAAACGACGCCCTGCTTGCCCGCATCGCGGCGCTGGAAGAAAAGCTTGCCGCCAAAGGCAAGTAATTCCCGTTGTGACACAGGCCGTGGTGTGGCCTTTATGAGACACGCCGCGGCTGCGACCTAAAAACCAGGTGCCGTTATCCACCTGTGGACACTGCCAAAAAGATCAATGGGCAGAGTCAGTTAAACCCTCCTTCTGAATCTAAAACCGAAAAGCTTTCCACAGTGCCGTTCCCTAAAACGGCTGTGAGGGGCTGGCGTGTCGCCTAGCCCGTTATACACTGATTTTAAATGATGATTCGAAGCGGTTGGTAAGCTCCAGGCAGGTTTGACTGCGTTAAGTCTGGTAGCGGTTCAACGGTCATCAGGGTTGGTGGTTCCGGCTGTTGCGTGTGTTCTCCTTGTGTCTCGTTGACGAAGTTGGTTCGCATTCACTCCGGTCAAGAAGGTGCTGCATGAGCCTCATGGAATTGGAAGTCGAGCGTCAGTCGAACCCGGTCGATATGATCGAGTACGTCGCCGCCAATAACGACTGGTCTTTCGAGCGGTCGGGCGATGACGAGATTGCGATGACGGTTGAAGGGAAGTGGACCGACTACCACGTTTCCTTTTCCTGGATGGAAGAGTTCGAGGCGCTGCACCTGGGCTGCGCCTTCGACGTCAAGGTTCCCGAACAGCGTGTCAACGAAGTCACCAAGCTTCTGGCCGCGATCAACGGTCAGGTACTGATGGGACACTTCGATCTTTGGCGCCAGGAAGACGTCATCATCTTCCGCCAATCGCTGCTGCTCGCCGGTGGTGCCGAGCCGACCAATCGGCAGGTCGAGGTTCTGCTTGCTAGTGCGCTCGACACCTGCGAGGCGTATTATCAGGCCTTCCAATTCGTGATCTGGTCCGGCATGGAGGCGAACCGCGCGATGGAAGCGGTTCTCTTCGAAACGGTCGGCGAGGCGTAAATGTCATCCGCATCTTCAGGTCCTGTCGTTCTCATCGGTGCCGGCAACATGGGGGGCGCAATGCTCTCCGGCTGGCTGAAGAGCGGCGTGGCCGGTTCCTGCATCGTGGTTGTCGATCCCGGTCCGTCTGACCAGATGATGAAGACCATCAACGATGCCGGCGTGACCCACGTTACCTCCGCTCCGGCCGGATTGACGGCAGGTGTCCTGTTCCTCGCGGTCAAGCCGCAGGTGATGGAAGCCGTGCTGCCGCCGGTGAAGGGCACGATCGGGCCCGAGACGGTGGTCGTTTCCGTCGCAGCCGGCAAGACGCTCTCGTTCCTTGAGGGGCATCTCGGCGCGGCTGCGATGGTGCGCGCCATGCCGAATACGCCGGCCATGGTCGGTCGCGGCGTCACGGGCGCCTTCGCCAATACGCGCGTCACGGCTGCGCAGCGCGAGCACGTCCATTCTCTCTTGCAAGTATCCGGTCCCGTCGAGTGGGTTCCAACCGAAGCCGATATTGATGCTGTCACGGCGCTGTCGGGAAGCGGACCGGCCTATGTGTTCTATCTCGTCGAGTGTATGGCAGAGGCAGGCCGTAAACTTGGCTTGCAGGCGGACCTTGCCATGCGCCTTGCACGGGAAACTGTCGCGGGGGCTGGTGAGCTTTTGCACCAGTCCCCCGACGACGCCTCACGCCTGCGCCAGAACGTGACCTCGCCGGGCGGCACGACGGCGGCTGCGTTGTCCGTTCTCATGGCCGAGGATGCGATGCAGCCGCTTTTCGACAAGGCCCTTGCCGCAGCACGCAAGCGCGCCGAAGAGCTTGCCGGCTGAGGACATCCGAACATGGCTGACGAAATCACCTATGCCGACTTCGAACGTGTCGACATCCGCGTCGGTACGATTGTCGAAGTGAGCCCGTTCCCGGAAGCACGGAAGCCGGCCTTCAAGCTGTTGATCGACTTCGGGGCGGAAATCGGCCTCAAGAAATCATCGGCCCAGATCACCGTTCACTATACGCCCGAGAGCCTGATCGGTCGGCAGGTTCTCGGTGTGGTCAACTTTCCGCCGCGGCAGATCGGCCCGGTCCGCTCAGAAGTCCTGACGCTCGGCTTCGAGGACGAAGCCGGCGCCATCGTTCTTGCGGCAACCGATAAGCCAGTGCCGAACGGCAAGAAGCTGATGTGATCAGTGGATCTCGCGCGACAGTGGGTCGCTCAGCGAGAAAGCATGGAATACGGCTTCAAAACCGGCGCGTTGGGGCGAGCAGAATGCCGGACCGACGGCAACCTCCACAAATGCCGGATCAAACCAAGCAAGCCGCGCCATGCGCCAGTCCTCCATGCGGTCTGTTCTGTATTGAATGAACAGAGCATCACCAGTTCGCGTTACGCGCACGCCCATGCGGTCGAATGCGTGGTCGAGCCGAAAGGCTGACCAGTCGGAGTTGCGGTTGGTGACGACGACGCTGAAGTGCATTGCTCCATCGGTATATTCGATCCCGCATTTCATCCAATGCGTCGCGTCGGCCCGAACCATCATGCCGGCCTGGTCGTAGAGCTCCTCATAGCGTGCGGAGAAGGATACGTCGGCCGTGAAGTCGCCCTGCCGCGGCTGATGCAGGAAATGCGCGTCGTCGCGGTGAAAGCCGTAGTAGGTTCCTTGCCAGAAGTCCGTCTTCGGTCCGGACCAGACATGCAGGTCGCCGTTGCGCTCTTCGGAGCGAGGCGGCGGGTTCAGCCATGTCATTGGCGCCGTATCGATCGTCATCTGTTTTTCACGCGGGTAGGCGCACGGTCGCCCGCAGACCGCCCAGAGGGCTGTCGCCGAGCGTGACGTTGCCGCCGTGGCTTCGGGCGATGTCGCGGGCAATGGCAAGGCCGAGGCCGGTGCCCGAGGCATCGAGATTGCGCGCTTCATCGAGCCGGAAGAATGGCTTGAAGACATCCTCGCGGTTTTTCTCGGGAATACCCGGACCATCGTCGTCAAAGGTGATCGTCAGCCACTTGGCGCTGTGTTTGGCGTTGACGTCGAGGGTGCTGGCGTAGCGGCGAGCATTCGAGGCGAGGTTCGTCACAAGGCGCGTGAAGGCGTTTGGACGCACCGCAATACCGTCCTCGCCCTCTATGGAGTATTTGAGTGTCTTGCCCTCGTGAAGTTCGAAATCGGTCTCAAGCTTTGCAAAGAGGTCGCTGAGCTTCACTTCGCCGACGTCTTCTTCGACTTCGCTTCGTGCAAAAGCCATGTAGGCCTCGAGCATCGACTGCATGTCGTTGATGTCGTCGTTCAGGCCGTGCAGGTCGGGATTGTCGCCGGCCAGCGCCAATTGCAGCTTGAAGCGGGTCAGGATCGTGCGCAGATCGTGGCTCACTCCGGTCAGCATCGCGGTGCGCTGCTCCATCTGCCGCTCGATGCGCTCGCGCATCAGAATGAAGGCAAGGCCCGCGCGGCGAACCTCGTCTGCACCGCGCGGGTGGAAGTTGTCAGCCTTCTGACCCTTGCCGAAGCTTTCTGCTGCGTTTGCGAGCGCGAGGATCGGTCGGATCTGTCCCCGCAGGAAGAGGATCGATATGCCGATCAGCACCAGCGAAGCGCCGACCATCCAGACGATGAAGATGTGGGTGTTGGAGGCGTAGGTCGAGCTGCGTCTTGCCAGCACGCGAAGGATCTTGTCTTCGAGCTTGATGCGGATCTCGACGAGATTGGAATCGCCCAATGTGTCGATCCAGAACGGGCGTTTGACCTGGTCGCTGATCTCGTCGCTCAGGATGCCATCAAGGATTGAGAAAAAGGGCTTGGTTCGTGGCGGCGGAAGATCGCCGTCCGGCTCGATCGAGATCTGCAGGCCCAGCTGGTCGCGTGCTATGTGAGTGACCTCGCTGTAATCCGTATCCTGCGGGTAGGTCTCGATGATCTGGATGACCGCGGCGATGTCGCGTGTGACCGCAGCAGAGAGGCGCTGCGTCACCATCTGCCAGTGGCGTTCCATGAACAAGGCCGCGACAACGGACTGGAGCAGCAACATCGGGATGATGATGATGAGAAGCGAGCGGACGTAGAGGCCGGTCGGCAGATAGAGCCGTAATCTGCGGATCATCCACCGCCATCCGCGGGTGGGCGAACGGTCTTCGCGCCGAAGAGAGTCGAATGTCACCATTTGGTCGCTGGTCCCGGGGTTGCGACTGTCAATCGATGCTCAATCGGTATCCTATACCACGAACCGTCTGCAGCCAGACCGGATTTGCGGGATCGTCCTCGATCTTGCGTCGCAGGCGATTGATCTGCACATCGATGGTGCGCTCGCCGACATCGACATCGTTGCCGATAAGCTCATGCCGCGGAATCGTGTCGCCGGCGCGCTTGGCAAACAGCAGCATGATTTCCTGCTCGCGATCCGTCAACCGGACGACTTCGGAGGCCTTCTTCAGCTCCTTGCGCGTCAGCGAGAAGGTATATGGTCCGAACATCACCTGTTCGATCTTCGGCGCATCGTTCGAGACATTGCGGCGCAGGATGTTGTTGACGCGCAGCACCAGTTCGCGCGGATCAAAGGGCTTGGCCAGATAATCGTCGGCGCCCGCCTCCAGTCCGGCGATGCGGCTGCCCGATTCCGCCAGTGCCGTTAGCATGATAATCGGCACGTTCTTGATCGTGCGCAGGCCCCTGGTCACGTCGATCCCGGAATCGCCCGGCATCATGACGTCCATGATGATGAGGTCGAAATCCAGTCCGGCGAGCTTGCGTTGCGCCTCAGCACCGTCTGCGGCCACCGTCACCCTGAACCCGTTCTCGGTCAAATAGCGGTTGAGCAGAGCGCGGATACGCGTGTCGTCATCCACAACAAGCAAGTGCGCAGCGTCGTCCGAAATCACTGTCTTTGTCGCCATTCAGTCTGCTTTCGCGTTTTGTCTGTTACGCATACCCCTCAGGAAGGCCTTTATGCCCTCCCGTACCTCCGGAGAAGCCCCGTCGAATGCTCTCTCAATACGGCGCGATTGCGGCTCTGCCAGAGCAAGGGCCAGCTCGCGCCCCATCTTGGTAGGATAGAGCTTGCGCTGCCGCCTGTCTTCAGGCCCCGCAATCTGACGAATATACCCCGAATCGATGAGTTGTTTGAGCACTCTTGCGAGACTCTGCTTGGTAATCTTCAATGTATCCAGCAGATCGGCAACCGTCATGCCGGGGTTGCGGTTAACGAAATGAACGACGCGGTGGTGCGCCCGGCCGAAACCGATCTCCGCAAGAATGGCGTCAGGATCGGAAACGAAGTCACGATAGGAAAAGAACAGAAGCTCGATGATCTCGAAATCGATGGTTTCCGTGTCTTCCATCGGCATTTTCAGCGGTTCGGGCTTGCCCGCCTTCGGGCTCGTCTGGCGTGCCAATTTGGCATTTCCTTTCTTGTTGCGCACCTCGGGGCAAGCTTTCGTAAAAATATGTCAGCATTGTTGACGTATCTCTGCGCCGTTGCTAGCTTCCCTAAGCGTTGCGAAGCGGGAAGAGGACGCCATTTCCACTGGAAATTTGGCCCGACTTCGCAAACTTCACTACAATGCGTAATTTTCCCCTGCGTGAGTGGATAAAACGTATTGGGGACAACAATCAACAGCAATGGCGTGCGGGCGCCGGAGGAGTGCGAAATGGCTTCAGTTCCCTTTGATCAAATGGATGGCGAAATCTGGTTCAACGGGGCGTTCGTGCCGTGGAAAGACGCAAAGATCCACGTGCTGACCCATGGGCTCCACTACGCAAGCGCGGTGTTCGAAGGTGAGCGCGCCTATGGTGGCCGGGTCTTCAAGCTGACGGAACATAACCAGCGCCTGCACACGTCGGCCGAGATTCTCGGCTTCAAGGTACCATACTCGGTTTCTGAGCTGGATGCGGCGACGATCGAGCTCCTGAAGCGCCAGGGCTTTTCCGATGCCTATGTCCGCCCAATTGCCTGGCGCGGCAGCGAGATGATGGGTGTGTCCGCGCAAGCAAGCCGGATCAATGTCGCGATCGCCATTTGGCAGTGGGGGAGCTACTTCAATCCGGCCGAGAAGCTGAAGGGCATCCGGCTCGATATTGCCGAGTATCGCCGGCCCGATCCGAAGACAGCGCCTTGCGCATCGAAGGCCGCCGGTCTCTACATGATCTGCACGATTTCAAAGCATGCGGCCGAAGCCAAGGGGTATGCCGATGCCATGATGCTCGATTATCGTGGCCAGGTGGCGGAAGCGACCGGGGCAAACATCTTCTTCGTCAAGGATGATGTCATCCACACACCAACGCCGGATTGCTTCCTGAACGGCATTACGCGACAGACGGTGATCGAACTCGCGAAGCGTCGCGGGATCGAGGTGATCGAGCGCGCCATCATGCCGGAGGAGCTTCCGGGTTTCAGCGAGTGCTTCTTGACGGGCTCTGCGGCAGAGGTGACGCCGGTCTCGGAAATCGGTCCACATAAATTCACGCCGGCCACGATCAGCGAAACGCTGATGAACGACTACATGAAAGAGGTATATCCAGCCGCTGCAGCGGCCGAGTGATCTTGACCAGCAGGAACGGCCGAGTTCCTCGCGAGCTCGGCCGTTTTTCGATGCGCTGTCTACCTCGCGCGAGCGACTACCGCGCCGACGATCGTCGACAGGATGCCGCCGCCGATCAAGCCGCCTATGCCGTCAGCAATGAGGCCGGTCATTGCGGCTTCTCCACCGACCATGCTGAGCAGCATGCCGCCGCCGATGCCGCCGATTGCGCCGGCGATCGTCCGGGCAACGGTATTGATCGCAACCTGCTTCAGTGCGCCGCTCGCAACATTGCCGCCGACGGCACCTGCTATCACTTGTGTGATGATAGGCAATAAGGCTTCCACGATTTCCCTCCTTTGCGTTTCCTCAAAACGCCGCTGCCGGCTGCGCGGTCCGAAAGGATAGCCAGCCATACAGGCGATCCGACGTCCGACTGGGAGCAGGGATATCGTCTGAATTTCAGTATTTTATCATGGTTGAATGTAAAGTGGAATGGAGAGCAACCCATGCGTGAAAGTTTTCCACGCTGCCGTCAAAGAAAAGGCGCGCGAAGGCGCCTTTTCCATGTTGTGCATCATGGTCAGTTGTAGACATAAACGATGCGGCGAGTACCGGGGTCCACAAGAACCGGCCGATCGTTGATGCGGACATATCGATACTGATAGTCCGGAATCTCCCGGAACGTCACGTTATCCGGCACCGCTGCACCGACAACGACATCTCCGCGGAGGCGCACGGTCTGGGCCGGATTGGTTTGAACATAGGTCGTAACAGTTTCAGGCGGGCTGATCGCTTCGACGGAACCAACCGGGCCCAGCAATTCGTCACCTGGTGCCGGATCGGCAGGCGCGACACTCGCCGTTGTCTCATAGGTCACGACGGGAACGCCGAGATCGGCTTGGTGCTGTTCGACGATGACGCTGTTGCCAGCTTGTTCAACCTGTAGATACTGTGCATAGACCCAGCCACGGACGCCGTTGACGTCAACACGGCACCAACGGCTTCCCTGGATGCAGCCGTCAAGCATGGCCTGCGAGCCGCGTGTCACCATACCGATGGAAGGATACTGCGGGCCGGGGCCGGCACGAACGTTCAGATCGTTGATGGCCGTGGCAACCATGTCCGCCTGGGCAAGACCGGCGCTTCCCACGACGATCGCGCCGGCCAGGAACAGATTTCGCTTCAAGGTCATCTCGTTTCTCCTTGTCTTGTACAGGCAGGTAACGTTTTGGTTGATGACGATGTTCCCGCGCGCCCAGTCTCGCCGGTAAACGATTGTATCAATGTGTTAAATTCGAACGGAACCGATGCCGACACCTGGGCCCAGATAAACCTGGGCCCAGGTGTCGACGGTCTTTGCCTGACGCTGCGTTCGATAAATCCCGGGCTGTGCACGGCGCGGTTTCGGACTATAGGGACACAGGACATAGAGAAGCGAGGCACTCATGGGCATGCTCCAGGCCGGCATTATTCCGGTGACACCCTTTCAGCAGAACTGCACGATCCTCTTCGATCCTGAGACGAAGGAGGGCGTCGTGGTCGATCCGGGCGGGGATGTGCCGGCGATCCTTGATGCCATCAAGTCGAACGGTTTCAGTATCAAGGAAATCTGGCTGACGCACGGCCATCTTGACCACGCCGGCGGTGCGAAGGAGCTCAAGGAGGCTCTAGGTATTGATATCGTCGGCCCGCATGAGGATGATCTTCCTCTGCTGCAGCGGATCGAGACGCAGGCGCAGAAATATGGTCTGCCGCCGGGCATGCAGAACGTCGTTCCCGACCGCTGGCTGAAGGACGGTGATAAGGTTTCCTTCGGCACTCACGAGTTCGAAGTCTATCACACGCCGGGCCACGCGCCGGGCCATGTCATTTATGTCAATCGCGCGCAGAACTTTGCCCATCTGGGCGACGTGCTGTTCAACGGCTCGATCGGTCGGACGGATTTGCCGGGGGGCAACCACCAGCAACTGCTCGATTCGATCCGCGACAAGGTTTTGCCGCTGGGCGATGACGTCGGCTTCATTTGCGGGCACGGGCCGGGCAGCCGCATTGGTGATGAGCGACGCAGCAACCCGTTCCTGCAGGGGATCTGACCGACAAAATGAAAGCGCCGCTGAAAGCGGCGCTTCGTGTTCCATCATATCGTGCGACGATCAGCCAGCTGTGCAGAAGTGGCTGCGACCGTCGTAGCCGATGTAGGTGCCGCTACGCGGGTCGAAGGACTGGTAGCGATAGGAGCAATAGCGCTCCCACTGCGGGGTCCAGGGCTCGACGTCGGCACGATAATAGCGAGCCGGGGGCGCGCGATAGACCGGAGCGGCGTCGTATTCCGGCTCATAGGGGGGATCGATGTAGCGCGGCTCATCATAACGCGGGGCGCTGGCGATGGCAGAACCAACGATAAGACCTGTTGCCAAGCCTACGGCACCGCCGACGAGGGCGTCGTCGTTGTGGTGGTGGCGATGCCAATCACCGGCGGACGCAACGCTGATCGATGATACGGTGAGGGCAGCAGCAGTTGCCGTCATGAGGAGCGTTTTCGCAAGCCTGTTCATTTGTGTTTCCCTGTTTCAACCGATTCCGGTTCTGCACCTTGATGATGGCAAGGTAAGGGCCGCGATGTGAATGCAGGCTGAATGACAAAACCCGGCATCGCTGCCGGGCTTCAACTCGAATTGACAGCGTTGGCTGGAGGCTCAGCCTGCAATCTGCAGGTTGACAGCCTTGGGGCCCTTGCCGCGCCGATCCGGCTCCGTGTCGAAGCTAACCTTCTGATTCTCCGTCAGTCCGGCCAAGCCAGAAGCCTGAACGGCAGAAATGTGCACAAAGATGTCGGCGCCGCCCTTGTCCGGCTTGATAAAGCCAAAACCTTTGTCGGTATTGAAGAATTTTACAGTGCCAGTCTCGGCCATGCGTCAGGTCCTTTTATCTCTGCCCGCCATCCACACGGGCAGCATCACTGATATTGCCTCCTTGCGGAGACGTTAGCAGGCAATCATTGAAATGTGAGAAAAAGGTCCCCTCTAGCTCAACCAGATTCGCCACGGAACTGACGCCCGCGTTGTTGCAACTGGTTGACCGGAATATTAGCGTCTCCGGCGCGCACATTCCTAAGGACTTCCCATGCTCGCAAAATGCCCGAACACGGTGAGAGTGCTGCGATTATTAAATTTTGGCAAGCAAAAGTTTTTTAACGCCTCTGTGCCGATACGCCTCTTTGAACGGCATTTTCGCGCGTCTAGAGCAAAAATTTGGTCGTCAGCCGCCGCAGATCAACGCTTTATATCGTTGGCAATATAGTTTGGGAGCAGATTTTGCCAAGAATGCAACAATAACGCGACTACGCAAGAGCTAAAGTTTTTTTCTTTTCTGGGCATTCAACCCAAATTTGGGCTCGGTTTCAGTCTGTCCGAAGCACGGCGGCGTGCCATTTCGGGCACCACTTCAACCAGAAGCATAGCGGTAAACATCAACGCGCAGCCGGCGTAGCCGAGCGGTGGCATGGTTTCGCCCAGCATCAGGGCGCCGAGCGAGGCGCCGAAGAGCGCTTCAGAAGACAGGAAGATCGCTGCCTGCGACGGGGTCGTGTAGCGTTGGCCGATGATCTGCAGCGAAAAGGCGACACCCGAGGAGAAGAGGCCGACATACAGGATCTCGGGGGCCGCCGCCCATACCGCCTCCCAGCTGATCGGTTCCGCGACGATGGCAACGGCGAGCGCACAGGCCCCGGCCACGGCAAACTGGGCGGTCGAGAGTGCAAGCGGACGACCGGTTTCGGATACCGTAGTGCCTGCCAGAGTGATCTGCCCGGCCCAGAAGACAGCGCAAACGACCGTCAACAGATCGCCGGTCGTCAAGGCCGAGAGCTGTCCGCCCGACAACAAGTAGATGCCGGATACGGCCATGATCGCACCGGGCCAGATGACCCAGTGCGGAGAGCGGCGGAGGAAGACGACGGCGATCAAGGGGACGATCACGACATAGAGCCCGGTAATGAAACTCGAATTCGTCACCGTCGTCGTCTGCAGGCCGATCTGCTGCGTTGCGGCGCCGCCAAACAGCGCAAGACCCGTCAGCACATAGAGCTTGAGATGGCGCGGCGCGGTCTTGACCGCCGCCTTGCGTGCCTCGAGCAGCATGAAAGGCAGAACCGCCACTGCAGCAATCATGAAGCGCAGGCCAATGAACCAGAACGGACCGATCGCCTTCATTGCCGTTGACTGCGCGACAAAGCCGCCGCCCCAGATGGCAGCTGCAAGCAATAGAAGGAGGTTCGCCTGAATGCGCGTCATTTCGTCCTCTGGGCGGGAGCGGGAGAGTATGGCCGAGCGTTAACAGTTGCCTTTCGTTTGAGCAAGGGTGAAGAATGTCGCCACCGCGTTAGCGCCTGAAGGCAAACGGATGACAACGAAAGCGGTTTCATCGCCTGACGAAGAGGCTGCGCCGTCACCGCGCGGACATGATGCGCCGGCGGGGTATTCCGGCAGTTTACTGACGCGAAAGCTAGGCCTGAGGGAAGGGCAGGCGGCACTGTTGATCGGCGTGCCCGAGATCACCGAGATACAAGGTTTTGATCACTTCTCCTCTGTCGAGACCGCTTTGCCATCAATGATCGAGCGTCGCTTCGACTATGGCCACGTTTTTGAAACGCGCCGGCCAGTTCTTGAAGACATGGCACCGGCTCTGTCGGGCGTCCTTAAACCGGACGGGATGCTGTGGATTTCCTGGCCCAAGAAAGCGGCACGGGTGCCGACGACAATCACCGAAGACGTCCTAAGATCGATTTTCCAGCCGTTGGGACTGGTTGACGTCAAAGTTTGCGCCATAGACGAAACATGGTCCGGCCTGAAGTTCGTGATTCGAAAGGAACTGCGCGCCGGTCTTTAGGCTTCGCATCAATCATTGTTGGCCGGCGCTCGCGACACTCTGAGCAAGGCACCATCATCTTCATCCGTGAGGATCAGCAGGGCGCCGTCCGGTGCAATGACCACGTCGCGCATGCGGCCATAGGAGCCGTCGAATATCCGCTCCTCGGCGACAAAGGCTCCGCCATCATCGCGCTGCATACGCGAAAGTAGCTGAAACTTCAGCGCGGCAACGAGAAAGTTGCCGTCCCATTCGGGGAACATCTTGCCGCGATAAATGGCCAGCGCTCCCGGCGCTATGGACGGGTCCCAATAATAAAGAGGTTGTTCAAGTCCTTCCTTGGCCGTGCCTTCGCCGATCTCGGCGCCGGAATAATCGCGGCCATAGGTGATGATCGGCCAGCCGTAGTTCTTGCCGGGTTCGATGTCGTTGATCTCATCACCGCCACGGGCACCGTGCTCAGCCGTATAGAGCTTGCCGTCGGCGGCATCGAAGGCGATGCCTTGCGGATTGCGATGGCCTTTCGACCATATTTGCGGAAGCGCCTTTTCGCCGTCCTTGAAAGGGTTGTCATCAGGAATGCTACCATCAGCGCTGATGTGAATGATGGAGCCGGCGTCGTCCTTCCAGTCCTGGGAGCGATCCCTGTCGCCGCGATCGCCGATGCTAATGAAAAGCGAGCCGTCCTTGGCGAAGGCGATGCGAGAGCCGTACTGGATGTTGCCGCTGGTAAAACGCTTCATCGCAAAGATGGATTTGACGTCCTCGAGGCTCGTTCCGTCTTTTGACAGCGTAGCGCTGAAGACCTCGGTGCCGGAGCCACCCTTGGCCCTTGTCGCAGCGGTGAGGAATATCCTGCGGCTCATTCCAAAATCAGGCGCGAGCGCAACGTCCATCAGGCCTCCTTGGCCGCGGGCATTGACATCAGGGACGCCGGCGATGGGGGCGGAGAGCTTGCCGTTGCGGATGATGCGCAGCCGTCCCGGTCGTTCGGTGACAAGATAGGAGCCGCCAGGAAGAACCTCTACGGCCCAAGGATGCTCGAGCCCGGTCGCAATTGTATCGACTTGCACCTCAACCGTTTTCGTCTTGACGATATCGGCAGACAGGCCGGGGGAGGCGGCCAAGGCCGCTGTTGCGAGAAGAAATCCGAATTGAAGCCTTGCAAGTGTCCTCATGGTCCGTCCCGTCGTCTGTCCAGATCAACGTGGTGCGTCGGACACCTGCTTCAAGCTCATTCGCGCTGGGATAACGGCTTTGTGTTTGCCGCTGGCACGGTGCCGATTGGCTGCGGATCGACGAGTTCCGCTTCGACGATGTAGCGCAGTGGGCCGCGTTCCGTCGCGCCGAAAGGCCAGCAGGTCGCGAGCACGAGATGGCGGCCTTGCGCTGTCGGATCAATGCCGCTTTGATCCCATGGCACGATGCGGCCTTCGCCCGCCTTGAAGGTCAAAACCTTGCCATCGCGACGTGTGACCTCGATTTCGTCGCCTGCTTCGACGTCCTTCAGCCAACGGAAATGCGTGTCGCGATGGGCGGCGATGACGGAGGTGCCCTCGTCGCCGGGTTGGGGCGTATTGGCGAGCCAGGCGGGGCCGAAGGCCAGAGCCTCGCCGGAGGCGCCGGACAGGACGATCGCATGCTTGCCGAGGCGAGGCGCGGTCACTTCCGCCTCGGTCGTGAAATCCGCCCAGGGCCAAGGCTTGGTGTCTTCGCCGCGAAGTTCGGCGGCAAAGGCCCGCTTCAGGAGAAGCTGCGACAGTTCCGCCTTGGCCTTGATGTAGAGCCCGTCGGCCACCAGTGCCGTTCCGTACAGCGCGAGGGCGGCGATGCTCACAACAATGGCCTTCTCGACGACGCAGAGACGGGGCAGGAGCGAGCGGCTTTCCTGCGCCGTCGCAGTATCGTAAGCGGTCGCCGCCGCCGCCATGGCGAGCTCGAGGTAGGTCGGAAGTGGGCCGAACTCCTCCGCTTCGTGGTTGCGAACTGCGGCTCGCGAGCTCACTGGCGTCATTGCCTGTCCCCTGCGAAGACGCCGCGCACGCGCCGGCGCCAAATGGCAAACCCGCTTGCCGCGATCAGTGCGGCAAAAAGCATGACGATGCCGCGGACGATCTGCTCGTCTGCACGCGTTGCGGTTTGCGGCAGCTTTACCGACGCGGACTTCTGGGCAATCAGCCCGGCTGCCTTCGCCGTAGGTGCGGCAGCCATGCGCGATGCCGCCAGCTGCGCAAACTCCTGCCGGGGCGTCGCCATCGCATGATCGGGCGGGCTGGTCGGGGCCGGGGCTTCCTCACCGAAGACCTTCTCGAAATCCCAGCCATCAGGCAGGTTAAGCGGCAGCTTTGCCGAGCCGACGGGCTCGCCTGCAGGACGCGATGGTGTGACGTCGACCGCGACGAGGCTCGTTACACGCGAGACGAGGTGGTGGGCGAGCGCCACCGTCAAGATGTCCCTGTCGAGCGAAGCGCGGTCCTCCCGTTCGTAGCCGCGGGCTTCCAGGTCGTCGATCTTGCGCCGCGCCCAGAGCTTGGAAATGCCCTGGCCATCGGCGGCGTTGGCGATATCCACGTCGACGCGCCAGGGCTGGATGCCGGTCTTGCCTATGATCTGCAGCTTGCCGGTGGGTTTTTCTTCCGCCAGTTCCGCGGTCAGGACGACCGGCTCGCCGGTATAGAGGTCAGGCATCGGGTTCGGGGTGATGTCCTTGGCCTTTATACCTTCGAAGGTTGCCGTAATATCGGTCATTGCCGGGTTCTGAAGCTTCGCGAAAAGCTCTCCCATGCGGGTCGCGACCTGCTCGGCGGAGCCGATCTGGGTGAAGGTACCGCGGCCCATCTCGGCGGCTTTGGTCATGAAATAGGAGTTTGGCGCCGAGCCGATGCCGACTGTGAAGACGCGGGCCTCGCCACGGTTTTGGCTGATCTCGCCAAACAACTGCTGTTCATTGCCGATTGCGCCGTCTGTCAGGAACACGACCTGGCGAAGCGCGCCGTTGGCGACAGGCCCCTGGTTGCGCAGCGCATCCTGTAGCGCCGGCAGCATTTCGGTACCGCCGTCTGCGGTCAGTCCGCGGACATAGGCGATGGCCTTCTCGCGATTGTCGGGTGAGGCGGCAACGAGGCCGTTGAAATAGTCGGTCATCGTATCGTCGAAGCGGATGACGTTGAAGCGGTCGTCGGGGTTGAGCTTCGAGATCGCAAGCGCCAGGCTTTCCTTCGCCTGCGCGATCGACGGGCCGGACATGGAACCGGAATTGTCGAGGACGAAGACGACTTCGCGCTTGGCTGTCGGCGACGATGTATCGGGCGTTGCCGGCGGTGTGACGAAGGCAAGCAGGTAGGTCTTGCCGTTGATGACCTCGCGGAAAAGTCCGGCACTTGGCGTTTTGCCAGGCGCGGCCTTCCAGGTGAGTTCGAAGTCCTTGTCGGCCGGAACGCTCTCTCCCCTAATCGAGATCGTGCGGCTCTGGTCGCCGTCCTGCTTGATGTCGACGTCATGGAAGGAGGATTTCACGTCGCCGAGCGGAAAGCCGGCCTTGAGATTGACGGTGAGCGCGACGGGGTTGATCTTCGCGTTCTCGCGCGGATCGAGAACCGGCGCCTCGATTTTCTCGCGATTTTCCACCGGGTCGGTCGGGACCGCGAAGCCGGCACCATTGTTGAATTCCACGGTCTGGAAGATCGGCGCCGGATTGTAGCGGGGGGCGACGACCATCGGGAAGCGCAGCGAGAACTCGCCGCCGGACTGGTGGACGGCCTGCTGGTATTCGATCTGCACGACAATCGTTTCGCCGGGGCCGATGTTGGCGACCTGGTTGGTGAAGATGTTGGATCGCTGCTGCTCGAGAAGAGCGGCCTTCTTGCCTTCCGCCTTTGCCTGTTCGTAGATTTCGCGCGCTTCCTGACGCGGCTTGATCTGACCCTCGATGAAGCGCTCGCCGATCTGCATCTTCAGCACGTCGACAGCGGAGTTTTCCGGGAGCGGAAAGACATACGTACCCTCAACCCAGCCCTTGCTCGGGTTCTGGAATCGTTGGGTGACCCTGACGCGGGCGATGGGGCCGGAGACGTCCATCTGGACGTCGGTCTTCAGGCGTGGTGCCTCGATAAAGAAGCCGGGCTCCTTAGCGGGAAAAAGGAGGGAGCCGCTGTTGACGTCGTTCGGTCGAACGAGACCGGCGAGTTGCTCGACCTTTTGCTGGCTTTCTTCGGCGTAAACCGTCGTGACGAGCCCGAATGTCATAACTATCGACGCGGCGAAAGCCACGAATGCAACCAGCAATGAGATGGATACGCGACTGGCGCGAAGGCGCCTTATGACAAACTCGTCTTCCACAAACATGGTATGCCCTCAATAACCAATGTCGGATGCACCAAGATGCGGCTTCGATCTCGGCGCGCTCGCGACCGAATTGCGGCATGCCGCGGCATTTGTTGCGGCCAATTCGTGGCAAAGCCTGAAAAAGGCGAAGTTTTTGATTTCAGGGCGTAAATCGGACCCTCTTCAGAAATCGATTCAAGTGCTTCGCAAAATTGTTCATCGGGCCGAGTGGGTGATGTCGCGAATTGACAATCGTATGAGCCAACTGATCACGAAGAATCATTGGCACCATCACGCCTTTGCGCTTGAAATGCCTGCTCACATTGGACATAGAGCTTAGCGCAGAATTCCGGTCCCGGCTTTCTGCCCAAATCAACCGTATAGGACCGATATCATGGCCTTTCTTGCCGATGCTCTTTCCCGTGTGAAGCCTTCAGCCACCATCGCCGTTTCCCAGAAAGCGCGCGAGCTGAAAGCGAAAGGACGCGATGTGATTGGCCTCGGCGCCGGCGAGCCGGATTTCGATACGCCAGATAATATCAAGAAGGCGGCCATCGACGCGATCAACCGCGGCGAGACAAAGTACACTCCGGTTTCCGGTATCCCTGAACTGCGCAAGGCGATTGCCGCGAAGTTCAAGCGCGAGAACGGCCTGGAATACTCCTGGGAGCAGACGATCGTCGGCACCGGCGGCAAGCAGATCCTCTTCAATGCCTTCATGGCGACGCTGAACCCGGGCGATGAAGTCGTCATCCCGGCGCCGTACTGGGTGTCCTACCCGGAAATGGTGTCGCTGTGCGGCGGCACCCCTGTCATCGTTTCGGCGACGCAGGAAAACAACTTCAAGCTGCAGGCGGGCGATCTCGACAAGGCGATCACGCCGAAGACGAAGTGGTTCGTCTTCAACTCACCGTCCAACCCGTCGGGTGCTGCCTACACGCATGCCGAACTCAAGGCACTGACGGACGTGCTGCTGAAGCATCCGCATGTCTGGGTGCTGACCGACGACATGTACGAGCATCTGACCTATGGCGACTTCAAGTTCGTCACGCCTGTCGAAGTCGAGCCGAAGCTCTACGATCGCACGCTGACGATGAACGGCGTCTCCAAGGCCTACGCGATGACCGGCTGGCGTATCGGCTATGCGGCAGGTCCGATCCAGCTCATCAAGGCGATGGACATGATCCAGGGGCAGCAGACCTCGGGTGCGACGTCGATCGCGCAGTGGGCTGCCGTCGAAGCGCTGAACGGCACGCAGGATTTCATCCCTCAGAACAAGAAGGTCTTCGAAGGCCGCCGCGACCTCGTCGTGTCGATGCTGAACCAGGCCAAGGGCATCACGTGCCCGTCGCCGGAAGGCGCGTTCTACGTCTATCCGTCCTGCGCCGGCCTCATCGGCAAGACCGCACCCTCTGGCAAGGTTATCGAGACGGACGAGGACTTCGTGTCCGAGTTGCTTGAAAGCGAAGGTGTAGCCGTCGTTCACGGCTCGGCTTTCGGCCTTGGCCCGAACTTCCGCATCTCCTATGCGACCTCGGAAGCGCTGCTTGAGGAAGCCTGCAAGCGCATCCAGCGCTTCTGCGGCGCCTGCAAGTAAGCAATTCAGGAACGAATGCGAAATCCCGCCGGAAACGGCGGGTTTTTTGTTGGCCGGACGTTGCCAACCGGCTGAGATGAAAAGTCTACCGAATTCCCGGCGAGAAGTGCCATGTTCCTACCCAGTACCGCAAGGCAAGGGCGGGTCCGCTGGGATCGCTTCAAATGTGCGACAAGTGTCCCCTGGTCATTCCTTGATCGGCGTTGCATGGGAAGATTGCCCGGCCCGAGCGTGCGCTTCTTGCTCAAGGCGCATCGCTCTCAGTCGAGCGGTCTTCTCATTTCTGGCGGTAGCAACGGCATCGATTTTCAATGCTTCCTGCGTGCGCGACAACATCTGTGTCTGCGTCAATCCGAACGCAGCTTCTGCGCGTTGGCGGCTTTTGCTCCATGGCTCATGCATACGATGGTCCTCGTTGTAGGGTTGGTTTTCGGTACGGGCTTTGGTGTAGGAAAAAGCAAACTGCGATCGATCTGCTACTTGAAATCCGACAGTTTCAGGACGATCGAATTCTCTCGTTTAGAGCCATAGACGCGTTTGGCGACATCTAGAATTTGGGTTCGAAGCCCGTCAAATCCCGCGAGATAGTCGCGTTCCGATGTCGCTGCCGGGCAAGGTCCCTTCGTCAGCACGTCAATATCCATCGAGAAACGAATCTCGAACATACCATCATGGCCGAGGAAGCGGATGCGCCTGGCGGTTTCGTCATAGCTTCTGGCGCGGTTGGGAAATGCGATTGCCATAATGCTCCTCTCGTTTCTCTACTGGAATGCGTTGTCGAATGGCCGCCGCTCGGTCTTTAAGCCCGCATCGCTCGGTTGTACTGGCATCCTTGGCCAAGGCAGTTTCAATTTCCTGCGAAGACACACTCAATCGCTGCCTGGTGCCGTTATCCGTTGCAATCGCCGGTATTTCGAGATGGGTATCGGTTCTCCTGAAGGCGGAGAATGATAGGCCTTCGATCTCTTCTTCGTCGACAATCAGCCGATAGGTCCCCGCTTCCAACGGGACTACCAGTGAGCTCAGAACGAAGGGGTGAGCAAACGTTATTTCCGTTTCTCTGGTGCGCTCTGCCATGGTGACCTCGAATGAAAGGGCCCTCGGTAATGAATTGTGGGTTCAGAACGGCTGCTCCTACCAAAGGATACCCCGGAACGTGACGTAGGCGATGAATGCC
This sequence comes from Rhizobium sp. BK060, assembly GCF_014193145.1. Lineage (NCBI taxonomy): Bacteria > Pseudomonadati > Pseudomonadota > Alphaproteobacteria > Hyphomicrobiales > Rhizobiaceae > Rhizobium > Rhizobium sp. BK060. Next base: position 193,594 of record NZ_JACHYW010000004.1, read on the forward strand.
AGACTGATTGCCGGCGTCGACTTGATAAGAAAATCGACATAGCGGAAGCGCAGAGCTTCCCGCATCACATTTTCCATGAACTGTATGCTGGAGGCGGAAGACATGCGGTCCTCCTTTGTTGGGGCTGGAACGCTTCTGATCGTCCGCACCCGGCAGCGCCCGTTTCAGATGCTGCCGATGCCTTAGACATGGTGTGCACGTATACGAATTGCAAGGTGCGATCTCCTAGCCGCAGCGACGCAACGATCGGACAGGTTCCACAAAATCAAAGTCCCAATGCCGACAGCATCAGGAACGTCGCGAAGAGGATGAAATGCGTCATGCCTTCGATGGCATTGGTTTCACCGTCGTTGAGGTTGATGGCTGCCGCGATCAGGGTGATCGCCACCATGACAGTCTGGACCGGTGTCATGGCCATGATGAAGGGTTGACCGGTATAAAGCGCGATCGCCTCCATCACCGGAACCGTGAGGATGACAGTCGATAGTGAAGCACCCATGGCGATATTGACGGTCGCCTGCATGCGGTTGCGCAGCGCTGCACGCAGCGCCGTCAGGATTTCGGGCGCCGCGGAAATCGCTGCGACGACGATGGCGGTCAGGGCAACGGGAGCGCCGGTGTCCCGCAGGCCCTGCGTCATGAAGGTGGCCATGAACTCCGCAAGCAGGCCGATGACGACAACGCCGATCAAGATCGTGACAATCGAGGCGGCCGCGGAATCCTCGGTCGAGTGCTCTTGCGGATCGGTCTTCTTCCGATCGCTGCGAGGATAGGCATAGCTGAAGAAGTAGCTATGCTGACCGACCTGCATACGCAGGAAGAGGCCGTAGAGGGCGACCATAGCCAGGATGGTGAAGGCGGAGTAGTAGTGCCACTTATCCGCCGGCACGAATTCTGGAACGATCATCGAGATGCCCATGGCAGTGAGGATCATAACGCCATAGGTCTTTCCCGAGTTGTCATTGTATGGCTGCTCTCCGTGTTTCAAGCCACCGAGCAGGGCGGCGAGGCCAAGGATGCCGTTGATGTCGAGCATCAGGGCTGCATAGATCGTGTCGCGAACGAGCGTGGGGGAGCTTTCGCCATTCATCATGATCGCGAGGATGATCACTTCCACGGCAACGGCCGACAGCGTCAGGATCATCGTGCCATAGGGATCGCCAACCTTGATTGCCAGGATCTCCGCATGATGGGCGACGCGAACCGAGGCAACGACGATGGTGGCGACAAGCGCTGCGGCCGCGATGAGCGATATGCCGCGGCCCATCTCAAGAACCGCATGCTCTGACATGTACGCGAAAGCGGCGACGACCATCGCCAGTACCAAGAACATTTCGTCTTTCAGTCGCGGCACAGTTTTCACGGAAAGCTCCGATCTTGATTCATCCGGAAAGTCTAAAGCGATGATTTTGCATGACAAGCAAGCACGCGCAGAGGTGCGTTTGCAGTCTTGAGAATTTAATGGAATACTAACGCATCGGTCAGCCGGAAGCATATCGCGGCGCCCACTCGTCTCTTGCAATGCGGCCCGCGCAGAACTGGATGCAATCCGGTCAGTGTTCGGGCGCGAACAAGAAGAGGAGTGAAATGCATGGTCAAGGTGGTCTACGAGGTCGTTCCTCACGACGGGGGCTGGGCCTACCGGTTGGGCAATGTCTATTCCGAAGCATTTCCCACACACTCCGAAGCGCTCGAAGCAGCCCGCATCGTTGCGGCCGAACAGCAGGTTGGCGGTGATTCCGCGGAGATCAGCTGGCAGGATGATAAGGGCAAATGGCATGAGGAGTATGCCGAAGGCGGGGACCGGCCGGAGACCGAGGTTGTCGACGGCACCTGGAAAAGCCATTCCAGCGAAGCCTCGCCCCGCGCATGAGCGCACGGTTCATCATTCATGCGATGATCAGCCCGGGCGTTTGCGCGCCGTTCCGCTCACGTAATTCATCAGGCCGTCTACCAGCGCGTCGAATGTGACGCGGTAGCGGCGCGCCGTTTTGATCCCCTCATGCATGACGACCCAGGTGTCGAGAGGTATCCGGAAAAGCTCCGACAGGACCGGCAACAGATCCGGATCTCGTGCTGCAAGGCCCGTCTGGCAGATCCCAATCCCCAGGCCGGCGCGAATTGCCGAGATCTGCGAAAGCGGGTTATCACTTTTAAAAGCGAAGGCGAGCCCGTCCGGCAATGGAAAGCGCGCCATCATGGTCCGGATATAGGCCGTTTGCCGGTCGAAGCCGACAAGGCGGTGTCCTGCGAGGTCAGCGATCTCCTCCGGCATGCCATGTTGCTCGATATAGCGACGATGGGCGTGAAAGCCGAGCGGTATTTCTCCGATGCGGCGGACGATGAGCTGATCCTGGGCCGGCTCGGCCATCCGCACGGCGATATCCGCCTCCCGGTTGAGAAGATCCTCGATGGCGTCAGACGCCGAGAGCTCGATGCTGAGTTCAGGATGGGCCGCCACCAGTGGTGCGAGGATAGGCGGCAAGACCTCGACGCCGATGACCTCGCTGGCGCTTATCCGGACAGTGCCAGCGACCCGCTCTCGATGTCCCGATGCCGTTCGCAGCAGGGCGGCGGATGTCGCCGCGAGCGTTTCCGCGTAGGGCTTCAATTCCAGGGCCGCATCGGTCGGCAATAGACCGTTCGGTGAGCGGACGAAGAGCTGCGAGCCGATTGCGTCCTCCAGCGCGTCGATGTGCCGCCCGACCGTCGGCTGCGTCAGGCCCAGTTCACGGGCCGCCGCCGAAAGCGATCCTTGCTCCAGGACGGCCAACAGCGTTCGGTAGAAATGCCAGTCCGGTTCTCTGTTCATGCATTTATGTATATCTGCGCAACGAATTTCGTCAATTTTGTTTGTGTTGGCACATAGGCATGATCGGCTTCAGTCGAAATTGACGGAGACCATCATGACGGGACAAAACGGACGGGTTGCTCTGGTGCTTGGTGCAACAGGCGGGATCGGAGGCGAGGTCGCACGGAAGCTCGCCGCACGCGGCTGGCAGGTGAGGGCGCTCAATCGGGATGCCGCAAAGGCGCGCGCGAGAGCGTCGAATTTCGAGTGGATCCAAGGCGATGCGATGAACGCCATCGATCTGATGACGGCGGCCCAAGGTGCCAGCCTTATCATCCACGCCGTCAATCCGCCGGGCTACCGCGACTGGGAAAAGCTCGTTCTCCCGATGCTCGACAACACCATTGCAGCCGCACGTTCGGTCGGTGCGCGCATCCTTCTGCCGGGCACCGTCTATAATTTCGGACCGGATTCATTTCCGGTCCTTCGGGAAAACAGCCCGCAACATCCCGTGACGAAGAAGGGAGCGATCCGCGTCGAAATGGAAAGGCGACTGGAGGTTGCCTCGCGAACCGGCGTGCGGGTCATCATTGTCCGTGCTGGCGATTTTTTCGGACCGGGGGCTGCCAGTAGCTGGTTCTCACAAGGCATGGTCACGCCGGGAAAGCTGCTGACCACCGTCAAGAATCCGGCGCGCTGCGGCGTCGGGCACCAATGGGCCTATCTGCCTGATGTTGCAGAAACGATGGTGCGTCTCATCGAATGTGGTGACCGCCTGCCATCCTTTGCCGTCTATCACATGGACGGCTTTTGGGATGCCGATGGTTGTCAGATGGTGGCTGCTATCAAACGGGTGGCCGGCGCCACCATAAAGACGCAGGCCTTTCCCTGGTGGATCGTGCCGCTGGCCGCTCCGTTCGTCACGTTCATGCGTGAGCTGAAGGAGATGCGCTACCTCTGGCGGGAGCCGCTGCGGATGTCGAATGAACGATTGATCACCGAGCTCGGCAGCGAGCCCCATACGCCGATCGACGAAGCTGTTCGCGCGTCGTTGGTCTCGCTCGGCTGTCTGCGGAGCGCTGGGCAGGAGGGCGAGGCACGCGTTTCGGTACAGGCCGTTCATTAGCACCTGTTTAAGGTTGCGTCTGCATCTGTGTTCGGCTCATCAATGAGAAGAACGCACCTGCGAAGGTGCGTAAGGCCAAGGAGGCGTAGCGCCCATGTCTCTTCTGATCGATCTCTGGCGTGCGACACCAAGATCCGAGCAGCGGCGCACTGGGCGAACGGCGCGCCTAGTCCCGCTGTAATTCAGCTAGCGCGATGCGCGCCACAGCGAGTGGACTTTCGGCCAGTGCCGTCGATCCATCGCTGAGAAACCAGGCGGCTGACAGGCCCGAATAGGCTGCAATCCATTGGAGCAGTCGTTTCGGCTCAAGACCAGCCTCGGAGGCGACAAGTCGAAGCTGCCTCTGCAGACGAGCGGGGGTGCTTATGGTCTGAAGGTCCTCGTTGGCGAAGATATTGGCGTAATCAAAGCCGCGTTCGCCGATCAAGCCTTTTGGATCAATCGCCAACCAGCCGTACTGTTCGAAATCGAGGATGTTGCTGTGGTGAATGTCGCCGTGCAGGACGACGGGATCGCGCGGATCGGAAAGCAGTGTTCTGGCAATCAGGTTGCACTGACCCAGTATGTCGCCATGAACTTCTGCCGCCGAGGCAAGGTCGCGAAACCAGCGGGTAAGCGGAATGAGCTCCGGCCGTGGCTTTTCGCGTGGGGTGTGAAGCTTTGCGACTGTGCTACAAATAATGCGGGTTGCCGCATCGTCCGCGCCGTCTATCGCCATTGCCAGAAGCGAGCGATGGCCCATCGCGCGCTCGAGCAGAACGGCCTCGCTGTCGTGCGCGTAGACCCTTGCCGCGCCGATGCCGCCCCACCATTGCATCAGGGCGCCACCGGTCCGCTCAACCTCGTCCTTTGATATTTTCAGCATCGCAGGTCTGCCGTCCGACAGAACGGGCAGGAGATGGCTGGAATGGGTGATGATCGGTTCGCCGTCGATAGTCAGTCGCCAGCGCTTGATGTGCGATTCGAACATGGTGACATGCTAGCCAGGCGCTGAAAAAAGAAAATCCCGCCAGATGGCGGGATCTCCGTTGGTAAGTGTAGGCTCAGGCGGCTTTTTCTTGCGTTGGATAGTCTACGTATCCGGTAGCACCGCCACCATAAAGCGTTGCCTGGTCAAGGCCGGCAAGCGGCGTGTTGTCCTTGAGGCGCTGAACGAGGTCCGGATTGGAGATGAACGGTTTGCCGAACGCAACGAGGTCGGCGCGGCCGCTTTCCACGGCGTCGATCGCCATGTCGCGGTCATAGCCGTTATTGACCATCCAGTTCGCCATGCCGCCAGCCTTCTCGTAAGCGTTGCGGAGCGCCTTGTAGTCGAAGGGCTTGTCGCCTTGCTGATAGTTGCGATCACCGCCGGTCGCACCCTCGACGACGTGGATGTAGGTGAGGTCATACTTTGCCAGACCTTTGACCACATACGTGAAGATCGATTGTGCATCCGGGTCGGAGGAATCGTTTGCCGGCGTCACGGGTGAAATGCGGATGCCGGTGCGCCGGGCGCCGATCTCGGCCGTGATCGCATCAACGACTTCAAAGAGGAAGCGTGCGCGGTTCTCGACCGAGCCACCGTACTGATCCGTCCGGTCGTTGATACCGGAGCGCAGGAACTGGTCAATCAGATAACCATTTGCAGCGTGGATCTCGACGCCGTCGAAGCCGGCTTCAATCGCCGCGCGCGCGGCCTTCCGATAGTCTTCAACGATGCCTGGGATTTCCGAAGTTTCGAGGGCGCGCGGTTCGGACGTCGGCACGAAGCTTCCTGTGCCGTCCGGGTTGACGAGATAGGTCTTGGATTTTGCGGCCGTATTCGTCGAGGAGACTGGCTTGCCGCCGTCCGGCTGCAGCGTCGTGTGCGAGATACGGCCGACATGCCACATCTGAACGACAATCCTGCTGCCCGCCGCATGCACGGCATCGGTCACACGCTTCCAGCCCTCGATCGCTTCCTTGGAATAGAGGCCGGGAACATCTGCGTAACCCTGGCCCTGATGCGTAATGGCCGTTGCCTCAGTGACGATCAGCCCAGCCCCTGACCGCTGGCGGTAGTATTCGACGTTGAGGTCGTTCGGAACGGCGCCCGGCGAGCGGTTACGCGTAAGCGGCGCCATCACGATATGGTTCTTGATGGCAATATCGCCAACCGTTGTCGGTTCGAAAAGCTTGCTCATGGGAGTCCTTTCTTAGGTGCTGGAAAATCACTCGGCCGTGGCGGACGCGCCTACCGTTCGACGGAGGGATAGGGGAGGGTGGTTGTAACGCGCCCGATCAACGGGGGCGCGCGAGCGGTGCGAGTTGCGCTAGAGCCCGTGTTGGAAAGCGGTCCGGTCGTTCTGCGTTCAACGTACCAAGCATGAGCGCGCTCAGGCAGTGCATCGCAAAGGCGAGCGGGCACCTACAGATCCTTCGAGAGTTGCTTCAAGAAAGCCGCGATGGTCTCCTCGTTGCGTTTGTAGAAGATCCACTGGCCGATGCGTCTTGTCGTCACGAGGCCGGCGCGGCTCAAGGTCCCTAGATGTGCCGAGACGGTCGACTGCGAAAGGCCGCAGCGCTCGAACTGGCTTGCGCATATGCCCATCTCAAGCGGGTGTTCCTGCGAGGAAAAATGCTCCTCGGGGTTCTTCAACCAGCTCAGGATCTCCATCCGTGTCGGGTGGGCTATCGCCTTCAGGATTTCGTCTTTTTCCATCGCCGCTCATCGAATTATAAATCGTCCTTAGGCGATATATGGATTGTCATTCTCGATATGCAAGTCACGACGGCGTGAATTGTTGCATGTCCCGGCCTGGCTAAATTTTGGGCAAAAAAAGAGGGCCACCGAAAGATCGGGGCCCTTTAAAGGTGTGAAGGTCAATAAACCTCCAGAGGGGAACAGCTAACGCGGTGGCACTGGGAGAGAAGCCACGAAATGCATCAGCTGAGTGGGATATGATGCTTTGAGAGGCAGATTTCAATGCATGTTTGCGCATGCCTGCTATGCGTTGCACAATTTTCTGCTGCAGTGCGAAAAAATCGGGCAAAAAAAAGAGGGCCACCGAAAGATCGGGGCCCTTGTAGGTGTGAAGGTCAAAACCTCCAGAGGGGAACAGCTAATGCGGTGGAACTGGGAGGAAAAGCCACCGTGTGCATCAGCTGTAAGCGATATGGTGTTTTAATAAGCAGACGGCAACCCCAATTTATGCATGCCAGACATGCATGCATTGCACGGCTTGTATTTCTGGGCCAAACAACTAGAAGTTCCAGTTGCGCGCCTTGCTGACAATGAAGTCGCGGAATGCCTTCAGCTTCGCCGCATTCTTCATCTCGTCGGGATAGCAAAAGTAGGTGTCGAACGACGGCACGTCTGCGTTGATCGGCAGCTGGATGAGGCCAGGGTCGCGTCCGACGATGTAGTCGGGCATGCAGGCGATGCCCATTCCGAGCAGGCAGGCGCGCTTGATCGAGGTCTGGCTGTTGATCTGCAGGTGCGGGATGCGCTTGTTGTCCGACGAGCGTCCGGCGACTTCCAGCCAGTTGACGTCAAGCAGGTAGCTCGGTGCGGGTTCGCCGAATGTGATGATGCGATGGTTGTCGAGGTCTTCGACCGTCTGTGGCTCGCCATGGCGGTTGATGTAGGAGGGGGCCGCATAGACGTGCATGTGAACGGTGAACAGCTTGCGCTGGATCAGATCGGATTGAACCGGTTGCCGCAGGCGGATGGCGCAATCGGCGTAGCGCATGTTGACGTCCACTTCCTCGTTGTCGAGGATCAGTTGGATCTGGACGTCCGGATAGAGCTGCATGAACTCCTGGATCTTGTCCGTCAGCCACCCCTGGCCGAGACCGACCGTGGTGGTGACGCGCAGTTTACCGGTCGGCGTTTCCGTCGTTTCGGTCAGCTGCATCTTCACCGTTTCCAGCTTCAGCAGCACGTCGTGAGCGGTCCGATAGAGCAGTTCACCCTGTTCCGTCAGGATCAGGCCGCGCGCATGGCGGTGGAAAAGCTTGGTGCCGACATCCTGCTCGAGCGCGCTGACCTGACGGCTGATCGCGGACTGGGACAGGTGCAGTTTATCCGCCGCATGCGTGAATGAACCCGCTTCGGCAGCTGCGTGAAAGATACGCAGCTTGTCCCAATCCAATGGCATTCCCCCACCCCTCATAGCCGATCCTACTCCGCGGCAACGGCGACGGGCATATGGCCCGTCAGATATCGTTCGGCTTCGAGAGCTGCCATGCATCCCAGACCGGCGGCGGTAATCGCCTGGCGGAACGTATCGTCGGTCACGTCACCGGCGGCATAAACCCCCTCCAGGCTGGTTGCCGTCGAATCCGGCGCGGTCCAGAGATAGCCGTTGTCCTTCAGCTTCAGTTTACCCTTGAAAAGCTCGGTCGCCGGCGCGTGGCCGATCGCAACAAAGACGCCGTCAACAGCGACCTCGGCAATCGCACCGGTGCGCGTGTCACGCAGGCGGGCGCCTGTAACGGACGGCGGCATCGGCGGCTTGGCCGGCGTGCCGGTGATCTCGGCAACCTCGGTGTTCCAGAGCACTTTGATATTCTCCTTCGAGAACAGACGTTCCTGCAGGATTTTTTCCGAACGGAAGCTGTCGCGACGATGCACGACCGTCACCGACTTCGCGATGTTGGAGAGATAGAGGGCCTCCTCGACGGCGCTGTTGCCACCGCCAACGACGATCACATCCTTGTTTCGGTAGAAGAAGCCGTCGCAGGTCGCACAGGCCGAGACGCCGAAGCCCTGGAAATGCTGCTCGCTTTCGATGCCCAGCCACTTCGCCTTGGCGCCGGTTGCGATGATCAGCGTATCGGCCGTCCAGACCTGGCCGCTATCCGTGCGCGCCACGAACGGGCGCTGGTTCATTTCGACTTCGGTGACGATGTCGTTGACGATTTCTGCGCCGACATGCTTGGCCTGCTGCAGCATCTGGTCCATCAGCCATGGCCCCTGGATGGGATCGGCAAAGCCTGGATAATTCTCCACGTCAGTCGTGATCATCAGCTGTCCGCCTTGCTCCATCCCGGCGATCAGCACAGGCTTCAGCATTGCACGGGCTGCATAGACGGCAGCCGTGTAGCCGGCAGGGCCGGAGCCGATAATGAGCACCTTGGTATGGCGGGCGGACATGGGCATTTCCTTTCGACTGTCGGGAGCGGCGGCTAAAAAGCGAATAGGGCCGTTTCCATTCGCCATTTATGAACGTCCAGTGCTTTTATTCAAGGGCAGCCTTGCGTTACCAACAAGGCTTTGTCGACACACTGTGTAACAATCCATCGCTTAGGTGAAACTTTCTTGCGTATTGCGCCGCTTTATATAGAAGCTGGCAGCCACGAATTAAAGGAAGGACAGGATCGTGCTTCGCGCCGAACTCGATGCCATCGACATAAAGATATTGCGTGAGCTGCAGGCGGACGGCCGCATGACCAATGTCGAGCTTGCCGACCGCGTCGGCATTTCGGCGCCACCTTGCCTGCGCCGCGTGCGAAAGCTCGAAGAGACTGGCGTCATCGAAGGCTACCATGCGATGCTGAATAGCCCGAAGCTCGGCTTCGATCTTGTCGCCTTCTGCATGGTCGGCCTCAAGCATCAGTCGGAAGCCAATCTCAAGGCGTTCGCGGCCGCGACGGCGCAGTGGCCGCTGGTTCGTCAGGCCTGGATGGTTTCCGGAGACAGCGACTTCCTCCTGCATTGTGTTGCAGAGAACCTCACAGGGTTCCAGGACTTCGTCATCGAGGTGCTGACGGCGAACGAGCACGTGGATACGGTGCGCACGATGCTGACAATCCGGCAGGTCAAACGCGTGGGTCTGGTCGAAGTCTGAGCGGCCAACGAGCAAGCGATGCTCTATGAATGGAACGGCTTATGCCTTAAGGAAGGCGCTTTGCTAGCCGTTCGTCGCGGATGAAGATACGAAGATCATTCCATGACCAAATTGCCCATTTCCGCGTTCATCATTTGCCTGAACGAAGAAACGTATCTCGGCAATTGCATCGAGAGTCTGGATAGGTGCGCGGAGATTGTTGTGGTCGATTCCGGTTCGACGGATGGCACGGTCGCTCTGTTGCAGTCTTACATCGACAAGGGATGGCCGATCCGGCTGTTTCACGAGAAGTGGCGTGGTTATGCCGGGCAGAAGCAATTCGCGCTCGATCGGTGCACTCAGCCATGGCGCTTGAATGTCGATGCTGATGAGCGGCTCGATGCGTCCCTGCGAAAGCTTCTGCCGGAGCTGATTGCCGCTTCAGAGGATATTGTCGGATGGCGCGTGGCGCGTCGTCCCTACCTCATCGGTTACGGATACACGCCTGAATATGTTCACGAGAGAAAGAATCTACGGCTCATCCGCAAGGGCAGAGGTGCCTATGATCTCGCGCAAGCCGTTCATGAAGGTATCGTGCCGACCGGGCGTGTGGAGGATGCGAAGACAGGCAGCCTCCTTCACTACAGGCCACTGGTCATTGATGAACAAATCCTGAAAGAAAACAAATACTCGACCCTGAAGGCTGACCAGCACTTCGGCCTGGGCGAGAAGACGACGTTCGTCAGGCTTCTTTTCAGTCCGCCAATTTATTTCCTACGGCTGTATTTCCACAACGGTTTATGGCGCTGTGGGCCGTCGGGCTTTATCGAGGCTATGACCGGCGCTGTGTACGCCTTTCTCACCCAGGCGAAGCTGTATCAACGTCAGGTTGCAGAGGGGCACCCAAGCTTTGATGACGCAGGAAGACATTAAGGTCCAATCGCGATGAAGGTGATGCATATTCATTTCGGCAAGGAGGGCGGAGCGGAGCGCTTCTTTGTCAACCTCGTCAATGCGCTCCACGACCGCGGGATCGAGCAGCGCGCGCTCATTCGGCCCGATCGCAGTTGGCGCAAGGACATAGAAAAATGCGGCGAGGTTTACGAGGGTACATTCCGGCGCATTTCGCTCTCGCGTTTTGTCTTGTCGGCGCGCATGCGCGCCATCCTGAATGAATTTCAGCCTGATGTGATCATGTCGTGGCAATTGCGCGCGAGCCGCTTCATGCCGCGCTACAAGAGCGCCCGGCGCATTTCGCGGCTTGGAGACTATCCAGAACACCTCGGCTACTATCGCAACTCCGAAACGCTCGTCTGCATCACGCCTGATATTGCCAGGCGAGTCCGCGAACTTGGTTGGACGCGTGGCGTCGAGGTGATTGCCAACTTTACGCGTTCGGCTCCCAGTGAGCCGATCGCCAGGCAAGCGCTGCAGACGCCCGCGGACGCTTTCGTTGTGATCGGCATGGGGCGCTTCGTAAAGCGGAAGGGCTTCGACGTTCTTATAAAGGCGATTGCAAGAACGCAGGGCGCGTTCCTGTGGTTGTTGGGCGACGGACCGGAGCGGGAGAACCTTGAAAAACTCACCGACGATCTCGGCCTGCGAGACCGCGTGCGGTTTGCTGGGTGGCAGACCAACGCCTATGCCTATCTTGCCTCCGCGGATGTCTTTACGGTCACCTCGCTTCACGAACCGCTTGGCAATGTGTGCCTCGAGGGCTGGGGGGCAGGGAAACCGACCATCGGCTCTCGCGCCGAGGGGCCGAGCTGGGTGATGACCGATGGCAAGGATGCGTTGATGGTCGATTGCGGCGACGTCGAGGGGCTTGCCGGTGCGATCACGCGTATTCGCGACGAGCCGGCCTTGCGCACCTCGTTGATCGAAGGCGGCCAAGACACGCTCATGAACCGGTTCTCCGAGGATGCGATCACGCAAGCCTACATCCGCTTGTTTGAAACCGGGAAAAGCGAACCGTGAAGGTGATGCATTTTCATTTTGGCAAGGATGGGGGAGCCGAGCGGTTCTTCGTGCATCTTGTCAATGCTTTGGCCCGGCGTAATGTCGAGCAGAGCGCAATCATCCGTCCCAACCGGGTATGGCGCAAGGACATGCCGGCCTCGGTCCGGATATCCGAAAGCAACTTCCGCAATCTCTCCCTTGATCGAATCCTCTTGCCGCTGAGAGTTGCAATCAATGCCCGGTTGGCAAGACCGGATGCGATCATGGCCTGGGCACCTCGCGCGAGCGAGCTGATGCCCAACTACAAAGGATGCATCAAGATCTCCAGGCTCGGGGACTATCCGACCAATCTGAGGTACTTCAAAAATTCCGACATTCTCGTGTGCAATACGCCCGGCATCGCCGAACATGTGCGCGAGCTGGGTTGGACGCGGGGCGTAGAGGTGATCTCGAACTTCACGAGCACCGGACAGGTTGCCCCGATCGAGCGTGCAGCGTTCAACACACCAGCGGATGCGCCTGTTGTGATGTCGATGGGCCGTTTTGTGCCGCGCAAGGAGTTTGCGCTGCTGACGGCGGCGGTTGCGAAGATTCCCGGCGTCTATTTGTGGCTCGCCGGCGAAGGCGAGGAGATGGAGAACGTCAAGAAGGTCGCGGCGGATCTTGGTGTGACGGACAGGGTGCGGTTTCTCGGTTGGCAGAAGGATACGCGGCCTTTCGTAGCGGCTGCCGATATTTTTGTCATGCCATCAAACCACGAGCCGCTTGGCAATGTCATTCTGGAGGCATGGGCGCAGAGCAAGCCGGTCGTTTCCAGCCGCTCCGAAGGCCCCTCGTGGTTCATGCGGGATGGCGACAACGGGCTGCTGGTTGAAATCGGCGATACCGATGGTTTTGCGCAAGCCATCGAGCGGCTGATCAACGACCCGGCCCTTGCTGAAAAGGTTACCGCGGGCGGTCGCGAGACGCTGATGAAGCAGTTCTCCGAAGACGCGGTTGCCAATGCCTATCTTGAGCTCTTCAAGCGCAAACCTGATGCTGTCGCCTACACCGACCGGTAGACGGCGCTGAGCTTGCGCGCTTCCCCTTCAATACTGAAGGCATTCATCACATGGGTGCGCGCGCGAACCGATGCGAGCTGTCGGCGGCTTTCGTCGTCCATGAAGAGACCGCAAGATTGAACCATTGCATCGAGATCGTCGCGCGGGACAATGGCGCCGGTTTCCTTGTCGCCGGTCACTAGCAATTCCGCAAACGCACCGACGTCAGTGGCGACAACGGGGACAGCGCTTGCCATTGCTTCGAGCGGCGTCAGGCCAAAACCTTCCCAACGCTGCGGAGCGATGAAGAGATCGAGCGTACGATACCAGTCGTTGATATTGGTGTGCTCACCGACAAAGAGAATGCGATCGGTCAAGCTGGCGGCAGCGACGCGCGCCTTCAGTTCCTTCTCGAACTCGACGTGCTGGGCGGTTGCGCGCCCGGCAATAATGGCGATCCAGTCCGGTCGAGTTGGCAGCAGGCGGATCATGCCATCGACGAAAAGGTCCGTGCCCTTTTGGTGGCGAACCCGGCCAAAGCAGCCGGCGATCTTCATCGTCGCGTTGAGACCAAGCATCTGTTTGGCTATTGCCTTGTCATCTGCCGGAGAGAAGCGAGCCGTGTCTATTCCGTGCAGAACAACGGTGTTCGGCACTTCGAGATAGTCGGCCGTTTTGCCGCTTGTTGCGATCACGGCGTCCATTTTCGAAATCAGCCATTTCGTCCAGCCCGAGTGGCGGCGCTGAGAAGCCGAGGTGAAGACGATCTTCAACGGCATGCGCAAGACATCGCGCATCAAAATAGCCGGAAACATCTCGATGTTGCGGCGAGCGTGCCATATGCGGAAAGGCAGGCCGCGGGGCGTACGCCAAAGCTTCGGCAGATCACGAAAGCGAATGTGCGGCAAAGATGCCGGAAGACCCGGTCCGAGAGCCGCAATCTTCTCGCCGAGTGCACGCTGGACCGGGATCAACTGAATGATGGTCGAGGTGACGCCGGAGAGCCGTTTCTTGAAGTTCGGCGCAATAATCTCGACGTCACTGACATTGACGATAGCCGGTTGGCCGCGACCTTCCACGGGTTAATCAGCCCCAAGAAATGGAAAGAACTTCGTAAGCCTTGGAGCCGCCGGGTGCATTGACCTCGATAGAGTCGCCGACTTCCTTGCCGATCAGCGCACGCGCGATCGGAGAGGAAATCGAAATGCGGCCGGCCTTAACATCGGCTTCCTGGTCGCCGACGATCTGGTAAGTCTTTTCTTCTTCCGTGTCCTCGTCGACGAGCTTCACCTTGGCGCCAAACTTAATCTTGTCGCCAGACATCTTGGACAGATCGATGACTTCGGCACGTGCGGTCAGGTCTTCAAGCTCGCTGATGCGGCCTTCGTTGTGGCTCTGCGCTTCCTTTGCTGCATGGTATTCAGCGTTCTCGGAAAGGTCGCCGTGGGCGCGCGCCTCTGCGATCGCTTCGATGATTCGCGGGCGCTCTTCCTGCTGACGCCAGCGCAGCTCTTCCTGCAGCTTGACGAAACCACCCTGTGTCATCGGTACCTTATCAACCATTTTTCTGTCCTTCACTCCCTGCGTCTACTTAGCTGCAGACACAAAAGAAAACAGGTCCCGAAGGGGAACTTCGGAACCGTGCAACAATCCTAGTTACTCGGCTTATAGCAGATCGCTACCGGCGATTTCCATAAAATTCGTATTCACTGGCAGCAGCCGGTCCGCCCGCACATCCTGATAAGGAGGCAAGAGGCGGATCAAGCATGGCGGATCGCAGACGGGGATTCTAGCCGCTAGGGAACGAAATGAGGGTTCGCGGGCAGGTTCGGTGGATCGTAGGAGCTTGCATCCTTCCGCTCTTTGACCGAGATATGGATCAGCGCATCGTCCGGAATGAAACGCCGGTCGCTCAAAGGGAAATAGATCGCACTCCGGCTGCCGTGTTTGCGCCAGGAGTTTTCCGGTACGCGCCGCGGGATATACTCAAGGATTTTCCACCCGACGCTCATGGAATCATGGAGGGGAACGGTGGCGTCCAGCGGCACATATTTCTTCCCGCTTTTTCCAAGCACGATGTCGTTGACGGTGCGGCTGCGATAGAGGAGCCCGGCGGGCTTCGTTTCCTTGATCATCCAGGCGAGGGGTATTTTGACCGCTCCGCTCTGTGCTTCCGGATAGCCGCCGCCGATATCGCCATGCACGCCGGCAAACCACACTTCCTCGAAGTTCTGCTTTGCCGACACCTTTGGGCGGATGGGCGCCCCCAATATTCTTGATCCGGCATCCAGAGATCCGGCTGGAACATCGTTCGCCGTTCATCGATCGCGACGGCGTGGCGCACCCACTCGACGCTCGGATTTTTGCGGGTGAAAGGGTGGGTCTTGAATTGCGGATGCCATTTGCCGGCCTCGATCACCGACGCGACTGTGTCGAAAAGGCCCAGCAGCTTGATCGGCGGGCGGTCGTTTCTGAGGGTGCGCTCATAGAGACGCATGGCAGCGAAGGCCGACGGGGCATCCTCGCCGCCATCTTCTGCCGCGCCGCCAAGCTGCTCCTCCTGCGCGGGAATCCCTTTATAAGTCCTGTAGGCATAGTCGAGCAAATTGAGATGATACCGGCTCGTCAGGCCGAAGGCATGGATGAAGCCCGCCAGGACGCGCGCCGAATAGGCACCGCGGCTGAAGCCGAAGATGTAGATGCGGTCGCGATCCGGATGTCGCCCATCGGCGTCAGGCGGGCCGCGATCGTAGTTCTCCACCAGGAAGCGGTAGGCTTCCTTGACGTTCTGATCGAGACCCCAACCGGTCGCGAGCCCGAAAATCTCGTAGGATTTGCGAAGCAGTCTCGACCAGGCATTGGTCGCGCCGAACGTGCCGATGCCCGGATCGTAGTAGACGATCTGCTCGTCCGAGCGTTTCAAGGTGCCAAATAGTCTGAGGACGTTGGTCCGGTCGGCCGAAATCTCGTTCGACGTGCCGTCAAACAGAATGACAACGTTCTTTGCCATGAACCGCTCCGGATGCGCCGCCGCAAAGGTAGCATCCGGGCGGTTTTACCGCAACTTTCGGTCGTTTTAGCTTAAAAGTAGCTCTGCAGCGGACGAACTTCCAGGTTGCCGGCCCGCAGTGCCTTGATCGCCTGCGCGGCGGCCTCGGCTCCGGCCATCGTCGTGTAGTAGGGCACCTTCTGCATGAGGGTTGCTCGGCGCAGCGACTTCGAGTCGGAGATTGCCTTGTTGCCGTCGGTCGTGTTGATCACGAGCTGGACCTGGCGGTTGCGGATTGCGTCTTCGATGTGTGGGCGCCCTTCCAGGACCTTGTTGATTTTCGTCGAGTCGATGCCGTTTTCAGCCAGAAACCGCTGCGTGCCGCCGGTTGCGAGAACCTTGAAGCCTTCGCCGACGAGAACGCGGATGGCCGGCAGGACGCGCGGCTTGTCCTCGTCGCGGACGGAAACGAAGACAGTGCCTTCACGTGGCAGTTCGACACCGGCACCGAGCTGCGACTTGGCGAAGGCCAGTGCGAAATCGGTGTCGAGACCGATGACTTCGCCGGTCGAGCGCATTTCCGGGCCGAGCAGGGTGTCGACACCCGGGAAGCGGGCGAACGGGAAGACGGCTTCCTTGACGGCGATGTGCTTCAGCGTGCGTGGATCCGGCTTTTCGCCGTAAGCGGCAAAGGTCGCGTCGAGCTTCTCGCCAGCCATGACACGGGCGGCGATCTTGGCGATCGGCGCGCCGATGGTCTTGGCGACGAAGGGCACGGTGCGCGAGGCGCGCGGGTTCACTTCAAGCACGTAGACGGTGCCGTCCTTGATGGCGAACTGCACGTTCATCAGGCCACCGACGTTCAGAGCCTTTGCCATCGCCTTGGCCTGGCGCTCCAGCTCGTCGATCAGTTCCTTCGAGAGAGAACGCGGCGGCAGCGAGCAGGCGCTATCGCCGGAGTGAATGCCGGCCTCCTCGATATGCTCCATGATGCCGGCGACGTAGACGTCGTCGCCATCGCAGAGGCAGTCTACGTCGACTTCGATGGCGTTGGTTAGGTAGCTGTCAAAGAGCAGTGGGTTCTTGCCAAGCAGCGTGTTGATCTGGCCGGTCTTGTCGTTCGGGTAGCGCTGCTTGATATCCTCAGGCACCAGCTCCGGAACGGTGTCGAGTAGGTAGCTCTGCAGCTGGCTCTCGGCGTGGATGATCTGCATGGCGCGGCCGCCGAGAACATAGGATGGACGCACGACCAGCGGGAAGCCGATCTCGGCGGCGACGAGGCGGGCCTGCTCGACCGAATAGGCAATGCCGTTGTTCGGCTGGTTGAGGTCGAGCTTCATCAGGAGTTTCTGGAAGCGGTCGCGGTCTTCGGCAAGGTCGATCATATCAGGCGCGGTGCCGAGGATCGGGATGCCGTTCTTCTCGAGTGCTTCGGCAAGCTTCAACGGTGTCTGGCCGCCGAACTGAACGATGACGCCGACGACTTCGCCCTTTTCCTGCTCCGCGCGCAGGATTTCGATGACGTCTTCGGCCGTCAGCGGCTCGAAATAGAGGCGATCGGAGGTGTCGTAGTCGGTCGAGACCGTTTCCGGGTTGCAGTTGATCATGATCGCTTCGTAGCCGGCATCCTTCAGCGCGAAGGCGGCATGGCAGCAGCAATAGTCGAATTCGATGCCCTGGCCGATGCGGTTCGGACCGCCGCCGAGGATGACGACCTTCTTGCGGTCGGAAACCTGGGCTTCGGAGCGCGCTGCGCCGACGAAGGGGGTCTCGTAAGTCGAGTACATGTACGCGGTCGGCGAAGCGAACTCGGCAGCGCAGGTGTCGATGCGCTTGAAGACCGGACGGACGTTCAGGCGGTTGCGCAGCTCGGCGACTTCCTTCGGGCGCTTGCCGGTCAGCGTTGCGAGGCGGGCGTCGGAGAAGCCCATCGCCTTCAGGGTGCGCAGGTTAGCAGCGTCGGTCGGCAGGCCATGCTCGCGGATACGCGCTTCCATGTCGACGATCGCCTTGAACTGGGCGATGAACCAGGGGTCGATCTTCGAGCCTTCGTGCACTTCTTGCGGGCTCATGCCCGTGCGCAGCGCCTGGGCAACCATGCGCAGGCGATCCGGCGTTGGCGTACCGATGGCGGCGCGAATGGCGTTCTGGCTGGATTCACCTTCCTCGACATCCGGAATTTCGATCTCGTCGAGGCCGGTCAGGCCGGTTTCGAGACCGCGGAGCGCCTTCTGCAGCGATTCGGCGAAGGTGCGGCCGATCGCCATGACTTCGCCGACGGACTTCATCGCTGTCGTGAGCACAGGCGAGGCGCCCGGGAATTTCTCGAAAGCAAAGCGTGGGATCTTGGTAACGACGTAGTCGATCGACGGCTCGAACGAGGCCGGCGTCGCGCCCCCTGTGATGTCGTTTTCCAGTTCGTCCAGCGTGTAGCCGATCGCGAGCTTGGCGGCGACCTTGGCGATCGGGAAGCCGGTCGCCTTGGAGGCCAGCGCCGACGAGCGCGAGACGCGCGGGTTCATTTCGATGACGACGAGGCGGCCGTCCTTCGGGTTGACGGCGAACTGCACGTTCGAACCGCCGGTCTCGACGCCGATCTCGCGCAGCACCGCGATCGAGGCGTTGCGCATG
The DNA here is from genome assembly GCF_014193145.1 of Rhizobium sp. BK060. Lineage (NCBI taxonomy): Bacteria > Pseudomonadati > Pseudomonadota > Alphaproteobacteria > Hyphomicrobiales > Rhizobiaceae > Rhizobium > Rhizobium sp. BK060. The sequence continues at coordinate 211,922 of NZ_JACHYW010000004.1, forward strand.
ATCTGGTATTCCTTGTCCGTCAGCGTCAGTGCGGGCGCGACAGTGATGGAGTCGCCGGTGTGAACGCCCATCGGATCGATGTTCTCGATCGAGCAGATGATGATGCAGTTGTCCGCCTTGTCGCGGACGACCTCCATTTCATACTCTTTCCAGCCGAGCACGGATTCTTCGATCAGCACTTCAGTGGTCGGCGAAGCATCGAGGCCGCCAGAGACGATCTCGAAGAATTCCGAGCGGTTGTAGGCAATGCCACCGCCGGTTCCGCCAAGCGTAAAGGAGGGGCGGATGATGGCTGGCAGGCCGACGTGATCGAGCGCCTGGGCGGCGATCGCCATTGCGTGACTCATGTAGCGCTGCTTACGGTCACTTTCGCCGAGGTTCCAGTGGTTCTCCAGTTCGTCCAGTGCCTTGTCGAGGTCAGTGCCGGAGAGGCTTGCCTTCAGCTTGTTACGCTCGGCCTCATGCGTCTTGCGATCGGTATCCTTGATATCGGTGGCGTTCGCCAGCATCGAGCGCGGCGTTTCCAGGTCGATGCGGGCCATGGCCTCGCGGAAGAGCGCGCGGTCTTCGGCCATATCGATTGCAGCGGGCTTCGCGCCGATCATCTCGACATTGTAGCGGTCAAGGACGCCCATGCGCTTCAGCGACAGCGCTGTGTTGAGTGCCGTTTGGCCGCCCATGGTCGGCAGCAGCGCGTCCGGGCGCTCCTTGGCGATGATCTTGGCGACAACTTCAGGAGTGATCGGCTCGACGTAGGTGGCATCGGCGAGGCCCGGGTCGGTCATGATCGTTGCCGGATTGGAGTTGACGAGGATGACGCGGTAGCCTTCCTCCTTCAGCGCCTTGCAGGCCTGGGTGCCGGAGTAGTCGAATTCGCAAGCCTGGCCAATGACGATCGGTCCCGCGCCGATGATGAGGATCGATTTGATATCTTGGCGCTTGGGCATCGTCTTTTTCCGTTTCCTAGCTGCGCAGAAAGCCGGCCAGGGTGGGAGGCACCGGCCGGGTCGCGCATGTGATGGTCTTTTCAGGCTAGAAGCGGCTTATAGGCAAATGTATTTGCAAACGGAACCCCATAAATTGCGGAATCGACAGGAATTGGCGGAGCTTGTGAAGGTCTAGTCAATGTCCGGTACGACAAGCGTCCTGATCTCGCCCAGGCGGGCGGGACTGGAGATTGCTTCTACGGCGTCATTGAAGCCGATCCGGCGGGAGATCAGCGGCTCGACCTTGATGGTCCCCGATGCGATGAACTCGGCCGCGCGCTGGTGAGTGAACGGGTTGAGGAAGGAGTTCACCAGCTTGATCTCGCGGAAGAGGAGGTCGAAGGGCTCGACCTCAATCTTCATGCCCCGGGGCATGACGCCGAGGATGACGACGGTGCCGCCGCGCCGCGCAAGGCGGGGCGCCTGCTCGATCGTTTCGGCAACGCCCGCGCATTCGATGACGACGTCGGCGCCGCCCGGCAACAAACCGTCTGCCGCGATCAAGCGTGCCACGATATCGCCGCTTAAGGGATCCGCACTCGCGGTCGCTCCGAGCTTTTCGGCAAGCGTCCGCTTCTCCTCGGTGCGGGTAACAAGCACAACCTTGGTCGCTCCTGCCAGTCGGGCCAACTGCACGATGAGCAAGCCGATCACACCGCCGCCGAGGACGACGACCGAGGCGCCTGTTCGGATTTCGGCAAGGTCTACGCCGTGGATGCAGCAGGAAAGGGGTTCGCAGAAGGCGCCGTGGAGGGGATCCAGTGCCGAGGGCAGTTCGAAGGCCTGCTGCTGCGGAATGCAGACATATTCGGCAAAACCGCCGTCGCGATGGATGCCGATCGCCTGCAGGTTATGGCACAGATTGACGCGACCGCGCCGACATTCGGGGCAGCGGCCGCAGGCAATGTTCGGATCACCGGTCACGCGCATGCCTGCACGAAAGCCGCTCACACCGTCGCCCACCTTTTCGATGATGCCAGCAAACTCGTGGCCGAGCGTAACGGGTGGCTTGGAAGGAAACTCTCCAAGGAACAGGTGGCGGTCGGTGCCGCAAATGCCGCAGGCCTCCGTGCGAACAAGCAATTCGCCAACACCCGGTTCGGGACGCTCTACCTCGCGCAGGGCCAGCTTTCCCGTCGCTTCGAGCCGTACCGCCTTCATCGTTCGTCTCTCCTCCTCAGACTTCTTCGTGCAAGGAGGCCTGAATGGAGAGGTCTCGTCAAGCGGGTGCCGCGTGTCGCGCTTGGTAAGCATTTATTTGCCCTGCATTTGCGAAAATATCGTCGGGCCGACCTTTTTAGCGGTGCCGGTTCGTGAAAATTAATAAAGAGCGTGCTTTCTATTTATCGTTGCAAACCAGGAGGGCGGTTTGCTTGCAGGGGCGTCTTGAATTGACAATGTCTCAGCGTGATAAAAGGCCTGCGAGCCAGAGAACGTGGACTTTGGAGGTGCTATCGCACCTTAAGGTCCGGATGACGGCGGACCTTTGGCTTTATCTCGCCGTAGCAGTCTATTTCGTGATTGGTGTCGTGTTGCTGATCGCCGACGGCCACGCCGAGATGATGTCTTTCGGGCTGTATTTCGACCAATGGACCTATCTGTTCCTGTTCTTGATGCCTTTGATGGCGATCGTCTTCGACTATGCATGGATTTTCTTTCGCTTCGACGATAGGCGATCGCTGGCTGTGCGAAGAGCATTTTCGCCTCAGCGTTTGGCCCATCTCTTCTCGGGCATGGCGTTGCTGATGGCGCTGATGATTTTTCAAGGCACGTTCACATCGATCAAGAATCTATTGCCGATCATTCGGGGCGGCTTTCTCTACGATCAATGGCTCGCGAATCTCGATGCCCTGCTGTCGTTCGGCCGCGATCCCTGGAAGGTCCTGCTCTCGATCGCTGGCCACGACGCCATCATCAAGATCGTGGATTGGAATTACAGCGTATTGTGGTTCGTGGTCTGCTTCGGAACGCTCTTTTACGTGGCAACCTCGCCGCGAGCGGCGTCGATGCGTGTCCGCTATATCAGCATGTTCATGCTCGTCTGGGTGGTCTGCGGAAATATTCTTGCCGGCATCTTCATATCGGCCGGGCCTGTCTTTTATGGCGCGGTGACCGGTGATGAGCGGCGCTTTGCGGAGCTGGCCACTTTTCTGGCCTTGCCCGATGGTCCTACAGCCGCCAATCTGTTTCAAAGCTATCTTTGGTCGCTTCACGCGCACAGCACGTCCGGGTTCGGCTCGGGCATTTCGGCCTTTCCCAGCGTACATGTGGGGCTGATTGCCTTGAACGCATTCTTCGCGGCGGAGGTCTCACGCAAGCTGGGTATCATCGCCTTTTGTTACACCGCATTCGTAATGGCGAGCTCCGTCTATCTCGGCTGGCACTACGCAGTCGACGGCTATGCTTCGTTGCTTGTCGTTGGGGTCGGCCATTTTGCTCTTAGAAGTCTGCTTGATCGCAAGCCAGGATTGGTCGCAACCGCGCTTCACGGTGCGGTCGCAACCGCTTGATTGTTTGAATATCGAAGGCCGTTCCACTGTCGTCGGCGGCCAAGGCGCTCTCCCGGGTAGCTGGAATTTCCCAACCGCCGAGATATATACATAGCGACCGAAGGTTTAGCCCGGGGGAACCGTCATGGAATGGAAAGGCCGGCGTCAGTCCGACAACATCGAGGATCGTCGTGGCGATCCTTCCATGGGCGGATTGGGCAGAGGAGGAGGCTTCAGTTTTCCATCCGGCGGCGGCATGGGTCGGCGTGGCGGCGGGCTGAGCATCGGCACCATCATCTTCCTCGTCGTCATCTATCTTGTCCTCAAGGCCATGGGCATCGACCTGCTGCAGATCATGGATGGCGGCATGACAACAGGCGGACCGGGCTACGAGCAGAGCGAATCGGGAAGCCAGACGCCCGCCAATGATGAAATGACGGCATTCGTTCGTACAGTGCTTGCCGAGACTGAAGACACCTGGAATGGGATCTTCCAGTCTCAGGGGCGTCAGTATGAGGAGCCTCGCCTCGTTCTCTTCTCCGGACAGACGCAGTCTAAATGCGGTTTTGCCTCGGCGGCGACCGGGCCTTTCTACTGCCCGAGCGACCACAAGGTCTACCTCGACACGGCCTTCTTCAACCAGCTAAGCCGCCAGTTCGGTGCCTCCGGCGATTTTGCCGAAGCCTATGTGGTGGCCCACGAGGTCGGCCATCATGTTCAGAATTTGCTGGGCATCCTGCCGAAATTCAATCAAGCGCGCCAGCGCATGAGTGAGGCGGACGCCAACAAGATGTCGGTTCGCGTCGAACTGCAAGCCGACTGCTTTGCCGGCATCTGGGGCAAATTCACCGAGCAGAAGGGTATTCTCGAGGCCGGCGATCTGGAGGAGGCGTTGAACGCAGCCCAGCAGATCGGCGACGACACGTTACAGAAGCGCAGCCAGGGCTATGTGGTGCCGGAAAGCTTCAACCACGGCACCTCGGAGCAGCGGGCCCGATGGTTCAAGCGCGGCTTCGACAGCGGGCAGTTGTCCGCGTGCGATACGTTCTCAGGGCCGATCTGAAACAGCCCCTTTTGAGCTGGCCGCCGCTCGGGGGGCATTCGTCGATTTCGTCAGACGCGAGCAGTGCAAAGGCCGCACAGGTCTGCCTTTGTTCCGGTTCTCGATCAACAGAAGTCGTGAGCCTATCAAAAGATTTGAGATGTTCACGGATTGTTTCGCTCATGTACGTGAGCTATGTAACATATCCGGCGACGAGATCGTCTTTTCAGAAAAAAACCTACTGTAGAGATGTCTGATGCTCGATCCGAAATTTGTTCGTCGCGGCCTCTTCCTCGTCTTCATGATCCTGTTTCTCGACGTGATCGGGATTGCGATCATCATGCCGGTGTTGCCGGCCTATCTCGAGCAATTGACCGGCGGGTCCGTGAGCGACGCAGCTCTCGATGGCGGCTGGCTGCTTGTTGTCTACGCCGTCATGCAGTTCCTGTTCGCGCCATTTCTCGGCAATCTCAGCGACCGCTTCGGACGGCGTCCCATCCTGCTTCTGTCGGTGCTGACGTTTGCGATCGACAACTTCATCTGTGCGGTGGCGACGAGCTTCTGGATGCTCTTCATCGGTCGCGCGCTGGCTGGCCTCAGCGGCGGCAGCTTTGCGACCTGTTCGGCCTACATCGCTGATATTAGCAATGATGACAATCGCGCTAAAAATTTCGGCTTGATCGGCATTGCGTTCGGCGTCGGTTTCACGATCGGGCCTGTCATCGGCGGCTTCCTCGGAGAGTTCGGCCCCCGGGTGCCGTTTCTCGGGGCTGCGGCTCTTTCGTTCGCAAATTTCGTTGCCGCCTATTTCATGCTTCCCGAGACCTTGGAGGCAAGGCATCGTCGGACGTTTGAATGGAAGCGTGCCAATCCGCTCGGTGCGCTGAAGCAGATGCGCAGCTATTCCGGTATCGGGCCGATCTGTGCGGTCATGTTCCTTTTCTGGCTGGCGCATGCCGTCTATCCGGCTGTCTGGTCCTTCGTGTCGACCTACCGCTATGGCTGGAGTGAAGGCCAGATTGGGCTCTCGCTCGGCATTTACGGCATTGGCGCCGCCTTCGTCATGGGCGTCATCCTGCCGAAAATCGTGCCCGTGCTCGGCGAGTGGAAGACAGCCGTCCTCGGCTTGTCTTTTTCCGTCGTTGGACTGACGGGCTACGCCTTCGCCTGGGAGGGCTGGATGGTTTACACGGTGATCGTGCTGACTGTGATGGAGAACGTCGCTGATCCGCCGCTACGAAGCATAGCAGCCGGCAAAGTGCCGCCGTCGGCGCAAGGTGAGCTGCAAGGGGCGCTTACAAGCCTCAGCAGCATCACCACGATTGTCGGACCGCTGATCTTTACGCAGCTGTTCGGCTACTTCACGAGGCCAGAAGCGCCGGTGCCGTTTGCCGGAGCGCCGTATCTGCTGTCGGCGATCATCATCCTGATCGCGGCCATCGTGTTTTTGGCGAAGGTGCGTACGGTCAAGGCCGCAGACGTCGTCGGGCAGCCAGCCGAATGAGCCATCAGAATTCGTGATGCGATGATGAATTTTTCATCATTTGCATAGTTTTGAGTAGTTCTTTGCGGGGCTTTGATCTAAGCCGTCTTGATGTTTTGCCGCAACTTGCGGCCGTTGCCGATTCAATCACAGGAAAAGTGTCATGGACACGCCGATCGACGCGCGCAAGCTTGCGCCGAAAACCGATAACCATTGGGCTGCGCATTTCCGCGCCACGCTGGCGCTCGGAATCCCGCTGATCGGCGCGCAGTTGGCTCAGCTCGGCATCCATACGACCGACGTGATGATCGTGGGGCGCCTCGGCGCTGAAAATCTTGCCGCAATGGTGCTTTCGGCGCAGTTCCTGTTCACGATCCTCGTCTTCGGCTCGGGTTTCGCCATCGCGGTCATACCGATGGTTGCGCAGGCCTACGGCAGGGGCGACGTCGTCAGCGTGCGCCGGTCGCTGCGCATGGGTCTTTGGGTCGTGCTCGCCTATTGGGTGATCATGCTGCCGGCGTTCTTCAACTCCGAGCGGATACTGCTCGCCGCCGGGCAGAAGCCCGAAGTGGCGGCACTGGCGCATGGCTACATCCTGATCGGTCAGTTCGGTGTGTTGCCGGGCCTGCTCTACAACGTCATGCGCTCGCTCGTCAGTGCGATCGGCAGAGCGGCGGTCGTTCTCAACGTGACGATCGCGATGCTGGTGCTGAATGCCTTCTTCGCCTATGCGCTGGTGCTTGGCCATTTCGGCTTTCCGGCAATGGGCCTTGAAGGAGCAGCGATCGTTTCGGTCGCCGTGCAGACTGCCGGCTTCCTGTTTATCGTTGCCTATGTGCAGAGCAGGCAGGACACGCGACGCTACGAGATTTTCGTGCGGTTCTGGCGTCCCGACTGGAAGGCATTCTGGGAGGTCGCGCGTCTCGGTCTGCCGATCAGCGTGACGCTCCTCGCCGAGGTAAGCCTCTTTACGGTTGCCTCGTTGCTGATGGGGCATATTGGAACGATCGAGCTTGCGGCCCATGGTATCGCGCTGCAATGGGCTTCGATCGCCTTCATGATCCCGCTCGGCTTGTCGCAGGCGGCAACCGTTCGGGTTGGTGTGGCGCACGGGCAGGGCGACTACACCGCCGTCGTTCGAGCCTCGATCGCAGTGGTCGTCATCGCCTGCCTGATCGCCAGTGCCGGTGGCATCCTGTTTGCTGCCGCTCCTGAGTTCCTGGGAAGCTGGTTCCTCGATACGAAGCTGCCGGAGGCGCCGCAGGTGCTTGCCTATGCCGGGCCGCTGATCGTCGTAGCAGGGCTCTTTCAGTTGGTCGATGGCCTCCAGGCAATCGCCAATGGCCTGCTGCGTGGGCTGAAGGATGCACGCGTGCCGATGATCCTAGCACTGATTGCCTATTGGCCGATCGGCTTCTTCCTTGCCTGGGCCTTTGCGTTCCCGCTTGGCTTCGGCGGTATCGGCATCTGGTTCGGCTTTTTGGTCGGGCTTGCGGCGGCAGCCGTGATGCTTTGCGGACGCTTCTACCTGCTTCTGCGCAGCGAGAAGGATATGGCCGGCGCCTAGCCGGCCAATTCGGATCAAGCCGCGATCGGCTTATAATTGGCGATGTCGGCACGAATGCCGAGCCGTTCGAATAGCGCTTGCGGATCGAAGTTTCGCGCACGGTGGGCGGCCTGCACGACGGCCCTTACCCGGTCGATCACCTCCGCACTTTCCCATTGTGCGATCGTCACGAAGTTGAACTCGCCTGGTCCTGAAACCTGCTCCAGCACCTGATGGCTGATGAAGCCTTCTTGCGCCTGCAAGACTTCGTGCGTTTTCAGCACGTTCATCAGGAACTCCTCGCGCGCTGCCTCCGGAACAGCAAACTTGTCGATCCGGTAAAACGCTCCGTTCATCCTTGTCTCCTTTGCCTGGATGTCACGAGGCGGGTGTAATTCCTCAAGTTAAGTTGAGGTCAATAGGCCAAAACAAAAAGACCCGCTCGGTAGCGGGCATTCAAACCGCGCGAGATGGACGGTCGCTCGGCGAGCCTCCTCTCACCCTCAGGCGCGGCTGCCGCTGCTAGTAGTTATACATCGACATCGGATCATTGACGCAGGCGTAGTCCAGGAGACACTGTCGCCCGGTGCGGTCCCGCAAACTGGCAGTACTCAGCTTGTCTCCAGGCCCGCATTGGGCCGGCGGATAGCGGAAGTTGCGGCCCCCGAAGCCGAGGCGCACATAAACCTTCTTAGATTGGCGGATAATCTGCGCAAGCTGAGCGCAGCTGTAATCCTTTGCATCGACCTTCACGGGCCCGGCGGCAAGAGATACCGTCGGGAGCAAGCACGCAACTGCTAGGATTAAGCATCTCATGGCTGCCTCCCTGACCGAAGGTCAGTAAATCAGCACTCTCGACACTATTCAAACGGATATCGCGTGGCCGCAGCCATCGTTGAGCGCAACAGCTCAACAAAGAAAAAGCCCGCTCGGAAGCGGGCTCTCGAATTGCTGGAACGGCTGTGTCTCAGCGCTCGGCGAGGGCTTCCTCGCCCTTCTTCGCACGCACCAGATTGATGAAGCGGCGGAAGAGGTAGTGGCTGTCCTGCGGCCCCGGGGAGGCTTCCGGGTGATGCTGCACCGAGAAGATCGGCTTGCCGGCGACGCGTAGCCCGCAGTTGGTGCCGTCGAAGAGGGAAACGTGAGTCTCCTCAATACCCTGTGGCAGAGACTTCGTGTCGACCGCGAAGCCGTGGTTCATCGAGACGATCTCGACCTTGCCTGTGGTGTGGTCCTTCACCGGATGGTTGGCGCCGTGATGGCCCTGATGCATCTTCTCGGTCTTGGCGCCGAGGGCGAGGCCCAGCATCTGATGGCCGAGGCAGATACCGAAGACCGGGATGTCGGTCTTGATCAGTTTCTGGATGACGGGAACGGCGTATTCGCCTGTCGCAGCCGGGTCACCCGGGCCGTTCGACAGGAAAATGCCGTCCGGCTGCATGGCCAGCACGTCCTCGGCGCTCGTCGTTGCCGGCATCACCGTGACCTTGCAGTCGAGGCCGGCAAAGAGGCGCAGGATGTTGCGCTTGACGCCATAGTCGAGGCAGACGACGTGATACTTGGCATTTTCGGAGGCGAGCTCGCCGTAGCCCTCGTTCCAGATCCAAGGGGTCTGCGCCCATTGCGAGGATTGGCCGGAAGAGGCGATCTTGGCGAGGTCGAGACCTTCGAGGCCGCTCCAGGCCTTGGCTTCCGCCTTCAGCGTCTCCACGTCGAACACACCGTTCGGGTCGTGGGCGATGACGGCGTTCGGCGAGCCGTTCTCGCGGATCCAGGCCGTCAGCGCGCGGGTGTCGACGCCGCAGAGGCCGATGATGCCGCGGGCCTTCAGCCAGGCATCGAGATGCTTGGCAGCGCGGTAGTTGGACGGCTCGGTGATGTCGGCCTTGAAGATGACGCCGACGGCGCCGTGGCGTGCCGCGGGCGTCAGGTCTTCGATGTCTTCGTCGTTGGTGCCGATGTTGCCGATATGCGGGAAAGTGAAGGTGACGATTTGGCCGAGGTAGGAGGGATCGGTGAGGATTTCCTCGTATCCGGTCAGCGCTGTGTTGAAGACCACTTCGGCCTGGACCTTGCCGGTCGCGCCGATGCCCTTGCCTTCGATGACGGTTCCGTCTGCGAGAACGAGCAGGGCGGTCGGCTTTTCGGTTGTCCAGGGTGCAGTTGCGGTCATCTTCATCCCGTTTCCGGCAGCCATACGTCCTTGGGCAACGTTGGCCGGCCATTTGGTTCGCAAGCATATGCGCGCGGCAAGGCACGCGCTCTCAGGCCTGATCACGAATTTTTGGTGCAGGTGGCGGTAAATAGCCACGCTATTGCGCGAGGTCAATCTTTGTACCGCACATTCTGCCGGTTTTCTCGCGCTTTCTGCCGCCTGTTTCCGCAATTTATTTGATCCCATGCATTCGCGTGGTTTATGAAGCGGCATTCAAACAGGAGTGATTACAATGTTGCGCGATCAACTCGCCGCCGCCCTCAAGGATGCCATGAAGTCCAAGAACGCCGAACGGCTTTCGACCGTTCGCCTGATCCAGGCAGCGATCAAGGACCGGGATATCGCCAATCGCGGCGCCGGAAAGGAAGAGGCTGGTGACGACGAGATTTTGCAGATCCTCGCCAAGATGGTGAAGCAGCGCGACGAATCGGCGAAGATCTATGAGGAGAACGCGCGTCCCGAACTGGCCGCGAAGGAGCGTGCCGAGATTGGCGTGCTTCAGGACTTCCTGCCGAAGCAGCTTTCGGACGCCGAAGTGCGCAGCAACATCGCCGCGATCATCGCTGAGATCGGTGCGGCGGGCCCGAAGGATATGGGCAAGGTGATGGCCGTTCTGAAGGAGCGCTATGCCGGCCAGATGGACTTCTCCAAGGCATCCGGCGCCGTCAAGGAACAGCTGAACTGATCAGCGCAGGCTCGCCGTCTTCCTGGCGGCGGGCCCTAGGACCGCCTCTGCGGCGGCATCGACAACCGCGAATTTTGCCGCCTGATATCCCCAATATTCCATGACAAAAGCGCGCGATATCCAAGTGTCGCCCTTATAGGGCGGCTGGGTCCAGCCCACGCTTCCCATTTCGGACGCCTGCGTCAGCAGGCGCTTCAGATGCGTGTTGGAGATCATGAACTGGTCACGGATTTCCTTGAGCGACAGCGGCCCGATGTAGGCCCGCTCCGAGCTGCGATCGAAGGTGTCGATGCGGCTCATGAGGTAGTCCATGATCAGGCCGCCGGAATTGGCCCAGTTGAACAGACTATATGTTGCGCCGGGGTCGCGCACGGCGTCGCTATCGATGATCGCCTTGGAAATCAGCGGCTGTATCTTGGAGAAGGCTGCCGGGTCGGCGTTGATTCGGTCCAGCCGATTGCTGCCGTCCAGACTGTCGAGAATGAAAAGATGCGTGGCGAGCCACCTGAAAAAGTGCTCGTGGGCAGTTTCCGTCGGCTCCAACAGGCGCGTGCGCTTGTCGCTGGTACTCTCGACCGGGCGAAGGAACCGGTATGCAAGCATTTCCTGGATAAAGGCCGCGGCGGTGTTGCGGCTGGCAATCTTGTTGGCCACGACGAAGGCGATGAAACGGCCGGAATAGAGACCGAGTTTCGGTTCGCCAGGGTAGCCGAAATGAAGGGCGAAGCCGGCATGGGCCATCAGCCAGCGCTGTTGCGCGGCAAAGATCGATGCGATGCGCGGGCTCTCGCGATAGATCGACAGCATTTCGCGGGCGCAATGCAGCACGGCCACGAAGAAGGCGTCGCTTTCTAAAAAATCTTCAACTTTATGTGGCATGCGACCATCCCGATAGGTCGCTTTCATTAGGCATCGGACGATAACTGTCAATGCCTTCCGCGGCCGATAGTGGAGGCGGAAATATCAAAAATTAAACCTTTGGGTGAAATTAAAGAAGGCAGGAGCTGGGGGTGCTCCTGCCTTCTTGCTCTTTGCTTCCGGTGGCAACGCAGGACCGAGATCCAAGCCAACAGGTACTTGCAAAGACACCCTTGCGAGGCGGCGCCGGGGGTAGGGATGGTGCCTCGCACGGGGATCGCTGTGTTGGCTCTGAAGTTATTGCGACGCGGCAAGTGATTCAAATTACAAAAAAATAATGATTGGCGACGGAGGCTGCCTTAGATGTGTCATTCGTGCTTGAGGTTGTGGCTTTGCGACGGGCAATCATCATTTCGAGCAATTGCGAAGCTGTTGTTCCGTCATCGATTTTTGACGATTGGCAAAAAATGAGTGGCCGGCACGCTCGTCTGGCATACACGCAAAAAGCGGGTTGCGGCTTTCAGTGTCGCACCCCATGTCGCAGGGGCGGTAACGTATTTTTGAACGCGCATTCCTGGAGATTTTTCAAGCCACGAAGGCCCTGTGAATAGCGCGTCCTTTGGCCAAATGCCGTGGCATGTGCCGATGAACCTGCTTATATGGACCCAGCTAAGAGGTTCACATGCGCTTTTCCAATTCCTTTCTCGACGAGATACGCGATCGCGTGCCGATTTCGGACGTGATCGGTCGTCGTGTGAGCTGGGATAAGCGCAAGACCAACGTCTCTCGCGGCGATTATTGGGCCTGTTGCCCGTTTCACGGCGAAAAGTCGCCGAGCTTTCACTGCGAGGACCGCAAGGGGCGCTACCACTGCTTCGGCTGTGGCGTCACCGGCGATCACTTCCGATTCCTGACGGATCTGGAGGGGTTGAGCTTCCCGGAGGCCGTGCAGCAGATCGCCGATATGGCAGGCGTTGCTATGCCGGTTGCCGATCCGGTCATGGAAAAGCGCGAGAAGGAGCGCACCTCGCTTCTCGACGTGATGGAGCTCGCGACCAAGTTCTTTCAGGATCAGCTACAAACGGCAAACGGTGCGCGGGCGCGCGCTTATCTGCGCGATCGCGGGCTGACGGGGCGGACGATCGAGACGTTCCGGCTTGGCTTCGCGCCGGACAGCCGCAATGCCCTGAAAGAGTTTCTGGCAGGCAAGGGCGTTGCCAAGGAGCAGATCGAGGCTTGTGGTCTGGTGGTCCACGGTCCCGACGTGCCGGTCTCCTATGACCGTTTCCGTGACCGCATCATGTTTCCGATCCTGTCGTCCCGCGAGAAAGTGATTGCTTTCGGCGGGCGGGCCATGTCTGCGGACGCGCCGGCCAAATATCTCAATTCCAACGAGACGGAGCTCTTCCACAAGGGCAATGTGCTCTACAATTTCGCGCGCGCCCGCCGGGCGACGCAGGGCGCCAACGGCGAGGGCACGATCATCGCCGTCGAAGGCTATATGGACGTGATCGCGCTGCATCAGGCCGGCGTCGAGAATGCCGTCGCGCCGCTTGGCACCGCATTGACCGAGAATCAGCTCGACCTCCTCTGGAAGATGACGCCGCAGCCGGTGCTTTGCTTTGATGGCGACGGCGCCGGCATTCGCGCTGCCAATCGCGCAGCCGATCTGGCGCTCCCGCATATCAAGCCAGGGCGCACCGTTCGCTTTGCCCTGCTGCCAGACGGCAAGGATCCGGACGATCTGGTGCGCAACGAGGGGCGCGCGCCCTTCGACAAGGTGATGAGCCAGGCCAAGCCGCTGGCTGAGATGATCTGGGGCCGTGAAATCAATACTGGGCAGTTCGAGACGCCTGAAGCGAAGGCGGAGCTCGAAGCGCGGTTGAAGCAGCTCGTCGCCGTCATTGCCGATGAGAATGTCCGCCGTCACTACCAGCAGGACATGCGCGACCGGCTGAACGGCTTCTTTCAGCCGCAATTCCAGAATCGTAGCAATGAGCGGCGAAGCTTCGATCGCGGCGCCGGCCAATCCCGCGGCCGTGGCGGGGAGGCCGCGCGCGGCCCGCGCCTTTCCGGCGGCGGCATTTCCGATCGGCTGGCCCGCTCCGGTCTGGTTCGTGGCCATCAGGAAACACCTGCCTTGCGAGAGAGCGTGCTGGCGCTGACGGTCATCAACCATCCGGCCTTGATGCAGGACGAATATGACGAGATCGCCTCGATCGATTACGACAACCGCGAGCTTCAGCGGCTCTGGTCCGTCATGCTCGGGGCTGCGGCGGCCGTTGCCGGGCCGCATCTGACGCGTGAGTATCTGCTGGAGCGCATGGAAGAGCAGGGTTTCGGTCCGTTGCTGCAGGGGCTTGAGCAGCAGATTCGCAATGCTCGCCTCTGGATCGCTACATCGGAGGCGGCAATGGAGGATGCACGGGAGGGGTATCGGCAGGCGCTCGCCTTCCATAAGCGTGCCAAGGCTTTGCGCTTCCAGAAGATCGAGCTTGAGCGTGAGATCGCCGAGGCGACCGAAGCCGGCAACGGCGAGGTGATCGACCAGTTGATGCGCGCTTTGCAGGAGGTCCATTTCGAAGGGCTTCGCCTTGAGAACCAGGAAGCGATCATCGATGGTTTCGGCGTGCTTTCCGGCCGCGTCAAGGGAGCGGCGAGCCATTGATGGGTTCGGCAGATCGGGGACGCGACGTTCGGCTTCAGCTTCCTCGCTGTGCCGACAACCGCCAACAGACAGTCGACGGCGGGCGGCACGTCATTCCGAATCCGAGATGATTTCCATAAACCGGCGGCCGTATCGTTCGAGCTTGGTCGCGCCAACACCTGAGATCGACAACATTTCGTGATCTGTCGTCGGTCGCTCGGTTGCAAACGCGATGAGTGTGGTATCCGGGAAAATCACATAAGGAGCGACGCCCATTTCCTTGGCGATGGACATCCGTTCCGCTCGCATCGCCTGGAAGAGCTGCTCATCGCGACCAGACAGGCCAGTACCCCTTTTTGCCTGCGGCGTCCTACCTTTGGCCCCCTTGCCAAATTTTTCCCCGGAATCCTTGCGCAGGACAACGTTGATTTCCTTCTTGAAGACCGCACGAGCTGACTGATCGAGCTTTATGGCTCCAAACTCGTCATGGGCGACCGAAATGAAGGAATGGGCGAGCAACTGTCTAAACACAGATTGCCAGGTGCTGGCCGGAAGGTCTTTTCCTGCGCCGAACACGGGCATCTCGGTATGGCCGAACTTCGAGGTGCGATCCGTTAAGTTGCCGGTCAGCACGTCGATCAGATGAGCCACGCCGAAGCGCTCGCCCGTTCGATAAACGGCCGCCAATGCTTTGATAGAGGCTGCGGTGCCATCCCAGGTTTCGACCGGCCGGTTGCAGGTGTCGCAATTTCCGCACCGCGCGGACGCCGCTTCGCCGAAGTGGCCAAGGATCGCCTTTCGCCGGCATCCCGCCGTCTCGCAGATTCCGAGAAGGGCGTTCAGTTTCGCCCGTTCTATGCGCTTGATCTCGTCCGTCGCTTCGCCTTCGTCGATCATGCGGTGACGCTGGACGATGTCCGCCATGCCGTAGATCATGAAGGCTTCAGACGGGAGACCATCGCGACCTGCGCGTCCAGTTTCCTGGTAATAGGCTTCGACCGAAGAGGGGAGGTCAACATGCGCCACGTAGCGAACGTTCGGCTTGTTGATGCCCATCCCAAAGGCCACGGTCGCGACGAGGCAAAGGTCTTCTTCTAAACGAAACGCGTCCTGGTTCGCTGCCTTCTCGGTCGGATCCATCTTGGCATGGTATGCTTTGGCCTTGATGCCGTGACCGTTTAGCCATTCAGCGGTCTCTTCGACCTTCTTCCTCGATAGGCAATAGACGATCCCGCTCGATCCCTCGTGCCGCTTCAGGAAGCGCAGGAGCTGACTTCTGGCATTGTCCCGCTCCACGATCTCGTATGAAATGTTCGGGCGGTCGAAGCTATCCATGTAAACGGCGGCGTCATCCAGTTCCAACTGCCGGATGATGTCAGCCCGTGTATGAGCGTCCGCGGTCGCCGTCAGCGCAATTCTGGGGACATCGGGGTAAAGCTCCTTGAGCTTGCCAAGTCCAAGGTAATCTTTGCGAAAATTATGTCCCCAGGAACTGACGCAGTGGCATTCGTCGATAGCGATCAGGGAAATCGGCACGCTTCCGAACAGGTCGGCAAAGCCAGGCATCACAACGCGCTCCGGCGTTACATACAGGAGCTTGATCTTGCCAGCTCGCAGACTGGACCGGACACGGCGGGATTCTTCTTCGGATTGCTGCGACCAGAGGCACTCGGCTGCCACGCCCAGCGACTTCAGCTCCTCAACCTGATCCCTCATCAACGCGATGAGCGGCGAGATGATAATGGTCGTTCCCGGCAGGCAAACACCGGGTATCTGGAAGCACAGGGATTTGCCCTTGCCCGTCGGGAATAGCACGAGCGCATCGCCTCCAGACATGACATGGCGAATGACGTCTGCCTGCTTTCCACGGAAGCTGTCGTACCCCCAGACGCGTTTCAAAACTTCCTCGGGGGAAGCGCGGTCGTCGAACAGTGCGCAAGACGCGGAGCGTTGGCTGGCAGCAGGCATCATTGAACGCCTTGTGAAAGGTTCCGGGGCTGATGGCGTTTTTGTACGAAGAAAACTCATGGCGTAGGGATACTACGATTCGCATGAAGCATGCCGCGAGAAGCTGAGGTTTCCCCGCTTCCTGACATCGATAAGGCTTTCAAAGGATGCTTCGAGATCCCGACGAGGGACGTTTGCCAGGTGTTGCTGCTCATGCGGACTGCCGCATTCATGCTCATCGCCGTGGTTTCCTGCGTCGTCTTCGAGATGGTGCCAGCTGTTTTGGGACGCGTCGAGGGGCTTCGATCTCCAGTCTTTGCTTTGCTAATCCTCGTTTCGCCTATCTTGCTATTGTTGCAGACCCCCCGCGGTTTCATACGATGTCCAAGGGATGGCAAAATCCTGTGGGCATGCGGTTGTGGCCTTCAACAGACGTCATCGTCCGCGACTGCTATTCCGGCTGGCGGCTACAAGGCCAGACGAAGCGGTTCGGGATTCAGTCGTTCAATGGGGATGGCGAGCGATCCCGGTGCGTTCCAGGCTGAAGTCCATCGGGGCGCGCCCCCGTTCAGTCGCGGAAGTCTACTTTTACCCCCGGTTTCACCATGCTTGCGAGTTCCTCGACGTCCCAATTGGTAAGCCTGACGCATCCGTGTGAGCCAGCCTTGTCGATCAGATTGGGCTGCGGAGTTCCGTGAATGCCATAGGTTGGCTCGGAGAGGTCGATCCAAACCGTTCCGACTGGGTTATTGGGGCCGCTTGGCAGTTCAAGTTTCTTTTTATTTTTGCCCTGCTGGAAGTTGAGCTTGGGATTGTAAACGTATTTTGGATCGCGAGCGACGCCAATAACCTTGTGTCGCCCAGTGGGAGAGGGGTTGTCCTCGCTGCCGATAGTGGCGGGATATACGGCCAGGATGGATCCGTCCTTAGCATATGCGATCACCTGACCACTCTTGCGTCTCGCTTCGATCAGTTTAACGCTCCCGGTTCTCGGCGCACCTATGACCGCGACCGAAATTGTTTCGCCCGGGATGAATTTTTTCTCAGGGTTCAGCGCTTTCAACAGGTTAGTGTCCATGTGGAATCTCTCTGACAGCCTCTCAGCTACGCTGGTGTAGCCAAGATGCTGCATTTCAGCCTGCTTGGCGTAGTCCTTCGGTATGTTCTCGACCAAATCCGCGGCGTCATCCGGAGCGATCACATAGGGTCCGATGACATGGTGATCATCGTTCAAACGCTTGGCCATCTCCGGATCTGGCTTCCCATCGACGGGCAAACCCTGCATTGCTTCGAAGCCAGCGACAGCCTTCGTCAGGTTCTCCCCGGGGAGCCCGTCGATTACGCCCGGCGACGAACCCGCTCGATCCAGGAGAACCTGAAGGTGGACGAGGGCCGGGTCCGGCTGCGGTGATCGCTCTGCCGGTTGGTCGGAGATGCTGGCTGTCACTGCATCGTTGACGGCTTGGGCCGAAATTTCCTGCCCGTTTCCGATACCGTGGACCAGAAGCAAGATGAATCCGCCGATCAGCAGGGTTTTTATCATGTTCCTAGAAACGCTGAGTCATCAAAAGGTTCCGCTGCCAACCCTCACTGGCGGTACGACGCTCATTGCCTTCGCGACCGAGCGGCCGCGCACGCACAAGGAGATGCTCGCCATCTCGGGCGTCGGCCAATCGAAACTCGAGCGCTACGGCGATGCGTTTCTAGACGTGATCCTCAGCCACGACGGCTAGGGTTTGACCGTACGTTTTAACAATGGCATCTTCCATGCCACGACACATGCAGGCATCCCGCGATGCACTGTTCGCATGGTGCCTCCTTTTGCCTTCGGTCCATAGCTTGCCATTGCCGCCATCGTTTCCAGCAACCGTCGGCGCAGAGAGTGAAAACATCCCACAGACATTGCCTTGAACGCGCAAGTTAACAGCGGAGAATGTTGGATGCCTGACCCGTCGCAATCGCAGCCGCATTCTCATCTGGGATCTCTGGTCATCATCGCTGCCGTGGTCGCCATCGGAGCAGGGGCGTTCGCTTACACTGCAGGATGGTTCTCGCCCGGGCGTCTCACCCCGACGAAGCTCGTCGGTGCGCTGGCGCCACCCGATGGGCCGGCGCTTGGCCATCGGCGAAATCACGCAAAAGGCATCTGTTTCACCGGCATATTTGAAGCGAACGGGAATGGCACGGCTCTCTCCCGTGCGACCGCTTTCGTTGCTGGGCAATATCCGGTTGTCGGACGATTCAATCTTGGTACGCCTGACCCGAGTGCAACCGACGCCACGGTTCGCGTGCGGGGGATCGGGGTTCAGATTTCGACCCCCGACGGCGACGTTTGGCGCATGGCCATGATCGATCCGCCAATCTTTCCGGTCGCCACGCCTCAGGCGTTCTACGAGCTGCTCGAAGCGTCGAAGAGCAAGGATCCGGAGGTCATGAAAGCTTTCGCCGCAGCGCATCCGGAATTTGCGGCATTCGGCAAGTGGGCAACGACTGCGCCGTGGACCGCCAGCTACGCGGAAGTGGCATTCAATAGCCTCAACGCCTTCATCTTTACCGATGGCGCCGGCGCAGACCACGCTGTCCGCTGGTCGCTGACGCCGCAGGCGCAGGTCACGCCGATTTCCGCTCCTGACCTGGAAAAGCTTGGTCCCAACCACTTGGACGAGGACATCATGGACCGCGTCAGCAAGGCGCCGCAGCGCTGGACGATGGTCTTAACGCAAGCCGACCCATCGGACCCAACCTCGGATCCGACGAAGGCGTGGCCACCGGAGCGCAGAACTGTTCAGGCCGGCACGCTGGTCGTGCAGAAGATCGAGGTGGAGGCAGACGGCCCTTGCCGCGACATCAACTTCGATCCGACCGTCTTGCCTGATGGCATCAAGGTGTCCGACGATCCGTTCCCGGCAGCGCGCTCGGCAGCTTATGCCAAGTCTTATGACCTGCGTACTTCGGAAGCGAGTTACTACCCTCGAACCGCCGGGAGCACAAAGCCATGAGCCGCACCAACACCGAGTTCACCGCGCTTCAGCGCTCATTGCACTGGCTGATGGCAATCTGCATTCTGGCAATGCTTTTTATCGGCGTCGGGATGGTGTCCACGATCGGGCGGCAGTACACCCCTTTGCTGGCCACCCATAAGACGCTCGGCATCACAATTCTCGTACTGGCCCTGATCCGCCTTGTGGTCCGATTTATCTATGGCGCGCCGGCGCTGCCTGTCGATCTTCCCGAGCCGATGAAGCTCGCCGCGCACCTGTCGCACCTTGCCTTGTACGCACTGATGATCGGCATGCCGCTGATTGGCTGGGCCATGATGTCTGCAGGCGCCTATCCTATCGTCCTTTACGGTCAGATACGGCTTCCTGCGATCCTGCCGCAGAGCGACAGCCTGCACACACTGCTGTGGAACGCGCACTTCTATCTGGCCTTTGCCTTTTTCGCGCTCGTCTTGCTGCATCTTGCGGCCGCGCTGTTTCATGCGCTTGTCCGGCGCGACGGGGTCTTGCAGACCATGCTGCCGGTCGGGAACAATGATGTGCCACTGAAACCCCAGCGGAACGAACATTAGAGCGCCTCGCGAAGGAGCAGCTCGATCTGCCAGCGTCGGCCGCTTGTCGAGCATGCAGCCGAGATCGCCTGGAATGTTGTCATCGCCGGCACGGCGCCCATGCTCATCACAAGCGCCTCGGATACCCGTCGTGGACGCTGACCGGTTCTGATCTGTGTCAATCCACACAGTGGATATGATTTGACGATCTGCGTCCGCAAAACCAGGCTTGAGGACGGCAAGACAGGCGCTTGGCTATGTGCTAGTGCAGGGCATCGGGAAACATCACAAGAAGGGCATTCAATGACCTCGCAATTCCTCTCCCACCTGCGCACCGAACTTGCCGCACTGAAGGACGCCGGGCTTTACAAGTCCGAGCGCATCATCACGTCGAAGCAGGCAGGCAAAATCGCCGTTACCTCAGGCGAGCGGGTTTTGAACTTCTGCGCCAACAACTACCTCGGGCTCGCCGACAACGAGGAGCTTGCCGAAGCGGGCAAGAAGGCGCTCGACCGCTATGGCTATGGCATGGCCTCCGTGCGCTTCATCTGCGGCACGCAGGAGGAGCACAAGCAGCTCGAGGCGCGCATTTCCTCCTTCCTCGGCATGGAAGACACCATCCTCTATTCCTCGTGTTTCGACGCTAACGGCGGCCTGTTCGAAACGCTGCTCGGTGAGGAAGATGCGATCATCTCAGACGCGCTGAACCATGCCTCGATCATCGACGGTGTGCGCCTCTCCAAGGCCAAGCGCTTGCGCTATGCCAACAATGACATGAAGGCGCTGGAGGAAGAGCTGAAGAAGGCGCAAGGCAGTCGCTTCAAGCTGATCGCCACCGACGGTGTCTTTTCGATGGACGGCATCATTGCCAATCTGCAGGGCGTCTGCGATTTGGCCGAGAAGTATGGCGCGATGGTCATGGTCGATGACAGCCACGCCGTCGGCTTCGTTGGCAAACACGGGCGCGGATCGGCGGAGCATTGCGGGGTCGAGGGCCGGGTCGATATCATCACCGGGACGCTTGGGAAGGCGCTCGGCGGTGCTTCCGGCGGCTATACCTCGGCCAAGGCGGAAACGGTCGAGTGGCTCCGCCAGCGGTCGCGTCCCTATCTGTTCTCGAATACGCTGGCGCCGGTGATCGCCGCGGCGTCCCTCAAGGTCTTCGATCTCATTGAGAATGGCGATGCACTGCGCGAGCGGCTGGCGGCCAATGCGACGCTGTTCCGCTCCGCGATGACGAAGCTCGGCTTCACGTTGGCGGGCGAGGGGCATCCGATCATTCCGGTCATGCTCGGCGATGCCAAGCTGGCGCAGGACATGGCGGCGCTGATGTTGAAAAAGGGCGTCTACGTGATCGGCTTCTCCTTCCCGGTTGTGCCGAAAGGGCAAGCACGCATCCGCACGCAGATGTCGGCCGCGCATTCGCGTGCGGACGTCGAGCGGACGATCGCAGCCTTCGCGGAAGCTGGCCGCGAACTCGGTGTCATCTAAAGGGTTTGGGAGAGTAGGATCATGTCGAACATGATGAAGGCACTGGTCAAGGCAAAGCCGGAGGTCGGGCTTTGGATGGAGCATGTTCCCGTTCCCGAGGTCGGGCCGAACGATGTGCTGATCAAGGTGAAAAAATCCGCGATCTGCGGCACCGATGTGCATATCTGGAACTGGGACCAGTGGGCGCAGAAGACCATTCCGGTGCCGATGGTGGTTGGCCACGAATTCTGCGGCGAGATCGCACAGATCGGCTCGGCGGTAACGAAATATCATGTCGGCGAGCGGGTCTCCGGCGAGGGACATATCGTCTGCGGCAAGTGCCGCAACTGCCGTGCAGGTAGGGGGCATCTGTGCCGCAATACGCTGGGCGTCGGCGTCAACCGCCCCGGTTCCTTCGGAGAGTTCGTCTGCATTCCCGAGGCGAACGTGGTGCCAATCCCGGATGATATTCCCGACGAGATAGCCGCGATCTTCGATCCATTCGGCAACGCGGTGCACACGGCGCTGTCCTTCGATCTCGTCGGCGAGGACGTGCTTGTCACCGGCGCTGGGCCGATCGGCATCATGGGGGCGCTGGTCGCCAAGCGATCGGGGGCGCGCAAGGTCGTCATCACCGATATCAACCCGCACCGGCTCGACCTCGCCCGCAAGCTTGGCATCGATTATGTCGTCGACGCCTCGAAGGAGAACCTTGCCGATGTGATGAAGTCGATCGGCATGACCGAGGGCTTCGACGTCGGACTGGAAATGTCGGGCGCCGCACCGGCGTTCCGCGACATGATCGACAAGATGAATAATGGCGGCAAGATCGCCATCCTCGGCATCGCACCCGCCGGCTTCGAGATCGACTGGAACAAAGTCATCTTCAAGATGCTTAACCTGAAGGGCATCTACGGCCGCGAGATGTTCGAGACCTGGTACAAGATGATTGCCTTCGTGCAAGGCGGGTTGGATCTGTCGCCTGTCATCACGCACCGGATCGGCATCGATGACTTCCGGGAGGGGTTCGAGGCGATGCGCTCCGGCAACTCCGGCAAGGTGGTCATGGATTGGAACTGAGGGGGACTTATGATTTACGAGGGAAGCTGCCATTGCGGCAAAATCGCATTTGAAGTGGACGGGGAGTTCACCTCCGCCCTTGATTGCAATTGTTCACTTTGCCGACGGCGCGGAGGGCTGCTCGCCTTCGTTGCGCGCGACAAGTTCACGCTGAAAACGCCGCGTGAGACCCTGTCGACCTATACGTTCAATACGCGCACCATTCAGCACCGCTTCTGCGACACGTGCGGCATTGCTCCTTTCGCCGAAGCCAAAATGCCTGATGGCGCCGAGATGGCGTGCATCAACGTCCGCTGCATTCCTGCTGTCGATCTTGCAAGTCTAGAGATCCAACCCTGGGATGGGCAGTCTCACTAAGCTTTCGACCCGGATTGAACAACTGGCGGCGGGCAGACGAATCTTGGCGGCAACTTTGCCGTTCAAGAAGAATGCCTGCTGCTCTTGTCTTCTTGTGGTGACATCCTATCTATGCTTGGCAATCGCTTGAGCGGTTCCGGGCCTGTGGATAAGGCTTTTTCCGGGTTTTCTGAGGCTTTTTTGCTAGAAAAGCTTGACGAGAACAAAAAATATGGGAATCACCGTTCGACTTGGAAAGCGGTGAACTGGGTCAAGGGCGGATCGCACAACCATGGCCGGACATATGATGACTTTTGAGCTCTGTCGTCCGTCGCCGGCAATCGTGGTTAATCAGGCATTAAATCTCATCCCGTTAGGTGGGACTAGGTGATTCGAGACGGTCGTATGCGGCGTATCGGCTGCGTGCGGCCGTTCACTGCGGCGAGTTTGAATAGCGTCAGGAAGGCGACGACATAAATGGCAACCAAGGTCAAAGAGAACGAAGAAGCGGAAGTCGAACGCGACGGCGGCACCGACGGCCCTCTTCTCGATCTTTCCGATGACGCGGTCAAGAAGATGATCAAGGCCGCGAAGAAGCGCGGCTATGTGACGATGGACGAGCTGAATGCTGTCCTGCCGTCCGAAGAGGTGACGTCCGAGCAGATCGAAGACACGATGTCGATGCTGTCCGATATGGGCATCAACGTCATCGAGGACGAGGAAGCCGAAGAGGCCGGCGCCAGCGGTGGCGACGACGACGATTCCAGCTCCGACGACGAAAGCGAAGGCGGCGAACTGGCCCCTTCTGGCGGTACTGCCCTTGCGACCGCCAAGAAGAAAGAGCCGACCGACCGTACCGACGATCCGGTGCGCATGTACCTGCGCGAGATGGGCTCGGTGGAGCTTCTGTCGCGCGAAGGCGAAATCGCGATCGCCAAGCGCATCGAGGCCGGCCGCGAAACGATGATCGGCGGTCTCTGTGAGAGCCCGCTGACGTTCCAGGCGCTGATCATCTGGCGTGACGAACTGAACGAAGGCACGACGCTGCTTCGCGAGATCATCGATCTCGAAACGACCTATTCCGGCCCGGAGGCCAAGGCTGCGCCGCAGTTCCAGAGCCCCGAGAAGATCGAGGCCGACCGAAAGGCTGCTGAAGAAAAGGAAAAGACGCGCCGCGTCCGTTCCGGCGACGACGACATCACCAATGTCGGCGGCGAGGGTCTGCCTCCGGAAGAGGAAGAAGAAGACGAAGACGAGTCCAACCTGTCGCTGGCCGCTATGGAAGCGGAACTGCGTCCGCAGGTCATGGAGACGCTCGACATCATCGCCGAGACCTACAAGAAGCTGCGCAAGCTTCAGGACCAGCAGGTCGAGCAGCGGCTTGCTGCCACCGGCACGCTGTCGTCCGCCCAGGAGCGCCGCTACAAGGAACTCAAAGATGAGCTCATCAAGGCCGTCAAGTCTCTGTCGCTGAACCAGAACCGCATCGACGCCCTCGTCGAGCAGCTCTATGACATCAACAAGCGTCTCGTTCAGAACGAAGGTCGCCTGCTGCGTCTGGCTGAATCCTACGGTGTCAAGCGTGACTCGTTCCTTGAGCAGTATCAGGGCGCCGAGCTTGATCCGAACTGGATGAAGTCGATCGGCAATCTGGCCGCACGCGGCTGGAAGGAATTCGCCAAGGGCGAAAATACGACGATCCGCGACATCCGCCAGGAGATCCAGAATCTCGCAACGGAAACCGGCATCTCGATCTCGGAATTCCGCCGCATCGTGCACATGGTGCAGAAGGGCGAACGCGAAGCACGCATCGCCAAGAAGGAAATGGTCGAAGCGAACCTTCGTCTCGTCATCTCCATCGCCAAGAAGTACACGAACCGCGGCCTGCAGTTCCTCGACCTCATTCAGGAAGGCAACATCGGCCTGATGAAGGCGGTCGACAAGTTCGAGTACCGTCGCGGCTACAAGTTCTCGACCTATGCGACATGGTGGATCCGTCAGGCGATCACCCGTTCGATCGCCGACCAGGCCCGCACGATCCGTATTCCGGTGCACATGATCGAAACGATCAACAAGATCGTCCGCACGTCGCGCCAGATGCTGCACGAGATCGGCCGTGAGCCGACGCCGGAAGAACTGGCCGAAAAGCTCGCAATGCCGCTCGAAAAGGTCCGCAAGGTTCTGAAGATCGCCAAGGAGCCGATCTCGCTCGAAACCCCCGTGGGCGACGAAGAAGATTCACACCTCGGCGATTTCATCGAGGACAAGAATGCGCTTCTGCCGATCGACGCGGCCATCCAGGCGAACCTGCGCGAAACGACGACCCGTGTTCTGGCATCGCTGACGCCGCGCGAAGAGCGCGTCCTGCGCATGCGCTTCGGCATCGGCATGAATACCGACCACACGCTCGAAGAAGTCGGTCAGCAGTTCTCGGTCACCCGCGAACGTATCCGTCAGATCGAGGCGAAGGCGCTACGCAAGCTCAAGCATCCGAGCCGCTCCAGAAAGCTCCGCTCGTTCCTGGACAGCTAAGTTTTCACCTTTGACCAAGCGCATCCGAGAGCCGGGCCTTGTGCCCGGCTTTTCCTTTGGCGCGCATCCGCGGACCACGGTGTTCCTTGTTGTCAAATGGGGACAGGAGTAAGGTACGCTCCACGGGGGACAGGACTGACCACAGCGCATGAGCGAAGGTCGCCATAGCCTGTTGCGTAGGGCCGAGACCCTCCGGTGGGAGGTGTGCAATGACCACTTACATCGTGCTTATCAATTGGACGGATCAGGGCATTCGCAACGTTCGCGACTCGACAAAGCGCCTGGACGCGGCAAAGAAGCTGCTTGGCGATATGGGTGGCTCCTTCCAAAATTTTTTCCTGACGATGGGCGATCATGACCTAGTCGCCGTATGCGAGGCACCTGACGATGCCGTGATGGCCCGTTTTAACTTGTCTCTTGGAATGGCCGGCAATGTGCGCACGCGGACATTGAAGGCATTTCCGGAGGCCGCCTATCGCGAGATCATAGGTTCGCTGGGCTGATTTGTCGGGCTGCCGGGCCTGCTGCTGGCAAATATGTGGATCATGTCCTGCGCTGACGCATTGCGTCCGTGGAGCGCGAGGCTTTTTTGTTTTATGGCTTGATGATGCCTTGTTAAAAGGCCACATCGGTAGCGTGGCGTAGGGCATCGTTCGTAGGCATGCAGCAGGTTTCGGCAAAAAAATGGGGAGCATTCGGCTGGGGCATCTTTGCCTCCGTGGTGTTGCACCTTGCCGTCGTCGCCTTCTTTCTCGTGAAGCTGCCCGTGCCTGCTCCCCAGCCGGAGGAGGAAACTGTCAGCGTCGACCTCGTGCCGCCGCCGGAGGAGAAGAAACCCGAGGAAAAGCCGCCGGAACTGAAGATGCCGGAAGAGCCCAAGCCCGAGGAGCCGAAACCGGAGGAGAAGAAGGCAGAAGAAAAGCCGGCCGAGAAGCCTGCGGAACCGCCAAAGGAAGCAAAGGCCGAGCAACCGCCTCCGCCACCACCGCCGCCTCCGGCGGAGGAGGCAAAAGCGCCGGAAGAGAAGCCACCGGAAAAGCCGCCCGAAGCCCAGTCCAAGGAACAGGCTGGCAAGGCGCAGCCCCTGTCGGCGCTGCGCCCAGTGGCGGAATTTGGCGACAAGGATACAGGACCAGAAAAATCGACGGAGGGGGATGCGTCCGTCGCGGGTGTGAAATCGGATACGCCGAAGCCTTCACCAGAGCCCAGGCCGGAACCCCAAGAAGATCAAACGAAGCCAGAGGAAATGGCGGAAGCAGCCAAGGCACCCGAAAGCAAGGAGCCACCCGCCAATCCGGTTCCGGAGGATGTCGAACTCCCGCAGGTCGACCTGGCCGATAACCATGCCGAGAAGAACGGCCCTGCCGCGGGAGCCGAAAGCGAGGCCAAGACGAGCTTCGAGCAGGGAAAACCGCCCAACTCAACAAAGCCCGATGCGACCGCAACCGCCCAGGCGGACAAGCCCATCGAACTGACGGAGGCGAAGACGTTGTTTTCGCAGAAGATGACCAACGATCCGGTGGCGAGAACCGCAATGGGCGATCTGCCGCGGGGTGCCCGTGTGGCGGAGCTTTGCAGCACTGAGCTTCGACAGCAACTGATACATGGATCTCCAGCATATCGGCCAGAAATCCTGCCGTCCTACAGTCTTTCAAAGGGTACAGTCCTTCAAGCCAGCAACGCATTTCGGGCATCTGGTCGGTGGTACGATGTTCGCTTCCGTTGCGAGGTGGACGACGGGGCGACAAAGGTGAAATCCTTCGGCTTTGCTGTAGGCAATCCAGTTCCGAGAAGCGAATGGGCGCGCCGCCGCTTCCCGATGGACTAGCGTTCACAAGTTCGGCACAAGACAGCCGGGATAGCTTTGTCCATCGCCACATGTCGGTGGCGCGTGAAAGGACAATGAGATGTCGAATGAGATCGAGCGCTTCTTCGAATTACACGATGAGGCAACCAAGGCTGCCTTTGTCGAAAATCGCGGGGACGAGCTCACTGACATCCTGGTCGCCGCGCTTGAGGATGTCTTTGCGATTCTTGCCAGCGACGATTTTCGCGAAACGATCCATTGATCCAAGCCAATAAGCATTGATCGCTGACGCGCTCGCGGCGTCCGGCCGACTTGCCGCTGCATTGTTTTCAGTCGTCTGGGCTGGCACTATAAGGTGTCACCTCTGGAAGCGTACGCATGGCCCGCAGTCAATTTCGCATGTTCAGGTCGGTCGTTCCCGGCATCGAGGCGGTGGCTGCCGATAGCAACCAAAGCTTCGCGCGCCATACGCATGAGCAATTCGGCATCGGGCTGGTTTCGTCAGGTGCGCAAAAGTCCCTGAGCGGCCGCGGGATGGTTGAGGCGGGTGCCGGCGATATCATCACGGTCAACCCGAACGAAGTGCATGATGGCTCGCCGATCGGCGAGGGGAGGTCGTGGAGGATACTCTACTTCGATCCCGAGATGATCGCTGCCAATGTGTCGGAGATCACGGAGGGACGGCGATCGGCTGTCGAGATTCCGCATCCGGTATTGCACGACAAAGCGATTGCCGCGCACTTCGAGGCAGCCTTTGGGCTGGTGACCAGTTCCGGGGAACCGCGAATGCAGCATGAGGAAGCCATCCTTGAAATCGTCGCGCGTGTCGTTGCGGAGGTCCTGCCGAATGAAGGGCAGGTTGGTCCTCAGTCCATTTCAACCGCGCAGGAAATGATCGACTGCGATCCGACTGCGGCGATCTGTCTATCGGACCTTGCCCGCGCAAGCCGGCTCAGCCGGTTCCAGGTGTTGCGCGGTTTTGCCAAGGCGACCGGCCTGACACCTCATGCCTATCTGGTTCAGCGCCGCATCCATCTTGCCAGGCGCCTGATCGCCGGCGGCGCGCCCTTGGCAGAGGCTGCCCTTGCCAGCGGCTTCGTCGACCAAAGCCATATGACACGGGTGTTCGTCCGGAAATATGGGGTCTCTCCGCGCGCCTATGCAAATGCGGTCGCCTGACCGCGCTGCAATTTCATACAAGATTGCCAGACGTTTTTCGTCTTTCTTCTGCGCAAACGGGAGAAGACGATGCAGCGACATTTGCAAGGTTACCTCTATCTGACTTTGGCGATGATCACAGTGGGCAGCACGGTGATCGCAAGTCGGGTCATTGCTTCAGGCATGCCGCCGTTCACGGCGACAGCTCTGCGCTTTGCCACAGCCTTCCCGTTCTTTGTGCTTTTGATGCGCATGACCCGGACGCGCTTGCCAAACTTGCCGTTTCGGGACTGGATTATCCTCTTCGTTCAAGCCGGGGCGGGTAGCGTTGGCTACACGACTTTGCTGATCTCCGGCCTGAAGCTGACGACCGCCGCCGACGCCGGTGTCATCATCGGGACGCTGCCGGTCGTGGCCGGGGCGCTTTCCGTTGCGGTTCTGGGCGAGCGACCCCATTCATCGATGGTATTGGCGATCGCGCTGGCGGCAACCGGTGTTCTCTTCATTGCTCTTTCGCCCGGCGCAGGCAGTGGATCCCTGCTTGGCAACGCGCTGGTTTTCGGGGCCGTGATCTGTGAAAGCCTGTTCATCCTCCTGAACAAGAACCTCAGTTCATCGATCCCGGCGCTGACACAATCCGCGTTGATGACGGGGATTGGCTTCCTTGTCGCCATGGTCGCGGCACTTTTGGCGGAGGGCGTGCCAAGCGCATTGCCTGCCGGTGCAATGTCGGCGGTGATCTATTACGCGCTGGTGCCGACTGTTGCCGGCTTCATTCTCTGGTATGCGGGGGCGGAGCGTGTGAGTGGGGTTGAGGCCTCGCTTTTCACCGCAGTCGCACCGGTTTCGGCGTTGCTTATGGCCTTCGTGATGCTCGGTGAACCGCTGCATTTCTACCAAGTCGCCGGCGTCGCCTGCGTGCTGGCGGCGGTCGTTGGGCTTGGGTTGTTTCAGCGACGGGCGACGATGGCGAGGTAGAACGTGGCCAAGGCACAATACGATGAGCACAGATTCGCCACTCGGATGAAGCCAGCGCGATTCCGTTCGTTTGACCGGCTCATGAAATTCGGCACGTCGGTTCCTATATCTGGTTTCTGGCCGAAAGGAGCTGCCGATGTCTGCGCAACCGATGAAGATACCCGGTCCCGATCATCCAATTACCGTCAGGCCCAATCCGGCGCGCGTCGTCGTAAAGCTCGGCGGTCAGGTCATTGCCGACAGTCGCAACGCGTTGACGCTGCAGGAAGCGTCCTATCCCGCCGTGCAATACATACCGCGCGCTGATGTCGACATGGCGCTTCTGACCCGAAGTGACCACCATACCTATTGCCCCTATAAGGGGGAGGCCTCGTATTTCAACATCGTTTCGGGTGGTGACATCGCCGGGGATGCGATCTGGACCTATGAAAATCCGTATGCTGCGGTCAGCGAGATCAAGGAGCATCTCGCCTTCTACCCCGATCGGGTGGACTCTCTCGAGGAGTTCCCGGGTTAGGCGCAAGCGCCCATCGAGGTGAGCGCAGCGTTCGATATCGGAACCGCTCGGGCCCTGCACCCCATTGATCGAGATATCTTGCTGCGGAAGCAGTGGCATGCTTGGGAGGAAAAGCAAGGACGGTCCGGCAGGGAAACCGGACCAGTCCCCGTAACTGATCGGAGGTCAATCGGATCAGAAAACGCAATACTGGGCGGCGCCCAAGGTTGATCCAGGGCGCCGGGATTTTGAATTAGAACGCGCGCTGCAGGCGGAAGAAGCCCTTGGTCACTTCGTCGGCGTCGTCCGGATCGGTGTAGTCGACCGTTGCCTTGGCGTAGAGGTTGTCGACAATCTGATAGTCGACGGTGATGCCGACCTTCCAGGCATCGCCCAGACCGTCGAAAGAATCGCCGTGGAAGTTGTCAAGATCAGGGACGTAGTTACCGAAGTACTGGGCCATCGGGGTAATCGTCCACTTGTCGGTAGCCTTGATCGCGTATTCGGCGGCAACCGTCCATTCCGACTGAGAGTAGTAGGAGTTCGGGCCAGACGCATAGATAGCTGCCAGGCCGAGCGTGCCCGGGCCGATATCCGCAAAGAGCATGCCGCGGACAGCGCCTTCTTCGTTGTCAGTGTCGTAGCCGCCGATCACCTGGTAGCTGACTACGCCAGCCTTGCCGCCAACGCCGAAGGCAATGCCGACGTTGTTCGGGTTTTCGCCGGTCTTGAAGTAGCCGTCTTCCAGTTCGTCTACGCTGATGCCGGCGTAGAAGTCACCGTTTTCATACTGGTAGCGGATGGAGTTGTGCAGCGTTTCAAAGCTGGAGAGAACGTCCGGCTCGCCAGAAAGGTCGTCATCCCACCACGAGTAGAACAGACCAGCGCGGAAGCCGGCGATATCGATGTATGCCGAATCCAGAATGGTGCTGGTCGAACTGTTGTCGCCGTTGTTGCGGAAAACGATGACGCCGGTCAGCGGGCCATATTCCGTGTCGCTCTTGGCGGTGAACTGTACCTGGGCGCGTGTGAAGGCGTTCCAGTCGGACGTACCCTTCTCATCCGGACCGCCGTCAACCTGGAAACGAATGTAGCCATTGATCTTGAGGCAGGTTTCGGTGCCGGGGATGTAGAAGTAGCCTGAGCCGTACGCGTCGCAGACGCGGACGTATTCAACCGGCTCGGGTTCTGCTGCAACGATTGCGTCAGCAGCAAAGACCGGCGAGGACGCAGCAGCAAACGCTGCGGCGGAGGTCAACAATGCCATCCGTATATTCATTTGAAATCCATTTCCTTTTCGATTGAACCGCCGCCAGGGGAGATGGGGCCGTTCCGATAGTTTGCCTTTCGGCTGGCGGATCAGCGAACCGCTGAAGCCTTAATTTCATCCTTGATTAAATCTATCAATTCTCCCGGTAGCAAAATCCCTGTTTGCGACAGTTCTTTGATGTGTCGTGTTGTTTTTATGTAACAATATCAAATACTTAATCATACGACTCCTTTGCGCCGCATTTGTGCGGCGCATAGTGATCGTCATGCTGTTCTCAGGGGCTCGCGGGAGCGCGTCTGACGCCATCATTGCAATGGTGCCAAAGGAAATCTCAGCGCAGATAGTCCCGCCGGAGGCCAAATTGAAGGGCACCGATTGGAACGCAGTGTTCCAAATTTGGAACGAATTCTCGTTCCATGCGGTTGGCATTACCCCTTAGTAACGGTAAGCGATAACGGTCGCAGGCCTATCTGAAAGGGGTGCCCGATGCTGAACGCAGAGGGTGTTTTCCAGGATCTAAACGATTTCGTCTATTTTGCCGCAGTCGTTCGTCACAATGGCTTTTCCGCCGCCGGGCGGGTGCTGAACATGCCGAAATCGAAGCTCAGTCGGCACATAACAGCGCTGGAGGCAAGACTCGGCGTCAGGCTACTGGAGCGGACGGTCAATCGATTCCGCGTGACGGAAATCGGACGCGCCTTCTACAATCACTGCGAAAACATACTGCGTGAAGCGGATCGTGCCGCGAAGGCCATCAACGATGCGACCGGCGAACCGCAGGGGCAGATTCGCATAAGCGTGCCTCACGGATTGCTGGATGGCTCGCTTGGCGCCATGATCCCGGCGTTTCTCAACCGTTACCCCAAGGTTCAGCTGCAGATACTCAGTACGGATCGACGGGTCGACATCATCAACGAGCGCCTCGATCTCGCGGTTCGCGCGCAATTGGCCGAAGAGACGGACTCCGAACTGACGAT
Source organism: Rhizobium sp. BK060 (assembly GCF_014193145.1). Classification (NCBI taxonomy): domain Bacteria; kingdom Pseudomonadati; phylum Pseudomonadota; class Alphaproteobacteria; order Hyphomicrobiales; family Rhizobiaceae; genus Rhizobium; species Rhizobium sp. BK060. The sequence continues at coordinate 243,474 of NZ_JACHYW010000004.1, forward strand.
GCGCGTGCTCAGCAAGGTGGATCTGATCCTTGTGGCGAACCAGAACGTTGCAAGTTCGCTGCCGTCCATCGAAGGTGTCGAAAGTCTTGTCGACGCTCCGACGGTGTCGTTTGCCGGGCCGCTGACGGAGTGGCAGGACTGGGACGTCTGGGAGTTCACCGGACCCGATGGCACTCGATACCGGCATCAGCACAAGCCGCGCATGAGCTGCCGCAGCGTCGCGGCCGTGCTGGAAGCGATATACGCCGGGGTAGGGGTCGGGCTTCTGCCCGACCATATCTGCGCCGAGGGAATTCGCGATGGCAGGCTCGTGCGCCTTCTGCCCAATCACCAGATGTCCCAGGCGACGATCTACCTTGTCTTCACCGCAACGCGAGGTCTGCCGACAGCAGTTCGGGCGCTCGTCGATTTTCTCGTAGAGCAGTTCCGCAGCCTGCGCGTCACCACGCAGTGCCAGGAGGCCGAGATACAGGCGAAGGATCGGGCCCGGCTTATCGAGATGTCCGGCGCTCAGCCTGCATAGGCTTCGTCGAGCGCCGCGATATCGATCTTCACCATCTGCATCATCGCGGCCTGCACACGCATGGCCTTTTCCGCGTCCGGATCGTTGAGATAGCGCATCAAAGCGTCGGGTATGATCTGCCAGGAGACGCCGAACCGGTCCTTCAGCCAGCCGCATTGCTGCGGCTTGCCGCTATTGAGCAACCGTTCCCAGTAGTAGTCGACCTCCGCCTGATCCTTGCAACGAACGAAGAATGAGACAGCCTCGCTGAACCTGAACTGAGGACCTCCGTTCAGACCCATGAACTGCTGGCCTTCCAGGTCGAACGTCGCGGCAAATGCCTTTCCATCCGGGCCTCGCTTCACCTGCGGGTCCCCGGCGTTGTTGAATATCGCCCTATAAAAGCTGATGGCGTCGTCGAGCTGGTTATCGAACCAAAGGCAAGGTGTGATCTTCTGCATCGGTCGTCCTCCTGGCGCTTAATCTGTGGCAAGGACGCTGAAAGAGGAGGCTTGCCGACAACCGGCAGCGAATTATTCCTGATCGGAAGTTGGCGGCAATTCACTTGCCTATCGCCGATGCTGCCTAATCTTAACTTGAGGAGGGATGTCGGTCCAAGCCAACTCCGTCTGTCCTTGGACTTGCAACAACGTAAAAAGGGAGAAAAACATGTCCTATGTCGATGGGTTCGTCGTGGCCGTACCGCAGAAGAACATTGAGGCGTACAAGGCCTTTTCCGCCACGACCGGCGCAGTATGGAAGTCCTACGGCGCAAAAGAGTTTGTGGAATGCATCGCCGACGACGTGCCGTATGGGGAACTGACCTCGTTTCCGCGCGCTGTGCAGGCGGCGGACGACGAAGTCGTGGTTTTTTCCTGGATCGTTTATGGCTCACGCCAGGAGCGCGATGACATTATGACGAAAGTGATGGCGGACCCTCGTCTTCAAGGCGACGCGTGGAAGTCGATCTTCGATGGCAAGCGGATGATCTTTGGTGGGTTCGTTCCCTTTCTGCAGCTTTGAGCAGCGGGCAGAAGCGGCATTGACATGAGGGCAGCTCAACGCCACGTCTCGTAAAAGAGACGTAAGCGGAATCGCAGCCATGGCCCAGAAGGTCATCAGCATTTCCACCAGAGGCCAGGGCCTATACGAATTTACAGCGCAGGCCGCGTCCTTTGTTCGCGCCAGCGGCGCGGCCGAGGGCCTGCTGACCGTTTTCGTGCGCCACACCTCATGCTCGCTGCTCATTCAAGAAAACGCCGACCCGGACGTCCGCACCGATCTCGATGCGTTCTTTCGCCGACTGGTGCCTCCCGCTTCCGACCCTTCGATGCGCTGGATTGTTCATACCACCGAAGGACCGGACGATATGCCGGCGCATATCAAGGCTGCGTTGACGCAGGTTTCCATCGGCATTCCGGTTGTCGGCGGGCGGCTCGCGCTCGGCACGTGGCAGGGGATCTACCTGTTCGAACACCGCGACCGGCCGCATCGGCGCGAGATCGTGCTGCATCTGAGCGGCTGAACCGGAACTGAACGGCCGGTTCGAAGATCATTCATTTTCAGAGGGTTATGGTCACCACAATCCCGGGTGGGAGATGTAGGCAACCGTTCACAGAGTAGTGTCATGACCCATTTCATCGCCAAGGCTTCGTTTGCCGCCCTTATCGCATTGGCATCGAACCCGTTCGCGGCACCGACCGCCTCGGCTTCGGAATGGGGACGTGCACCAGCTGTCGATGCCCAATACCGTCCCGTGTATGCCTGCTCGCCCGTGCAAGCTGTCCAGAAGGCACGTTGGACAGGTCTGCGCTACGCGCGCGTCACGAACGTCACGCCGCGGCGTCTGGTCGTTTCCGGCCGCAATTATCGGGGCTGGGACCGGATGGTGTTCGCCAACGTTCGCGGATGCCCCTTGATCCGCCGCTGATTGGCGTCGTCCACAATGGCGCCGTCAGCTTGCCTTGGCCGCGCCATTTTCGCCCTGCTTTGTGCGAATCGCATATGAATGCGCAGATCCGGAAAGGTTGGACCTGACCTTGCCGGTAAGAGTGTATCGAATGGGGAAGGGCTCTGCCGCACCCCGATGGAGAACTTTCGATGATGCAATTTCTGGCCAAGGCGGGGCTTGCGACGCTGCTCGCCGCCGGCACTGTTGCCGGAGCAGCTGCACCGGCATCCGCTCAGGTAGACGTCTACATTGGCGGTGGTCGCCCGCCACCGCCTCCCGGTTACTATCGCCCGCCACCGCCTGACTATGATCGCCCGCGGCCGCGTCCGCGTGGCTGTGACCCGCGGCTCGCAGAAGATATCGCGCGCGACTACGGCTTTCGTCGTGCCCGCGTGGTCGACGTCACGCCTCGCCGCGTGATCGTCGAGGGCTGGACGCGCCGTGGCGCCGATGAAATCAGCTTCGGCAATATCCGCGGCTGCCCGGTCCTGCGCCGCTAACGGTCCCGATCACCAGACTCTGAAAAAAATAGAAATCCGCCTTTGCCAACGTCATTCGGTTCCGGCAAAGGCGGTTTTTTAGCACTTAGGGGATCGCGTGCGCGGCCAATTGAGCTGGTTGCTCCACGTCGCCGGTCTCGTCGGTCGATGTTGCAAGCGGCGCCTGGTTGTCGGCTGAAACGACGGCTCGCGGCAGGGGCGTGCCACGCTTGTTTTCGCGCGCCAGCGTCAGCAAACCCGAGCAGATAATGAGAACGATGCCGGCAGCCATTGGCAGGTCGATCGTGTCGTCGAAGATCAGATATCCGAATCCGATCGCCCACAGCATCTGGCTGTACTGAGGAGGGGCGACCAGGCTTGCCGGTGCCAGCCGCGCGGCTGTCATCAGCAGCACGTTACCGGCCGCGCCAAGCAGGCCATAGCTTGCGATGAACAACCACTGGCGCGGGGTTGGAACAACCATCTCCGACAGCATCAGAATGCCACTGACGGCAAGTGTGCCGAGCAAGGCTGCGCCGTACAGCGACAGGCGCTTTTCGGCCGGCCCCATCTTTCGCATGATGACGATCGAGATTGCTGCAGCCAGGCCGCCGATCGCCGCCGCAAGATGACCGACCGACAAATCGCGGAAGCCCGGACGGAGCACGACCAGAACGCCGATGAAGCCGACGATGACGGCGGCCCAGCGCTGCCAGCGTACGTCTTCCCCGAGAAAGATGACGGACAGAATGGTCACGAACGACGGCAGAAGGAACAGCAGACAGAAGGCCTCAGCCATCGGCAGCTTTGTGAATGTGATGATCGAAGCGATTGCTCCGATTGCGCCGCAGACGAACCGCAGCAGCCAAAGCGTGCGGTTCGTGCTTCTGAAGATATCGCGCCAGGTGTCATCTCTGCCTTTGATGAAGGGCAGCGCGGCGCAGCCGAATAGCGCGCCGACGAAGGCGATCTGATAGGCGGGCACCCCGCCATGCAATATCTTGATCGATGCATCGCTGAAGGCAAATACGGCATAGGCGCCAAACGCGACGAGAACACCGCGCAGCGGCGAAGAATGGGCTGTCATGGATTTAGAATCGTCCGCAGGAGAGTCTTTGAACTCTTACGGACCGCCGGCGGCAACGCGAGAGCCGATTGCGAATAGCTGCCATGCACAATCGCAAGCCCGGCTGTCATCATTTATCAGCTCGCATATGCCTCCAGGGGACTTTGCGAGCGCCGTCGGAGGAAATCCACGAGCAGGGGGTGCTGACCTTTCAGGATCTTTCGCTCCGCATCCGCCAGCGTGAACCATTCGGCTCGATCCACTTCTGGAAATTCCACCATCACGCCGGAGCGCGGCGGCCACTCCATCCGGAAGCGATTGCTGGCAGTTGCTTCCAGATCGATGTCGGCCTCGACGGCCCAGGCAACAACGATCTTGCCACCGGGTTGCTTGTATTCCCCGAGATGATGAAAGCTTCCTTCGACGTCGACGCCCAGTTCTTCGCGGGCTTCACGTCTTGCCGCATCAAGTTCATCTTCGTCCTCGTCGACGAGGCCCTTGGGGATCGACCAGGCGCCGATGTCCTTCTTCGCCCAGTAGGGTCCCCCCGGATGAACCAGGAGAACCTCGTAGCCACCATCGTGGAGGCGGTAAATCAGCAGGCCTGCACTTCGCTTCGCCATATCGACTGCATCCTTTTGCTTACGGGGAAGAGCACTGGGCGCGGCTCGCGCCCAGTGCTGTTTTAATTAGGGGTCTGGCGAAGAGCCACGCCGTAGTCGCGGTAAACGCTCAGGCAATCGGTGTAGCTAAGCGAGCCGTTGTCGCCGTAAATGACATGGGCGCTGGATGCGCTGGTCGCCGCTTCTTCCGATACGAAGAGGATCGCCTCGCCAAGCGATTTTCCCGTGATCGGCTCTTCGGTGCCGTCTTCCTGGGTGATGCCTTCAATAATTGCCGCTATCTGGCGGTGGCTGAAAACCGCCCGTCTGTCTTCCGGTGTCATTGTCCTTACCTCTGCTTGAAATCAATGGATCTATCTGCCCAGCCGAAGCGGTTTCATGACTTCTTGCACAGCTCTGCCGAAATAGCTGCTCCGCTCGTCGGAATGCTCTAACAATGAGGGGGGCGGCAGGCGCTTTACCTAACCGTCGCCCGATATCGCCGTGCGCGCAAACCGCAGCTGCCGGCCGACTTGGGTCGCGATCCGCAACAGGTCGTGACAGGGCACTAGATAGAGTCGGATCATCGACCGACAAGATGGTTGCTGATAACTATCACCATCTAGTGAGATGAAGGTCGATCCTGCTCATCACGATTGCGTTTGGCAATCGGGATGCATGCCCCTATATCGACGCTCACCACGCAAACAGAAGCGACAACGGATATGTTTCAAGCCGCGACCATAAATTCCACCAACAAGGTCGATTTCTACGCGGAGCTTTGCCAGCAGCTTAAGGGCCTGCTGCACGGTGAAAGCGATACGATCGCCAATGCCGCGAATACGTCGGCTCTGATGTTCGAAATGATGGCGGACCTGAACTGGGCAGGCTTCTACTTCCTCAAGTCGGATAGCGAGCTGGTTCTGGGGCCGTTCCAGGGGAAGGCGGCATGCGTCCGCATTGCGGTCGGCCGCGGTGTTTGCGGTACGGCTGTGGAAAAGGGGGCTTCGATCCTCGTCGAGGACGTACATGCGTTTCCCGGGCATATCGCCTGTGACGCCGCGTCGCGTTCGGAACTCGTGGTACCGCTTCATCACGATGGTAAAATTCTTGGCGTCATCGATCTGGACAGCCCGACCGCGTCGCGCTTCGACGCCGAGGATCAGGCCGGCGTCGAAGCTCTGGCCCGGATTTTCGTCGAGGCAAGCTACTGAACCTCTGCGGCTCGGTATCGCTCAAAGCAAAGGGACACGCTCGTGCAAGCGCGTCCCTTCGTTGTTTTCAATGAGAACTAAGCGCTACTGCTTTCGCTTCTTGGCCTCGTCGTCCATCAACTCATACCACATCGCGTTGAGGACGGCGAAGGCGGCGGCCAGAGGTAGGCCGAGGATCCATGCGAAATACCACATCGTTTTTCTCCTTCAGTAGGCGTGGCCGCTCTTGTCGGTGACCGTCTTCTCGTCGACTTTGCCCCAGAGGACTTTGTAAACCCAGGCGGTGTAGGCGACGATTATCGGCAGGAAAATTAGCGACACGACGAGCATGACGAACAGCGTCGTGTGGCTCGACGAGGCATCCCATACCGTCAGGCTCGACCTCGGGTCGAGTGAGGAGGGCAGGATGAACGGGAACATCGAGAGACCGACGGTCGAGATGATGCCGAAGATCGAGAGCTTGCTGAAGAGCAGGGTAGCGACTTCCCATTTTGCCCGGAGGGCGAGGAAGGCTGCTGCTGCACCGAGGAAGCCGAGGGTCGGCGCAATCAGCATCCACGGGTAGGTGCTATAGTTCGCCAGCCAGGAGCCATCGTGGGTGGCCGTCTTGAGCAGAGGGTTCGACGGGCCGGCCGGGTTGATCTCGCTGGTGATGCTGTAGCCGTTCACTGCGAGCGCCAGGAAGAGGCCACCGAGCGCGAAAAGGATGATGACGGCAAGCGCGGCGAGGCTGCCATAGCTTCTGGCCCGCTCGGCGACCGGCCCGCTTGCTTTCAGGACGAGCCAGGAAGCGCCGTGCATGACGAACATGGCGACCGAGAGCAGGCCACAAAGCAGGGCGTAAGGGTTGAGAAGGCCAAAGAACGAGCCCTCGTAGAAGATGCGCATGTCAGCCGGGTCGAAGCGGAACGGCACGCCTTGCAGCACGTTGCCAACGGCGACGCCGAAGATCAGCGACGGTACGAAACCGCCGACGAACAGCGCGAAGTCCCAGTTGTTGCGCCAGCGGGCGCTCTCGCGCTTCGAGCGGTACTTGAAGCCGACCGGGCGCAGGATGAGCGCGAACAGGATCGCGAACATCGCGAGGTAGAAGCCCGAGAACGACACCGCATAAAGCGGCGGCCAGGCGGCGAAAGTAGCGGCCCCGCCAACGATCAGCCAGACCTGGTTTCCTTCCCAGACAGGGCCGATCGTGTTGATGGCGACGCGGCGCTCCGTATCCGTCTTGGCGACGAAAGGCAACAACGTGCCGACGCCGAGATCGAAGCCATCCGTGGCGGCAAAGCCGATCAGGAGTACGCCGAGAAGCAGCCACCAGATCAAGCGCAGGATTTCGTAGTCTATCAGTTCGTGCAGGATCATGACGGGTCACTCCGCAGCGGGAACGAGGGTTTCGGAAATAAGCTCTGCTTGCGGCTCGTCGTCCGGCTCCGGTCCCTTCTGGATGGCTCTGATCATAAGCGTCATCTCGACGATGATGAGCGTTGTATAGAGCGCAGCAAAGCCGACGATGGTCAGCAGAACCGTGCTTGCGCCGAGGCTCGACACCGCCATTGCCGTCGGCAGAACGCCTTCGATAACCCACGGCTGACGGCCAATTTCGGCAACGATCCAGCCTGCTTCGATGGCAATCCAGGGAAGCGGGATCGCGAAAACGGCGATCTTCAGCAGGAATGGGTACTTATCCAGGTGTCGCCGTGCCGAAAGCCAAAAGAAGGTCGCCGTCAGGACGATGAAGAACATGCCGAGCCCGACCATGATGCGGAACGACCAGAAGAGGGTCGGCACATGCGGAATGGTATCATGCGCGGCCTGGGCGATCTGCGCCTCAGTCGCCTGGCGCGGATCGTCAACGTAGCGCTTCAGAAGAAGAGCGTAGCCGAGCTGGTGTCCCAGTTCCTCGAACGAGGTGCGGACCTGAGGCGCGATACCGTCCGGTGTTGCTGCAGCGCGGATCTGCATCAGCGCGTCGTAGGCCTTGATGCCGTCGCGGATGCGGGCTTCCGCCTGCTGCTCGAGCTTGTCGATACCGGGTATCTCCGTCGTCAGCGAACGGGTGCCGATCAAACCCATCACCCAAGGAATGTGAACGGCGAAATGTGTCTCGCGTGCCTCCTGGTCGGGAAAGCCGAAGGCGGTGAAGGCGGCGGGTGCCGGTTCGGTCTCCCACATCGCCTCGATGGCGGCGAGCTTCATCTTCTGGTTTTCGGTTGCGAGGTAGCCGCTTTCGTCACCGAGGACGACGACCGAAAGCGCCGATGCCAGACCGAACGATGCCGCGACCGTCATCGAGCGCTTGGCGATTTCGAGGTGCCAGCCCTTTAGTAGGTACCAGGCCGAGACGCCGAGCACGAAGATCGACGCACAGACATAACCGGCTGAGACGGTATGGACGAACTTCGCCTGGGCGACGGGGTTGAAGACCACGTCGAAGAAACTGGTGATTTCCATGCGCATCGTCTGCGGGTTGAGCGCCGAGCCGACCGGGTTCTGCATCCAGCCGTTGGCAACGAGGATCCAGAGCGCCGAGAAGTTGGAGCCGAGCGCCACGCACCATGTCGCCACGAGGTGACCGACCTTCGAAAGCTTGTCCCATCCGAAGAAGAACAGGCCGACGAAGGTTGCCTCAAGGAAGAAGGCCATGAGACCCTCGATGGCCAGCGGGGCGCCGAAGATATCGCCGACATAGTAGCTGTAGTAGCTCCAGTTCATGCCGAACTGGAACTCCATGACGATGCCGGTGGCGACGCCGATCGCAAAGTTGATGCCGAAGAGTACGCCCCAGAACTTCGTCATCTGCCGCCAGACGTGGCGGCCCGTCATGACGTAGACGGTTTCCATGATGGCGAGCAGTACGGAAAGCCCGAGCGTCAAAGGCACGAATAAAAAGTGGTAAAGCGCAGTCAGCGCAAATTGGAAGCGCGATAGCGCGACGATGTCTAGTTCCATTGTCTTTCTCCCACGGTCCCACGGGGTACGAAGGGTTCCGCCAAACCGGATTGCCTGGCGGTCATGTGTGGTTCAGTCCGGTCTCAGCCGGTTCAAAGCCTTTTCGAATGCCGCCTCTCCACGGCGCGAAACGTCTGTGATGCGCCCGTCGTCCATGACTACGATGATGTCCGCGATCGCGGCCTCCCGACGGATATGCGTGGCGATGACGAGCGAGCGTTGCTGCGCCTTTTGCGCCAGACAAAACATGACGTCGCGCGCGGTTGCGCCATCGAGGCCTTCCGTCGGCTCGTCCAGCAGCCACAGCGGCGCGTCGTGCAAAAAGAGGCGGGCGAGGGCGAGGCGGCGCGATTGACCGCCCGAAAGCCCCATGCCGCCTTCGCCAAGCGGCGTGTCGAGGCCGCGCGGCAGTACGACGATATCGTAGAGGAGGCCTGCGGCGGCGAGTGCTTCACGGAGCACTTGGTCGTCGGCGTCAGGTCGTGCCAGTTGGAGGTTGCAGCGCAGGCTGTCCCGGAAAAGCTCCGTGCGTTGGGTCAGCAGCGTGGCGTTGAGACATTCGATGGATCCGTGAGTGGCCCGCATTTCAGTTGCCAGGAGCGAAAGCAGGGTCGATTTGCCGGCGCCACTTGCGCCAATTAGAGCGAGCTTTTCGCCGGCCTTCAGATCGAGGTTAATGTCGCGTAGCACAGGCATTTCCGCGTCATATCCCGCGGTCACTTCGTTCAGGCGAAATGCCACGCCGGGAGCCGATGCAGCATTGCGGTGCGCGCCTGCATTTGCCGACAAGCGCGGCGCGATGCGGCCGGCGGCGAGCAAGGTTCGGCCGAGCTCCATCGCACCGCGGCGCAGAGCGCCGAAGGGCTCGACCGCGGCGAAGGTAATCAGCACGCCAAGCGCGGCGACCGGCGGGCTGATCGTGCCTGCTCCGGCCAGGGCTGCAACAGCCAGTAGCGAACCGCTAAGTAGGGCGGTTGACGTAAGCCCGAACCCGAATGTGACACCGGCTTCGATGCGGTTCAGGCGGTCGTCGGCGCCGGCGGCATAGTGATCGGCATCTGCGATCGCCGCACGCCGCGCGTCGAGGCGTCCGGCCATCAGCAAGTCGGTCTGGCCGGCGACGAGATCAATGGTGCGGGCGCGAACGGCCTCGATGCCGTGGGCGCGGCGGCGGGCATGCTTCATGGCCCGGCGTCCGGCGACGAAGGGAATGCCGAGACCGGCGACAAGCAGCACGATGCCGACGGCCAGTCCGAAGAGCGGATGCATCAGCACAAGCGCCACGCTTGCGGCAATCGCCGCAGCGACCGCAACGCCGGCTGGAACCAGCACGCGCAGATAGAGGGAGTCGAGCGCATCGATGTCGCCCGTTAGGCGGAAAAGCAGGCGGGCGGGCCGGCGAGCAAGCTCCCGTGCGGCACCGGGCATTGCCCATCCGCGGAACAGGCGCTCGCGCAGAGCGGCGAGTACGCTGAGCGTCGCGTCATGGGTCGTCAGCCGCTCGCCGTAGCGCGAGGCGGTCCGGCCGAGCGCAAGCAGGCGAATGCCGGCCGACGGCATGAAGACGTCGAAGGTGGCAATCGTTGCTGCCGAAAGTCCGGCGATGCCGGCTGCGGTAATGAACCAGCCGGAGAGGCCGAGCAAAGCAATTCCTGCCGATACCGTGGTCGCGGAGAGCGCTGCCCCGAGGAGCAAACCCCGGCGGCGCTCGGCCAGGAAGAGCTTGACGATCGGCTTGAGGTTGGAAAGCGATGCGCTCATTACTCAGCCGCCTCCCGTGTCGTTTCGGGATCGAGCAGGACGGTCCGGTCCATGCTCGCGGCAAGCCGCGGATCATGGGTTGCGACGACAAGCGTGCGGCCCTTGGCAAGGGCAAGCAGGCTCTCGGTGATCTCGCTTGCGGTTTCAGCATCGAGGTGCGCGGTCGGCTCGTCGGCAAGTACGATGCAGGCTTCCCGATTGCAGGCGGCGCGGGCGATGGCGAGGCGTAGCGCTTCGCCGCCGGAAACTCCCATGCCACCATCGCCAAGCGGACGTCGAGCGTGGTTGCGGGCAAAGCGGCTGAGCTTGGCAAGATCGAGTGCTTCTGTCACGGCCCGCATGGAAACGTCCGGCCGACCGAGCGAAATGTTGCCTGCGATGGTGCCTGCAAACATATGCGGCTTCTGGCCGACCCAGGCGACCTTGGCATGAAGGGTCGGATTGGCCGGCTGTTCGTCGATGGTGACGCTGCCGGTTTTGCAGGTCGCGTGGCCGGCGATCAGTGCGAGGAGGGTGGATTTGCCCGAGCCGCTGGCACCGAGCAGGGCAACGTGCTCGCCGGGATGGATGCGCAGATTGAAGTCGTCGATGGCGGTGTTGCTGTTCTTGCCATAACGGAAGCTGACATTCTCCAGTCGGATGGCGCCGACTGCTGTTTCGGCTTTGGATGCATCGCTCGCAACGGGCAGCATCAGGCCATCCGCATTCAGCGCATCGATCGCCTTGATCGCAGCTTCGCCGGCGGCGCGGTCATGCCAGACGGCCGAAAGTTCGCGCAGCGGCTCGAAGAAAGCCGGCGCAAGCAGCAGGACGAAGAGGCCGGTCGTCAGATCGAGGCCGCCTGTCCAGGCGCCGAAGCGAATTTCTCCGAGCAGGGAAAAGCCGATATAGACGGCGACCAGCGCGACGCCCAGGGCCGCGAAGAGCTCGAGCACGGCCGACGACAGGAAGGCAATCTTCAGCACAGCCATGGTGTGAGCCTTCAGCGAGTGGGCGTCGGCTCTGAGCCTCGTTGCGGTCGCATCGACGGCGTCGAGTGAACGGATGGTCGCCATCCCACGCAGGCGGTCCAGGAGGAAGCCGTTGAGGCCGCCGGTTGCTGCCAGCTGCTTCTCGCTTGCAGCCTGCGCGCGCCAGCCAATCAACGCCATGAAGACGGGGATCAACGGCATGGCGAAAAGGAGAATGAGAGCGGCAATCCAGGAAATCGGGACGACGCAGCCAAGGATGACCATCGGCACGGCACTTGCCTTGAAGCGGGCCGGCTGAAAGCGCGAGAGGCAGGGAACGATCATCTCGGCTTGTTCGCCGATGATGCTTGCGGCTTCGCCGGAGCTCGGTCTTGTGCTGTCGATCGGCGAGCGCCGGGCAAGGGCTGTGACGGCCAGTTCACGCCGCGCCGTCAGTTCGGCGCGTGCTGCGCGAAATGCCATGCGGCCGCCAGCCGCCTCGAGACAGCTTTTCGCTATGCCAAGCAACGCGATATAGACGGCAAACCACAAGACGTCGTCGAAGCCGCCGCCCTTTGCGATGCGGCCGACTGCGGTGGCGAGAAGTGCCGCCTGCGGGATCCATATGAGCGATGCCAGGGTCTGGACGGCAGCTGCCTTTCGCAAGCCACCTTGTCCGGACACAGCTTTTCCCGGCTTGCCGAAAGCCTGCTTTCCTTTTGCGTCTAAGCAAGCACTCCCCATAGCGCTAACTCTTGTTCGCAGGATTGGGCCGGCGGCTGCGGCCGAGCGAAACGACTCGGTCCTTGGCCTCCAACAGCTTCGTCACTTTCGCACCTAAGGAGAGTAACGTCGCAAGCCGTTCGGTTTCAAGTTGTTTTACGTCCTCATACCAATGCGTTAGCTGTTCGATCAGCGCGTGCATCTCGCTCATACGTTCTTGCGCGTGGCGTTCTGCTTCGCTTGCCGGCCGCTGCATCAGGATTTCCCGCAGCACCGAGAGCGTCGGATCGACCTCGCGCTTCTTGCGCTCTTCCGCCAGCGTCCGCAGGATCTGCCAGACGTCATCGGGTGTGGTGAAGAAGTCGCGCCGGTCATCCGGCTTGTGTTTCAGCAGAACGAGGTTCCAGGTCTGCAGTTCGCGTAGGCTCATCGAGACGTTCGAGCGGGAAATGCCAAGAGCGTCGGTGATCTCCTCGGCGCAGAGCGGCGATGGCGATACGTAGAGCAGGGCGTAGATCTGGCCGACCGTGCGGTTGATGCCCCAGCGCGAGCCCATTTCACCGAAGTGCAGGACGAAGGATTGAATAAGCGGCGGAAGGTTCATCTCGGTTTCCGTTATATCTGTAATTTCAGAAATTTCTGAAATCACTATAACTGGGTCGGCTCCACGGGCAATTGGCAAATGAGGGCTGCGGCAATTTGGTGTCGCGGCCACAGAAAGCCGCCCCAGCTCGCCCCGGATGACGACACTTTGATTTCAATCAAGAAAACGCTGTTTCTCCAGCGGTGGCCGTAGTCTATGTTTTTGCGCGGAGCTGATTTGATGCGCAAAGACATACATAATTCAGACATACCAGTACGTTGCATGAGCTGTGAGGTTCGCCACAAGGGCATGTGCGGCGCACTCAGCGCCGACGAGTTGCTAGCGCTTTCCGCGCATACCCGCCTGGTCAATCATGAAGCTGGCGATGAGTTGGCCGGCGAGAAGATGCCGGCCGAATCCTACGCCACCGTGATCCGCGGGGTCGTGAAGCTTACGAAGACGCTGGAGGACGGGCGCCAGCAAATCGTCGGCTTGCAGTTCGCGCCTGATCTTCTCGGCAGGCTGAATGCGGACGAGAATGCCGTGTCGGTGGAGGCGGCTTCTGACGTCAATCTCTGTCGCGTTCCGAAGGCTGCGCTGGAGCGCATGGTCAAGAATAACCCGGCGCTTGCCGGACACCTCATGGCACAGACGCTGCGCGAGCTGGACGAAGCGCGGGACTGGATGGTGACGCTCGGACGCAAGACGGCGGCGGAGAAGGTCGCGAGTTTTCTGTTGCTGATCGCGACCCATCTCGATCCCGAGGCTGTGGGAAAAAAGCGCCAATTCGACCTGCCGCTGTCGCGAGCCGATATTGCCGATTTCCTGGGGCTGACGATCGAGACGGTCTCCCGCCAGATGTCGAAACTGAAAGCTGATGGCGTGATCTCGATCATCGCCAACAGACATATCAAGGTGCCGAAGTTATCGAAACTCAAGGCCTGCTGCGGTTCGTGAAGATCCCTGTGCGACATTCTTGAATGCATGTTGCCGAGCAGGCCCATTCCGTGCAGGAGTGACGGTTCACCTCGTTCGATAAGAGATCTGCATGTCTGCCTTTGCCAATCCGCTTGTTTCCCGCCTGTCTCCGCCACCCATTCCCTCGGTTCTTGCCTGGGCTCGCGAGTACAAGGGCGCCAAGGGGTCCCCGGTCGATCTTTCGCAGGCGGTGCCCGGCTATCCAGCCCATCCCGAAATGCTGCGGTTGCTTGGCGAAGCGGCATCTTCGCCAAAGACGACGGGCTATGGTCCGATCGAAGGTGAGGGCGTGCTGAGAGACGTCTATGCCCAGCATATGTCTGATGTCTATGGGGCGTCGGTTTCCGCCGCCAACATTCATATCACCGCGGGCTGCAACCAAGCCTTCATGTCAGCGGCAATCGCGCTTGCCGGCGCGGGCGATACGGTGGCGCTGACCAATCCGTTCTATTTCAATCAAGAGACGACGCTGTCGATGCTCGGCATCAAGCGTGTATTGGTCGACTGCGACGCGCAAAATGGCTTCCTGCCCGAGGTTCAGTCGGCAAAAAGGGCTCTGGTCGGCGGCGCCAAGGTGCTGGCGGTCGTGACGCCGAACAATCCGACGGGGGCGATCTATCCGCCTCAATTGCTGCTTGAGCTGTTCACGCTCTGCCGCAAGCATGGGGCATGGCTGATCGTCGACGAGACCTACCGCGACTTCCTTCCCAAGGGCTACGGCGCTCCGCATCCGCTGCTGACGATCCCGGGCTGGGAAGACACGCTGATCCTGCTCTATAGCTTCTCGAAGTCCTTCTGCATTCCCGGCCATCGTCTTGGAGCGATTACGGCTGGGGTCAACGTCATCGCCGAGATCACCAAGGTGATGGACAACATGCAGATCTGCGCGCCGCGCGCCGCGCAGGTTGCCGTTGCCGCGGCGATGCCGATCCTTGCGGATTGGCGGGCGGAAAACCGCCTGGAGATCGCGCGCCGTGCCGATGCCTTGCGGGCCGTGATGTCGGGACTGCCAGGCTGGGAGATCGGCGCGGTCGGCGCCTATTTCGCGTTTATCCGCCATCCCTTCGAGGATCTCAGCTCAGCCGCTGTCGCAGAGCGTCTGGCGAAGGAAGCGGGCGTCGTTTGCCTGCCGGGAAGCTATTTCGGAAAAGGGCAGGAGCACTATCTCCGGCTCGCTTTCGCCAATGCCGATGCAACTTCGATCGGTCTGCTCGCAGATCGCCTACGGTAACTTCGAATGATGAAGGCCCGCATGAGCGGGCCTTTATCGCTTCCGGCTGGTTGCCTTGTGTCAAACGACGACCGTCAGCGGTGGTATCCGCTTGTCTGCTGGGTTATCCTGTTCAGAGGCCTCCAGCAGATTGAGCTCCCGCCGCTCCTTCTCCGACACGATCGCAAGGTCGATGACCTTCTGCAGGTTTGCGGCGTGGCGGAAGGTCGGGTCGTCCTGCTTTCCGGTTCTGACCGCTTCGGCAAAGCGCTGGTAATTTGTCAGCACTGCAGGGACCTCGATATCACGCCAAATAGCATTCTCGATGTCCTCGCCGAAGCAGCCGCGCAGTTCGGAACCGTCCGGACGATGGATCACTTCCAGGCTGCCCCTTTCGCCGTAGATACGAAGCTTCAGCTCGTTGAGATGGCCGGTCGCCCAACGGGTGGCGTGGATGACGCCGAGAGCACCGTTGGTGAAATCGACCGACATCGTGAAGCTGTCGTTGGCATCCAGCAGATACTCGCCAATCTGGCCGCCCGGTGCCTTGTTGAAGGTCTTCAGGCGGGCAAAGACGTGGTCGATATCGGTCGCTGCTCCATAGGCCGCGAAGTCGAGGATGTGGATGCCGACATCGCCGAGCACGCCGTTCGAGCCATGGCCGGTCGACAGACGCCACAGCCAACGCGATTCCGTGCGCCAGTCGCCCCAGGCGCGCGAGACCAGCCAGCTTTGCAGGTAGGAGGCCTCGACGTGACGGATGGTGCCGAGTTCACCGGCCAGCACCATTTCGCGGGCGCGCTGCAGCGGAGCCACGTTGCGATAGGTGAGGTTGACCATGTTGATGACGCCGGCAGCTTCCGCGGCCTCCGTCATCTCCAGCGCATCGGCGTAGTGCTCCGCCAGCGGCTTTTCGCAAAACACATGCTTGCCGGCGGCGATCAGCGCCAGACTGGTCGGGTGGTGGATACGATCCGGCGTTACGTTGGTGGCCGCGTCGAATTCACCCCAGGCGATCGCTTCCTCGAGCGTCTGGAAACGCTTCTCGATGTGGAAGTGATCGGCAAATTCGGCAAGGCGCGCCGGGTCGGTATCGACGGCGCCGACCACTTCCACGCCATCGATGGCGAGGAAGTTGGTAACCTGGTTTTTGGCCATCGTGCCTGTGCCAAGAACGAGTAGTCGCATATGTGTGCTCCTCAGCGGTAACCGGCTTCGCCGGCCTGATGCAGCCGCGGGCCGCGTTCGACGATGGGCTCGAGGGCCTTTTCGACCGGAACATTCGGGGCATCGGTGATGCTCTTCAGATCGCCCTGCGGGTTATAGGCCCATTTCACGCCGTTGATGAGTACCTTCTGAACGTTGGCATCATGATAGGTCGGATAGGTTTCATGGCCAGGGCGGAAGTAGAAAATGTTACCAGCCCCGCGGCGCCAGGTCAGGCCCGAGCGGAAGACTTCGCCGCCCTGGAACCAGGAGATGAAGACCGTTTCGAGCGGCTCCGGCACCGAGAACTGCTCGCCGTACATTTCCTCGTTCTCCAGCACGAAGTTTTCGTCGAGGCCGGCTGCGATCGGGTGGCGCGGGTTGATCGTCCAAAGACGCTCGCGCTCGCCGGCCTCGCGCCACTTCAGCGCGCAGGGCGTGCCCATCAGGCGCTTGAAGATCTTCGAGAAGTGGCCGGAATGCAGCACGAGGAGGCCCATGCCTTCCCAGACGCGCTTGGCGACGCGTTCGACGACGACGTCGGAAACGGCGCCGTGGTCCTTGTGGCCCCACCAGGTGAGCACGTCGGTTTCGGCGAGGCGCGCCTCGGTCAGGCCGTGTTCCGGCTCCTGCAGCGTCGCTGTCGTCGCACTGATACCAGGATCGGTGTTCAGCGCATTGGCGATGGTGGTGTGCATGCCTTCGGGATAGATGCCCCGAACGATGGCATTGGTTGTTTCGTGGATGTTTTCACCCCAGACAATGGTACGAATAGCCAAGTTGCTGCTCCTTCATGCGATAGCGGACCGAAACCGATGGGAAAGCGGTCGGATCCTGTGGTTTGATGGTGTCAGGCCGCGCCTTTGAGGGGCATCCTCTCGAGCGCGCGTCCGGATTGGTCGAAGCGGTGAACGTAGCCCTGAACCGGTGCGACGCCGAGTTTCTGGCCGGGTTGATGGCTCGATACGCCCGTTTCGCGAACGACGAGCGGTTCCGGTATGCCGATGTCTAGATAGACGAAACTATCCGAGCCGAGGATTTCGGAATGGATGACGGTTCCCGTCCAGGCGGGCGCCTGCTGGACGATCTCGATGTGTTCGGCCCGCACGCCGATGGTGTGGGCGTTGTAAGGTGCCGAAAATTCGCCCGTCAGAAAATTCATCTTCGGCGAACCGATGAAGCCGGCGACGAAAACGGAATTCGGTGTCTCGTAGAGTTCAAGCGGGGTGCCGACCTGTTCGACAACGCCGTCGCGGAGCACGCAGATGCGGTCGGCAAGCGTCATTGCCTCGACTTGGTCGTGGGTGACGTAGATCATCGTCGTGCCGTGCATGCTGCGGTGAAGCTTTGCGATCTCCAGCCGCGTTGCGACGCGCAGAGCGGCATCTAGATTCGATAGGGGCTCGTCGAACAGGAACACCTTGGGGTCGCGGACGATGGCGCGACCGATCGCGACACGCTGGCGCTGACCACCCGACAGTTGACGTGGCAGACGCTCCAGATAAGGCGACAGCTGCAGCATGCCGGCTGCCTGCTCGACGCGGGCCTTGCACTCGTCCTTGGTGCGTCCCGACAGCTTCATGCCGAAGGCCATGTTCTCGAACACGGTCATATGCGGATAGAGCGCATAGGATTGGAAGACCATGGCAATGCCGCGCTTCGAAGGAGCGTAGCGGTTCACCGCCTCGCCATCGAAGGAAAGCGTGCCCGAGGTGATGTCCTCTAACCCGGAGATCAACCGCAGCAGCGTGGACTTGCCGCAGCCGGACGGGCCGACGAAAACCATGAATTCGCCCTTGCGGATATCAAGCGAGACGCCCTTGATGACGTCAAGCGCACCGAAGCTCTTGCGGATATTATCGAGTCGAATCTGTGCCATATCGTGCTTTCTTCAACCTTTGACACCGCCGGCTGTCAGGCCGGAGATGATGCGCCGCTGGAATATCAGGACCAGGACAACGACAGGTACCGTGACGATGACGGAGGCTGCCATGATGTTGCCCCATGGGATTTCAAACTGGCTGCCGCCCGAAAGCAGGGCGATGGCAACCGGCACTGTTCGCTGAGCGTCCGATGAGGTGAAGGTTAGGGCGAAGAGGAATTCATTCCAGGCCGTAATGAAGGCGAGCAGCCCCGTCGTCACCAGAGCCGGCCACATCAGCGGCATGAAGACCTGGGTGATGATGACCCAGGGCGAGGCGCCGTCAACGATTGCCGCTTCCTCGATTTCGATCGGCAGATCGCGCATGAAGGTGGTCAGCACCCAGACCGTGAAGGGCAGGGTAAAGATCATGTAGGAGAAGATCAGCGCGAAAGGCGTGTTGAAGATGCCGATCCAGCGGATCAGCTCGAAAAGGCCGGCAAGCACCGCGATCTGTGGGAACATCGAGACCGACAGGATCGTCAGCATCAGGAGCGCGCGGCCGCGGAAATTGACGCGGGCAAGCGCATAGGATGCGGTGACGGCGAGCAGCAGCGAGGCTGCGACGACGAGGATGGCAACCAGTAGGGAGTTGCCGAGGCTGCGGATGAAGCTGCCTGTGGTGAGGACCGTCGTGTAGTTGGTGAGCGAGATCGAGGTCGGCCAGTAGTTGACCTCGAAGAGGGCGGTGCCGGCTTTGAAGCTCGTCAGGATCGCATAGTAGAACGGAAAGACCGCGACGATGACGATAACGGTGACGAGCAGGTAGAAGAGCGTGTTCTTGGTCAGGGTCAGCAGCATCAGCGATCGCTCCCACCGAGTTTGACGCGACCAAGCCACATGTAGAGCACGGTGATCGTCGCGATGATCAGGAAGAGCACCGTCGAGGCTGTCGCCCCATAGGCGAACTTGTCGAAGTCGAAGAGATTTTCGCGCGCCATGACGGACATGGTCTTGGTCTGCGCATTGTTCGGCGTCAGCACGTAGATGAGGTCGAAGATGCGCATCGCGTCCAGCATACGGAAGATCACGGCGACCATGATGGCCGGGCGAACCAGCGGCAGCGTCAGCCGCCAGAAGACGCGGATCGGGTTGATGCCGTCGATCTTGGCCGCCTCGTAGATATCGGCGGGGACCATCTGCAGCCCGGCGAGAATAAGCAGTGCCATGAAGGGCGTTGTCTTCCAGATGTCGACGATGAGGACCGCGACCATCGCGGTGTCGGGATTGGCCGTCCAGGCGATCTTCTGACTGATCAGCCCGAGGCCGAGCAGGATATCGTTCAGGATGCCGAACTGGTCGTTGAGCATCCACGCCCACATCTTGGCGGAAACGATCGTCGGGATCGCCCAGGGAATGAGAATGGCGGCGCGTACGATGCCACGACCGGGGAAATTCGCGTTCAACACCAGGGCGACAACAAGGCCGAGGATCGTTTCGATGGTCACCGACAGGAACGCGAACTTCATCGTGTTCCAGACCGCTTTCCACCAGTTCGGGTCGGCAAGCAGGCCACTATAGACAGTTCGCCCGCTCTTCAACGTGATCCAGGAGAGATAATTCTTGAAGCCGACAAACTGCGCGTCGCCGAGGCTCGTGAGCGATGCGTTCGTGAAGCTGAAATAGATCGTCCTGAAGAGAGGCCATCCGGCAACGACGGCCAGAATGAACAGGGTGGGGGCCAGAAACATCCAGGCGGAACGGACGCGCTCGGCGCGCAAGTCCGACGAGGTATTGACGGCGCGCGCTCGCGATCCGACGCTTTGGGAAACTGCGACTTCTGTCATGAGGTACCCGCTTCTTGAGGCGATTTGACGATGGCGTCTTCAGGGAAAGGCAGCGGCGGACGTCCGCCGCTGCCGATGCCGTCGATTACCAGTTCTCGCCCTTCAGCGTCGTCAGGTCGGCTTCGAGAAGCTCGAGGTTTTCTGCGGAGGTGCCGTTGCCCGAAAGCGAGTTGTGAACGGCGGTCCAGAACTTCGAGGAGACCTCGTTGTACTTGACCTTGGCGGATGCCGACGGCCGCGGAACGGCGTTCTGGAAGATCGGCTTCCAGTTCGGCATGAACGGCTGTGCGGCCGCGATGTCCTTGTCGTCATAAAGCGCCACAAGCGTCGGCAGGTTGGAGAGTTCGATCGCGCGCTGCTTCTGGCTTTCCTTGGAGGTCAGGAACTTGACGAGGGCAATCGCGGCGTCCTGGTTCTGCGAGTACTTGGAGACGGCAAGGTTCCAGCCGCCGAGCGTCGAGGACGGCGTGTCGCCCTCCTTGGCAACCGGAAGCGTCGTCACATCGAACTTGCCCTTGACGGCGCTGTCTCCACCATTGCCGAGAGCGTAAGCGTAGGGCCAGTTGCGCATGAAGACGGCATTGCCGGTCTGCCAGACGCCGCGGGACTCTTCTTCCTGGTAGGCCAGCACGCCGCCGGGCGAGATCGTTCCGACCCACCCCTTGGCGCGGTCAAGCGCTGCTGCTGCGTTTTCGTTGTTGATGGAGATCGTGCCATCGGCTTCGATGATCTGGCCGCCGCCCGACGATTTCACCCATTCGAGCGCGTTGCAGGTCAGGCCTTCATAGGCGTTGCCCTGGAAGACATAGCCCCACAGATCCTTCTGGCCGGCAGCGCGTTCCTTCTCCTGGATTTCCTTGGCGGTCGCCGCCATTTCGTCCCAGGTCTTCGGCGGCTGCTTGCCGTACTTGTCGAGCAGGTCCTTGCGGTAGAAGAGCGCCGGCGCATCGGTATAGAGCGGCATGGCGACGAGGCGACCGTTCACGGTCTGCGAGGCGATGATCGACGGGAAGAAATCGCCGACGACGTCCTTTGCCGCATCCTTCAGATCGACGAACTGGTCGGCAAGCTGCGGCGCCCAGATGACGTCCGTCTGATAGACGTCGACGTCCTTGTTGCCGGCGGCGAGCCAGAGGCGATACTGCGAAAACTGTTCAGTGGACGACGACGGCATGGTCACGATGCTGACCTTGTTGCCGGTCGCCTTCTCGAAGGCATCGAGCTGCTTGCGGAACAGGTCGAGATTCTTGCCGGTCGAGCTTGCGGAAATGCTGATATCGGCCGCGAACGAGGGCTGTGCGATACCGATCAGCGCGGCCGCGACGGCGACCGCTGTGAAACGAAACGTCATATCTTCCTCCCAAAAGAACCAAACATTGGAAAAATTGAAAACGGTTTGGCTGGAAAAAACTGTCAGAAGCTCGATATTGAGTCAAGCGGGTGCTCGTGTCAAAGTCGTACAACCGCGATCAAATATTGATAGCAAAGCAAAATCATAGGGATGCCGCTGAATTCGGTTGTGGGAAAAGAGCAGGATCTCCGGCCGAGGAATATCTAAAATTGAAAACGGTTTGGCTGTTTGTATGCTGCTATGCTTAGGCCATAAGGGAAGACAGCATTTGCTGGCGCAGCCGGCTGGATCAGCACGAAAGACGCAATGTCGCATGAAGCTTAAAGAGTTCGCGAAACAAGTGGGATTGTCCCCCACAACAGTCAGTCGTGCCCTGAGTGGCTATCCCGAGGTGAGTGAGACGACACGCGCGCGTGTTGCGGAAGCCGCCGTCAGGTTGGGTTACAGTCCGAACGTCAATGCTGTGCGGCTGAAGACCGGCCGGGCCGGGGCAATCGGCGTGGTGATGGGGCGTGCCGGCGAATTCCACTTCGCCGAGTTCATGGCCGGCATGGCGGAGCGACTGGTCGCGGATGAGACCGACATTCTCGTCATCCCGATGGCGGATCCGAATCATGAAGACGAGATGCAGCTCTACCGGCGACTCGTGGAGAGCCGGCGCGTCGATGCGATCATCGTCCACTCGCCCAAGCCCAACGATGAGCGCATTGCGCTGCTCCACGAACTCGGCATGCCGTTTCTTGTGCATGGCCGATCTGCCATCGACGTGCCGCATGCCTGGCTCGACATCGATAACGAAGGTGCGATCAAGCGGGCAACATCGCATTTGATCGATCTCGGTCATCGGCGCATTGCCATGATCAACGGGCGGCCGGGCGCGACCTATGCCCTTCATCGAGACAGTGGCTTCCGCAAGGCTCTCCAGAGCCACGGTATCGAGCCTGATCCGCAGCTGATGGCGAGTGGAAACTTCACCGACGAGCTTGGCTTCCGATTCGCACGCTCTTTCCTCGAACAGCCCAACCCGCCAACGGCCTTCGTTGCGGGATCAATGATGACGGCGCTCGGCGTTTATCGTGCGGCTCGGTCGCTGGGGCTTCAGATTGGCCGGGATGTCTCGGTCATCGCGCATGACGATGTCTTTCCATATCTGACTGCAGACAACATGGTGCCGTCGCTTTCGGCAACGCGGTCGTCTATGCGTGCGGCGGGATCGCGATGTGCCGATCTCGTGCTGCAGCTGTTGTCAGGGCGGTCTCCGCTGGAGATCCACGAATTGTGGCCTGTCGAACTGATCCTGCGCGAATCGACGGGGCCGGCGAGGCAGTCCTTGTCCTGATGTTAATATCCGGATGCTGTGTTTACGGAGCGGGCTGCAGGTACAATATCGCGCGGTTTTCCGAAACGCTGGAAAGATGATTTCTGCGTCAGCGGAATTTCGGTGCTTGGTTGATTGAGCGGACGGCGCCAAAACCGCATATTGACAACGGTTGCTCACGCATGTCGGCCATCCTCCCGGTCGAGGAGCAACTGTTCCCTCTGGAGGTTCTTGACCTTCATACTCTAGCCACCGTGTAAAGCGGTGGCTTTTTTTTGGCATTAGTTCGCAAGTGCCGCAGAGACAGATCGTAGACCAGGCGGTCTCCCGGCTATCGCAGAAATACTAGTCGGCCAACGATTTGGTACCCTGTAACCTTAAGGCATCTTCATCTGACCGGTAGTCGAAATGGTCTCTTGGATATGCTGCTAACTGTGGCAGGTATTCGCGCCAATTATTGCTGTCTACGGTGTTAACAAGCCACCTTACCGTCGGTTCAACAGACTGGGCATAGGTCATCGCCGCTGTTGCCGCCGCTGAACAAATCATAGGGCTAGGGATTGACCAAGGGGTCGCGCCAAGCTCTGGAGGGTATGACGCCGTCTCAGGCAGACCCATTAGCTCTGCCTGCACGCCCATCACATTCATGATCGCGCGACCGATCTCTGAAACGGCAGGGCTATCCGCATCGGAGACGTTTGCAACGGCTGGCAATTTTCCGGCCATTGCTTTCAAAATCGCGTCAGCGATGGCGAAAACAGATGTGGTTTGGAAACGGCTACGTCCCTGATACGCCAGCGGAATAACGGCTCTACCGTCCAACAACCTTTTCACGAACCACCATTCCCGTGCGTGCTTGCTTTGAGGTCCATGAATGGCGCAAGGACGCAGAATAGTAACCGGGCATGACGCGCCCGTTAGAAGCTTATTTTCCATCGCGACTTTGCGTGTCGAGTAGGTTTTAGAACCGGGGGCAACGGTTGGGCTTTGCTCATTAAGCGGTAATTCGAAAACTGGAAATCCGCATTCGAAGGCCTCATCGAGTGTTCGCCCATCGTTGTCGCAATAGACACTTGCACTTGAAATCGCAACGATCCGTCCTGCCGCGCGGCCCGCCTGTATAAGGCACTCGGCGTCACGTTCGTCGAATGCAACGCACGAGAGCAGCAAATCGGTCCTGTCGCCAACAATTGCGGTCAGCTTTTGAGTATCACGCGCGTCAACTTCGACATGGTTGCAGTCGCGCATCAAAGCCGCAGGAGAACGACTCAAAGCCGTGACGCGCCATCCTTCTCGGAGTAGGCTCTGTCCTACCGCTTGGCCAATCTGGCCCGTTCCGCCGACGATCACAGCTTGTCGCATTGGATTCACCAGAGTTCGCAACATCACCAGCTTAGAGACAGGTGGCTCCACTACAAACTAAAATCACGACGTCGCCACATTGCCGCAAAAGGTAGTATGACCAGCTGACTTTTCCGCTCCGTAAGTGACCGCAGTCGGCGCAATGGCCGCCGTCAGCCTCGCAAGATGGCCGGTCGCATTTGATTGTTCCGTATTTTGTGCCCATCGCCCTGCCGAAGCACCTCGGAACATTCGCTTGTGGCTCCCGTTTTCCCTGAAGGAAAGAGCTGAAGGAGAGCGTCATGCAGATTGTCGGCACACAGGTGGTTCCCGAAATGGGCGGCAAGCTGGGCTTCACGGTGGAATTCGTAGGCGACGGCGGGGAGGTGGTTTCCGTGCTGTTGCGCAATGACGAGACGCAATCCGTCAACTCAAGGAATGCAGTCGAATTGGCCAAGGCGGTCATGTTGGAGATGGCTGCCGCCGAGGCCGGTGACGTCAACTCTGATGGACCGACGGCGCGGTTGAGCGCCCGTGCAGCAGGCGATCGCAACGCCATAGAAGAACAGCTCGATGAGGGATTGGAAGGCACATTTCCGGCGAGCGATCCGGTTTCGGCAACCGGCTCCACGATCTCGAGGGGGCCAGCAAAACATTGAGAGGGCAAGGAGAAGATCGTTTCATCTGCTGTGCTGCGCTTCCAGGGTTGCCATCGACGCAAAAAAGAGCGCCAAACCCGCGGGGTCCCGGAACTTTTTCGCCTCCAATCTGTTGAATCCTCTCGTTGCAAACGCGGGCGGGTGATCACGTGCCTCACATCCGAAAGATCGATCGCAAGAGCGGGCAGATAGATGCCCGAGACCGGCTGATTATTGCGCTCTACGCGCAGCTCAAGGCCGAACGCCAGACCCGCGAAACTCTTGAATGGGTGATCCGCAACGGAGGACTGTCGAAGGATGTGCTCGAAGCTATCGCTGCCGACCCGGTTCCGGTGGTGACGAGCGACGATGTCGCATCCGTTGAGAAGATCATAGCCTTGGACGAAAGGCGCCGGCGTAAACTGCAGAACGACAACTGAGGGGAATGTCATGGCAGCTCGGGCAAGCTGGAAAGGCCATCTGAAGGTCGGGGACCTCGTGTGCGGCGTGGGACTATATACCGCCGTGTCCACATCGGACCGCATCTCATTCAACATCATCAACCGCAAGACCGGTCATCGCGTAGAGCGGCAGTTCGTCGACAGCGAGACCGGCAAGGCCGTTGAACGCGATGATCAGGTCAAGGGATACCAGCTGGACAACGGCGAATACATCGTGATCGAGGGCGATGAGATTGCCGGCGTCATGCCGGAGAGCGACAAAGTGCTGAACGTCCAGAACTTCGTGCCCTACAACGAAATCAACAAGCTCTATTTCGATAAGCCCTACTATCTGGCGCCGGCGGGCGACGATGACGAGGAGGCGCTCGGGCTGATCGCTCGGGCGATGCGCGATCAGAGGGTTGCGGCGATCGCAGAGGCGGTGCTTTTCCGCCGCAACCGCACGGTCCTGATCCGGCCGCAGGACGACCATGTCGTCGCGACGACGTTGAGCTTCGACTACGAGGTCCGCAAGCCGGATACGGTCTTCAAGGATATTCCGGAGATGAAGTTCGATGAGGAAATGCTCGAACTAGCCGGCCATATCATCGGCACGAAAAAGGGCACCTTCAATCCACAGGAGTATGACGATCGCTACGAGATGGCGCTTTCGGAGCTGGTGAAGGCGAAAATCGAGGGCAGGGAGCTGCCGAAAGCGAAGCCAAAGCCTCAGGGCAAGGTCATCGATCTCATGGATGCCCTGCGTCAGAGCGCCAAGCTGAGTGCTAAGCCACGGGCCGGCAAGCGCGCCGCTAGCGGGCAGACGAAGGCGAGCTAACCATGGCTCTGGAGGCCTATCAGGCAAAACGCAATTTCCAGGTAACGCCCGAGCCGCGGGGGAGCCGGCGTGGCGGCAAGTCTCCAGTACCAGCAGCGCTTAGCTTCGTCGTTCAGAAACACGATGCGACGAGACTTCACTATGACTTCCGGCTTGAGCTCGATGGCGTGCTGAAGAGCTGGGCCGTCACTCGCGGGCCAAGCCTCAATCCTGATGAAAAGCGGCTTGCCGTTCACGTCGAGGACCATCCGCTGGACTATGGCGACTTCGAAGGCATCATCCCGAAGGGGCAATATGGTGGCGGCACGGTGCTCGTTTGGGATCGGGGCACCTGGACGCCGAATGGCGATCCGCACAAGGGCTACAAAAAGGGCCACATGGAGTTCGACCTCGACGGAGAGAAGCTTTGCGGTCGCTGGCACCTCGTTCGCATGCACGGCAAACCGGGTGAACGGCAGGAAAACTGGTTGCTCATCAAGGCAGAAGACGCGGAGGCTCGCCACAAAGGCGACATTCTCAAACAGCGGCCGGAATCGGTGAAAAGCGGCCGCAAGATCGAAGAGGTGGCCAAGCACCCTGACGCCACCTGGAACTCCCGACCCAAGGGCGCATCAAAGCCGGCCTCTGTGAAGCCTGTAGCGGCCCGGGCGAAGCCGAAACGACATGAGTGGCCGAAGGGCGCCGAAAAGGCCCCGATGCCTGCCTTTGTCGAGCCCGAGCTTGCCAAGCTCAAGGCCAAACCACCGTCGGGCGAAGAGTGGATCCACGAAATCAAGTTCGACGGATACCGGCTGCAGGTGCGGCTTGAGAACGGCAAGGCCGTGCTGTCGACGCGCGGTGGGCTCGACTGGACCGAAAAGTTCGGCCAGGAGATCGTTGACGCCTTCGCGGCACTGCCGGCCAAGTCGGCGATCATGGACGGAGAGATCGTCGTCGAGCGGGAAAGCGGCGCCTCCGATTTTTCGGCCCTCCAGAACGATCTCAGCGAAGGGCGTCACGATCGGTTCGTCTTTTACGCCTTTGATCTGCTCTATCTCGACGGATACGACCTGCAGAAAGCGCGGCTCACCAGACGTAAGGAGTTGCTGCAGGGGCTGCTGGCAGATGCTGACGGAGGGCTGCGCTACAGCGAGCATTTCGCCGAGAAGGGTGCCGTGGTGCTGGAGCATGCCCGCAAGCTCGGTCTCGAGGGCATTATTTCGAAAATGGCCGACAGCGAATATGTGTCCGGGCGCACCGGCGACTGGGTCAAATCGAAGTGCCTGCAGAGGCAGGAATTCGTAGTCGGCGGCTATGTGCCTTCGACCTCGATGAAGAATGCGATCGGCTCATTGGCGATGGGCGTCTACCGCAATGGCAAGCTGGAGCATGTGGGCCGGGTCGGAACAGGTTTCAGCGTCAATGTCGCGCACGAGCTCTATGAGACGCTGTCGGCGATGGAACAGAGAGAGAGTTCGTTCGACGATGAGCTCACCGCAGAGGAACGACGCGGGCTTGTTTATGTCACTCCGAAGCTTGTTGCCGAGGTCGAGTTTCAGGCATGGTCGGCGGACCACAATTTGCGGCACGCCGCGTTTCGTGGGTTAAGGGAAGACAAGGCGCCAGAGGATGTGATGCCCGAAGCAACAAATACAACTGCTCAGGAACTGCCTCAGTCCAAGGTCACGCTCACGCACCCGGATCGCATCTATTGGCCGGAGGAGGGCATCACAAAACAGGGGCTGGCCAGTTATTATGCGCGGGTGTGGCGCTTCATCGAACCCTACGTGACCAAGCGGCCGTTGGCGCTGCTGCGTTGTCCTGATGGTATCGGCGGGCAGCGGTTTTTCCAAAAGCATGCCTGGAAGGGCATGAACTCAAGCATCGAACAGATCACCGATCCGAAGGACAGAGGCGGCGAGAAATTGCTGCGCATAATGGACTTCGACGGGATGATTGCGCTTGTCCAATCCGCCGTGCTGGAGATCCATCCCTGGGGTGCCACGACAGCCAGCTGGGAACGACCCGACATGATCACCATGGATCTCGATCCGGCCGATGGTGTCAGCTGGACAGATGTGATCGCCGCCGCCAACGAGCTGAAGGAGCGTCTGGAAGCGGCCGGTCTCGCGGCCTTCGTCAAGACCTCCGGTGGCAAGGGACTGCATGTCGTGACGCCGCTGAAACCGAAGGCGAGCTGGGTTCAGGTCAAGGCCTTCGCCAAGGCACTCGCCGATGGCATGTCGAAAGATCAGCCGGACAAATATCTCGCGACCGCCACGAAGGCGAAGCGGACCGGCAAGATTTTCATCGACTACCTGCGCAATGGGCGCGGCAACACGGCAGTCGCCGCCTATTCGACGCGTGCGCGGCCGGGGGCTGCCGTCTCCATGCCGCTTGAGTGGAAAGAGTTGACCGAGGAAATAGGTCCGGCCTATTTCACGGTCGACAACGCGCCCGCGCGTCTCGATACCCTGAGAAGCGATCCGTGGGCGGACTTCTTTGCTGCCGCCGTCCCGCTCGAGAGGCGAAAATAACGGACTGCTAGTTGCGATGTCTCAGTGAGATTTCGGACGGCCTGTTTCCTTGGCGAGGCTCTTTTTCAGAGCGTCCATGATATTGACGACGTTGCCCGTCGGCCTCGGTGTCGGCCGCTTGGCGGATGGCGGTGTGGCTTTGACGAGGCTTTTCTGCTTCGCCCGGATCATCGCCCTCAGCCGTTTCTGGATCGGATCCTGCACCATGGCAGGCTGCCAGTCCTCGGTCCGGTCCTTCACCAGCTTCTTCATCATGGAGAGCACGGTGTCATCCACTTTGCTGTGGCTGTCCAGTGTCGCTGCCGGCGGGCGAACCTCGTCGCCGAAATGTAGCGTCCAGAGGATGATGCCCTTGCCCTGCGGCTCAAGCAGAACTGCCCGCTCGCGCCGGTAGAGAACAAGTCGGGCGATACCGACGACATCGTTTGCCTTCATCGACTCCCGGATCACGCAAAAAGCTTCGGTGCCGACCTTGTCCTCCGGGGTGAGAAAATGTGGTTTGTCGTACCAGATCCAGTCGATCGAGCCGCGCGGCACGAAGGTATCGATGTCGATCGTCTTCGTGCTTTCCAGCCCGACTTCATCGAGCTCCTTGTCCTCAAGAATGACATAGTCGTCTTCGCCGCGCGGATATCCCCGGGCTTGATCCTTATTGGCAATCGGCTTGTGGGTGACACTGTCGACGTAGCGGCTTTCGACGCGGTTCTTCGTCTTTCGGTTCAGGACATGAAATCGAAGCTGGTTGCTGTCTGTCGTCGCCGGTGTCAGCGATACCGCTGCGGTAACGAGTGACAGTTTGAGATAGCCCTTCCAATAGGTCTGACGTGCCATTTGCGCCCTGGCGCCCTGGCGCCATCTCCCGTGGCCGCATTCGCGGCAATTCCTCATAACGGCGTGAGCTGCAGTTTGGTTCCATTGCAAGCGTCGCGAAGCGTGCGCATACAGGGAAATAGTCGCTGTCAGCAGCCGTTGAGGCCTTTCAGCCAGCGTAGCACGGCGATTTCACCCTGATCCATCCAGCGCAGCAACCTGGCGTTTCTGCTCGGCCGGGCGCTAGCGAGCTTGGCCAGCTCGCCCGTTTCGAAGCTTTCGAACACCTTTGGATGGACGTAGGACGATCTGCATACGGCGCGCGTGTTGACGAGGCGTGCGGCAACCGCATCGATGACCTCGTTCATCTGTCGCGCGCGCCCAAGCCGGCTTTGCTCCGGTTCGAGCGCCGCAAGCCCTATCGCGGCCATTTGCGTTGCACCCCACGTGCGAAATTGCCGGGAGCTGAAATCGGCTCCGGATGCCTGTCTTATGTAGGCATTGACATCTTGCGACTGGATGGGATGGGAGGCGCCACGGTTGTCGATATACTGGAACAGCTGCTGGCCCGGCAGTTCCTGGAGCATGCGCACGGCGCGCGTGATGCGCCGGTCGCTGTGGCTGAGGCGCCATTCCTTCCCAGATTTGCCCTTGAAGCGGAAGTGAATGCTCGAGCCCGATATTTTCACATGCCTGTTGCGCAGCGTCGTCAGGCCGTAGGAGGCGTTTTCCGAAGCGTAGCTTGCATTGCCGACACGGATATAGAGATTATCCAGCAGCCAGACGATCGTCCCGAGCGCTTTGTCGAAATCGGGCGCCCGACGCCTGAGGTCGGAATCCACCTTCCTGCGGATTGCCGGGAGCGCCGAGCCGAAATCGGCAAGCCGCTCGAACTTGCTTCTGTCCCTCTCCGCAGTCCATTCGCGATGGTAACGATACTGCTTGCGGCCGCGTGCGTCGCGGCCGGTGGCCTGCAGGTGGGAATTCGGATCCGCGGAAATGAGAACCTCGGTATAGGCAGGCGGAATGGCTAAAGCCGAGATTCGCTCGAGTTCCGTCGGATCGCTGATGCGCGTGCCTTTGGTGTCGTAATAGAGAAATCCATTCTTGCCGGCTCGCCTCGTTATGCCGGTTTCCAGGTTCGCGACAAAGACCAGACCGCCGACTGCCGGTGGCTCGCTGAGCGCAGCCGCCAGTTTCTCGTCAAGTTCGCATTTATAGGTCGCTCTCTGGTCCACAGTGACCGGGAAACGCCGTTGCCCCCGGTAGGTTCCGATGCATTGATGGTAACTGTTAATACCTCCGCTGACGGCTGCCAGGAAGCCCGGTGAGCCTGCTATTCAATGACCACTTGAACGTAGGTAGCACCGCTCTTGGCGCAGTAGTGTGATCCGCAGCGGTAATAATAGCCGCCGTAGTACGCACCGTAGACGCAACCGGCCGGCAGAGTGCTGATGTACACGTTCGTTCTTCGGACGACACG
This sequence comes from Rhizobium sp. BK060, assembly GCF_014193145.1. NCBI lineage: Bacteria > Pseudomonadati > Pseudomonadota > Alphaproteobacteria > Hyphomicrobiales > Rhizobiaceae > Rhizobium > Rhizobium sp. BK060. The sequence goes on from NZ_JACHYW010000004.1 coordinate 274,091, forward strand.
GCGGGTGGTCCGACGGGCAACACCCGCGTAGGAGAGCGGTGTCGGGGGATGCCCGATCACCGCCTCGGCCGGGGTAGATGCCCTGAACGTCAGGGTCGTCAGGTCACTGCCCTCCATGCTGACGTCAAGGGATGCGAAGGCGACTGCGAGCGCAAAGGCGAAAATCCTTACGACGGTTTTCATTGTGCGTCTCCCATCATGCCTGTCGGCGCCGGCAGTTCATCGATCTGACCGAGTTCGCTCAAATCAACCTTCTTTGCATCGCCCGGAATCTCGATCGCGAAGTTTGCGACCTTCACATCTTCTCCCGTGCGGAAATTCCGGACTTCAAGCATGTATTCCGGTGCTTGGACGACATGTTTGCTGGTGACGACATAGCGCTTCGGGATCGGCGTCGATCCTGTCTCGATCCAAATCTGCCAGTCGATGTCATTTTTCAGGAAAGTCAGGTATTCACATTCGACGCCGTCGACGACCGCGCTTGAGATGTGCTTGGCCTCGGTGACGCCGTCCATCAGCGTATCGAAGCTGTTCGAGAGCAGGAGATCGGAGCCGGGAATCTCTGGGCCGGCGTTCTGCAGCCGATCAAAAAGCTCATCAAGGCTCCCCTTCGCGTCGATCTGGGCGTACGCGTCGAGATTCTTGCCATGTACGGTCAGTTTCGTCCCGTCAAAGCCGACATCCAAGTCAGCAAAGCCACCGACACGCGTTACCCGGATTTTGTCTGGTCGGCTGATGGTGGCAGTGCCGGAGCTGACGAATTGCAGTTTCTCGAAAGCTGGCGTTACTGCCTCCACCGACGAGACATAGTCGAAGGAGAACGTCTTCTGCGCCGCCATGTAGTCGGACATCGCCTTCAGAAGTGCCTTCGAATCGTCGGCCCACGCCCCGGTCGGGCCGCTTAGTCCGGCGGTCGTCGCGCACGCGGCAACCAGTGCCTTGAAGCGCGTCGGCAGTGGGAATTTCGGCCCTCACTTTGACAACGGTTGATTGGGTACGCGTTGAATGCTGGGTACGCTAACGTCGCTGGCGGCATTGCCATCGATAGAAGGGCGTAGCGAGGTATCCCTTAGACATGCCCTTGGGGCACTCAAGAACGGCTTGGCACCTTTCTGTCGATCGAACGGAAGCACAGCTACTGCACGTTTCTTTTTCGCGGCCGAAATGTAACTGTAGGTTCATCTCTTGTCGCACATCGCAGCTTGCATCGGTCACTATTTATCGCCTGCGTTGCTATTGCTTTTCGCGGAAACATTGTCCCATACTATACTTAGCCTCGGCGTTTGGTGCGTTGGGATCCACTGCGGGGCACGCATGAAATCCAAAGCTCGTGCATCCGTCGAGGTAGGGGAAATGCGTGGCAGATCGTATCGGGGGCTATACCTAATCGGGATTCTTGCAATGGCCGCCGGCTTGTCGTCGTGCGACAGCGGCAGCAATGCGTATGTGCCACCGCCACCCCCGAAGGTGAATGTTGCACAGCCGTTGCAGCAGCCGGTGGTTGAATATTTCGAGCTGACCGGCAATACAGACGCGATCAATGCGGTCGACATCGAAGCGCGAGTTCAAGGCTTTCTCGAGACCATCGACTACAAGGATGGAACTGCCGTGAAGAAGGGCGACAAGCTCTTCAGCATCCAGCGCGACACCTATAAGGCGCAGGTCGACCAAGCCCAGGCGCAGCTGGCCTCGCAGCAGGCGTCGCAGGTTGGAGCGAAGCAGGAATACGACCGGCAGGTCAATCTCATGAAGCAGGAGGTGACGACGCAGACGGCCGTCGACAGCGCCAAGGCGACGCTCGACGAGGCAAACGCCTCCATTCTGAACGCGCAGGCGAGCCTCGATCTCGCAAATATCAACCTCGGATATACGGACGTGGTGGCGCCCTTCGACGGCACGGTGACCGACCATCTTGTTGATGTGGGTGCGCTGGTCGGTGTGTCCGGCCCGACAAAGCTTGCCACGATCGTTCAGACTGACCCGCTCTACGTTTATTTCAACGTCAGCGAATCGCAGGTGCTGATGATCAAGCAGAGCCTTGCAAAGGCAGGGCGTAAGCTGACCCAGACTGATCTTCCGAGCATACCGGTCGAGATCGGGTTGGGCGACGAAGAGGGATACCCACACAAGGGCCACCTCGACTATGTCGCTCCGCAGGTCGATGCCTCGACAGGCACGCTCTCGGTTCGAGGCATTATCGATAACAAGGACCATGCGCTCCTGCCGGGCCTCTTCGTGCGCGTTCGTGTCCCGGTCGCCCACAAGGACAAGGCGCTTCTCGTTCGCGACGACGCGATCGGCACCAACCAGCAGGGCAACTATGTACTGGTGCTTGGCAAGGACGATGTGATCGAGCAGCGACCCGTCAAGATCGGTCAGCGCGACGGGTCCATGCGCGTTATCGAGTCCGGTATCGATGCCGGCGACTGGGTGGTCATGGCCGGCATTCAACGGGCCGTGCCCGATATGAAGGTCACGCCTGAGAGAATCACGATAGACGCTGCCGCGGCAACAGGGGATCCCAGCGGATCGAAGGTCCCATGAACCGAGACCACGCCCAATCAAGGAGGCGAAGCAGATGATCTCGCGCTTCTTCATTGAGCGGCCGGTGCTCTCCAATGTTCTCGCGCTGGTCATCGTCCTGATCGGCGCGGTGGCGCTTCTGCAGCTGCCAGTCGCTCAATATCCCAACGTGGTTCCGCCCACCGTACAGGTGACGACGCGCTATCCGGGCGCGAGCGCCAAGACCCTCGTCGATACCGTTGCGTTGCCAATCGAACTGCAGGTCAACGGCGTCGAAAACATGCTCTACATGCAGTCAACGAGCGCTAGCGACGGCACCTACTCGCTGACGGTGACCTTTGCCATCGGTACGGACCCCGATCAGGCGCAGGTCCTGGTCCAGAACCGCGTTGCGATCGCGATGCCATCATTGCCGCAGGCGGTGCAGGTGCAGGGCGTGACGACGCAGAAGAAGTCGACATCGATCCTCGGTTTCGTCAGCCTGACCTCGCCGGACAGCCGTTACGACAGCCTCTTTCTATCGAACTACGCGGTCATCAACCTGCAGAACGAACTCGCCCGGCTCCCCGGCGTCGGCAATGTCAGCGTCTTTGGCGCCGGCCAGTATGCCATGCGGATCTGGATGGATCCGAATCTCCTGCAAGCCCGCGGGCTGACGCCGCAGGATATCATCAACACGGTGCAGCAGCAGAGCCAGGAGGTCACGGCAGGGCAGGTGGGGTTGCCGCCGGTGCCCAACGGGCAGGACTTCCAGTATACGCTGAACGTCAGCGGTCGGCTGAACGACGCCCCTGACTTCGAAGACATCATCGTCAAGGTCGATTCCACAGGCGGCGGCCGGATCACGCGTGTCCGCGACATCGGTCGTGTCGAGCTCGGGGCGCAGACCTATAGCCAGTCCTTCCTGCAGAACCGGCGACCGGCGACCGGTATCGGCATTTTCCAGTTGCCGGAAGCGAATGCCATCGCGGTAGCCGAATCCGTCAGGGCGAAGATGGCGGAGCTTTCAAAGAGCTTTCCGCCCGGCCTTGAATACAGCATGCCGTTCGACACGACGAAATTCGTCCGGGCCTCGATCCGCGAGGTTTACGTGACGCTGATCGAGGCCGGTGTCCTGGTCCTGATCGTGATCCTGCTCTTCCTGCAGAATTGGCGGGCCATGCTCGTGCCGGCGACAACCGTTCCGGTGACGATCATCGGGGCATTTGCCGCGATGGCAGCCCTCGGTTTCACCGTCAATCTGTCAACGCTGTTTGCGATCGTGCTTGCGATCGGCATCGTCGTCGATGACGCGATCGTCATCGTCGAGGGGGTTGCGCGTCACGTCGAGGAGGGGATGCCAGGCAAGCAGGCTGCAGAGAAGGCGATGGATGAACTTCTCGGTCCCGTCATCGGCATTACGCTCGTTCTCATGGCGGTCTTCATTCCGGCTGCCTTCCTGCCGGGGCTAACCGGACAGCTCTACCGGCAATTTGCGCTCGTCATCGCCGCGACCGCGCTGATCAGCGCAATCAACGCGATCACATTGAAACCGACACAATGCGCTCTCTGGCTGCGGCCGCCCGTGCCGCCCGAAAAGCGTAACTTTTTTTATCGCGGCTTCAATCGAATCTACAACGCGGCGGAAAACGGCTATTCCAGGCTTGTTGGCGGCCTCGTCCGCAACAGCGCGATCGCGGTTCTCGTTGGGCTCGGGCTGATCGGTGTCGCTTTCTGGGGATTGACCCGGCTTCCGACGGCCTTCCTCCCCATCGAGGATCAAGGCTACGTCCTGATCAACGCGCAGTTGCCGGATGGCGCATCGAAGGAGCGCACCGATGCCGTGATGCAGCAGGTCAGCCAGATCGCCGAGTCAACGCCGGGCGTCGACCAGGTTCTGACGATCAGCGGCATTTCGGTCCTCGACAACAGTGCAAGCCTGCCGAATGCCGGTGTCGCCTATGTCGTTCTCAAGGACTGGGACGTGCGCGGAAAGGAGAAAGGCCAGGATCTGCTGTCGATATACCGGCATCTGAACGGCGCTCTGGAGAGAGTCATGCAGGCTAATACGTTGGTCATGGTCCCACCGGCGATCCAGGGTATCGGCAATGCCAGCGGTTTTACCATGCAGGTGCTGCTCAAGGACGGTAGCTTCGATTTCCCGCTGCTGCAGACACTGGCCGACACGATCGTCGAACACGGGAATTCGCAGTCCTCGCTACAGCGGCTGCAGACGTCGTTCCGCGCAGACGCTCCCCAGCTCGAGGTTTCGGTCGACCGCATCAAGGCCGAGACGCTCGGCGTCACGGTTGGGCAGGTGTTTTCCGCCCTCTCGGGTTACGTGGGATCGAGCTATGTTACCCAATTCAACAAGTTCGGCCGCACCTTCCAGGTCTATGTGCAGGCGGCCCCAGATTTCCGCGTGCGGCCCGATGACATCCGCAATCTGAAGGTCAAGGCTGGCGATGGCACCATGGTCCCGCTTGGTACAGTGATCGACGTGAAAAGCACGCCGGGCCCGACGCTGATCAGCCTTTACAATCTCTATCCCACTGCCACGATCGTCGGCGGGCCTGCCACCGGCTTCAGTTCGGGGCAGGCGCTCGATGTCATGGAGCAGATTGCCAATCAGACGTTGCCGCCGGGCGCCGGCTTCGAGTGGACGGCGCTGTCCTATCAGGAAAGGGCGGTCGGCAGCCAGATCTACTACGTCTTTGGCCTCGCCATTCTGCTGGTCTATTTCGTTTTGGCCGGACAGTACGAAAGCTGGATCTTGCCGTTCGCCGTTATTCTCGCCGTTCCTCTTGCTTTGCTCGGGACTGTCGGCGCACTGACGGCGCTCGGGGTGGCGAACAATCTCTACACGCAGATCGGTCTCATTCTGCTCATCGCGCTTTCCTCGAAGAACGCCATCTTGATCGTTGAGTATGCGCGGGAAAAACGCATGCAGGGCATGGAGATTGCCGCTGCCGCCGTGCTTGCGGCGCGACTGCGTTTCCGCCCGATCCTGATGACCTCTTTCGCCTTTATCCTGGGCGTGCTGCCGTTGGTTCTGGCGACGGGGGCTGGCGCCAACGCCCGCCGATCGATCGGTATTTCTGTCTTTAGCGGTATGATCGCATCGACGTGCCTGGCGGTTTTGCTGGTGCCGTCCTTCTACGTGATCCTGCAGCATTTCGAGGAATACCGGAAGCGCCGTCCAGTGGCGGTGCCCGACGCGCAGACGTAGGTGATGCGACAACACGCTGTTGGCCAGAGCGGATACCGCATTGAGAATTGCTATTCTCGGCTAGGGAACGCATGGCGTGTTGCGCTTGATCGTCTGCCCTGCGGATAAGCAATGGAGCGCCCTCGGAGGAAGAGGGCTAGGTGCAGCCTCACGATGCCGACATGGTCGACACTGTGATTTCCGAAGGGAGAGGAACTATGGAGAATTTCTCGTCATCACTGGAAATCGCATCCGCGAAACGTGGCATGTGGAGAATGAGACTTGGCTTGTCCGTGCTGGGAGGCATCGTCCTGTTCGCGGGCGCGGTCTTGGCGCAGCAGCCGACCGACGCGCAACGCAACGCGATCAAGTCCGCCTGCCGCAGCGATTTCCTATCCAATTGTTCCGGCGTCACCCCGGGCGGCAAGGAGGCGCTTGCCTGCCTGCAACAGCACGAAGCGTCGCTCTCGTCGGGATGCAAACAGGCAATCAGCGCACTTGGCGCAAGCGGCAACGCTGCCACCCCGAAATCGTCTTCAGGGGCGTCGACCGCGCCGGCGGCGCCGGATGCCGGCACACCCAAGGCCGTCGCGCCGGCGACGACGGCCGCACCACAGCTTTCGCCGCGGGAGGAGATGGTCATTGCCCGCGAGGCCTGTGGGCCGGACTTCCGATCTTACTGCCGTGCCGTTCCGCTCGGCGGCGGACGCGGCATCGCCTGCCTTAGGGAAAACATGGCGCGGTTGTCCCCGGCTTGCCAAAAGGTCTTGGCTCACGGGCTGTGATTCTCTTTTGCTTTCACGGACTTCGGCATGCCTGCGGTGATGGGGGGCCGGATGTGCCGGTCTGATTCGCAAAATGCCGGTGAATTCGTCAGACCTTAGTCCAACTACCCAATCGGTGCGCCTGCGCTAACTGGACCTTGTCCTTCTGCCCCGAAGGATGAGGGAGGCTTTGGGATGTCGCGGACAAACCCTCCCGCAGCCTCCCTCCTTGCGGTCGGACCTTGGTCCAACTTTCCAAGTGCGCAGCCTCTGCCTAAGTTGGCCCTGTCCTTCCGCCAAAAAAGGACACGCAGGGGCACCTTCGGTCCCCTGAGAGGGCTTGAGAGGTCACCAACGGGTAGGCTGACCTCTCGGCTCTCCTCGTCCAGGGCAACACCTGACTGTGGCGACCGAGCATTATTGCATCTGGAAGTGGTTCTTGGCTTGTCAGAGCGATTCTGTATGTGATGGCCATTGCGTTCGCCTGCGGGAAAAGCGGCGAACCGGCGTTGATGAAACAACGTGACATCGCCTTCGGGACTGGGGTGAACTGTCTTACCAGCCGTAGCTGAAGGTAGCGCCACTGCCGTTATCCCCATCCTGCACCACGTCGGTTTCAGTATTTCGCCCATACTGGAAAATGCCATAAGCATTGTTGTTGCCATTCTGCCGCAAGGTTGCGGAATGACCACTGCCCCGTTGCTGGATGAAGCCGAGGTTGCCACGGCCAGCCTGAGCGATGCCAGCCGCATTACCCCGGCCCAGCTGCCGGATGTCGGCGTCTTTCAGACCGCGGTAGAGCGAATAGACCCGCAGTCCGGTTGAGAAAAGACCCGCATCCTCGGCATTGTCCGGCGCGAGGTTGAACGAGATCCGGCCGCCGGCATAGGCTGGCACAGACAAGGCTACTTGCCCCATGCTCCCGGCAAGAAGAGTGACGGTAAGGATCTTAAACACGTTGCGACTCATCCTGATCTCCATTTGCCAGCTGTGTTGGCCGATGATCAACTTTCGCATCTTGCAGCTGAACCCAGTCACAATTGCCCGTTCAGTTGTCGTTCAGTCGTTTCGGCCTGATCGAACGAAAAAGGGCGCCAGAAACCGGCGCCCCTTTAAAGGGATTCGCAGAGTGTGGAGGCCGATTAGTTGCCGCCGATCTGCTTCGTGCAGCTGAAGCTCTTGTCCCCGATCACGACATCCAGTGTGACTTTGTATTCGGTACCTTTGGAGTCGAGCGAGACGGAGCTGAGGATTGCCGCATGTCCCGCTATGGCATCGAAATCGCCACTCTGGCTGCTCGTGGAGCTTCCACCGCCCCCTGATTTCACGACATGAAAGGTGTAAGTCCCGCTGATATGCTTGTCGGCGTGGACGAGCGCATCCAGTCTTACCATACCTGCTCCACGCGTTGCCTTGATTTCGCAAAGCTGCGCCTCGTCAGATTGGTTGGCAGTCGTCATGGCCGCAATGGCGCCGACGGGAAGGACCAGCGCAAGAATGGCCGTCAGGCGGCGTAGATGTTTGACGCTATATGGCATGGGTCGTCTCCCCTAGTGGTCTACTGTTGCGATCTTGGCCTCTTTCACGTCATCGCGGAGCCGCTTACGGGCAGGCCTGGACGAAGGCCGCGACATTGCCGTTGCCGCCCTGGCTGACATTGGCGTTGCAGCCATGGCCGACCTGGACGCCAGCCGCGATGTTGCCATTGCCGTCCTGGGTAAGGATCGTCGTGTGGTTGGAGCCAAACTGGCCGATGCCGGCGACGTTGCGGACGCCGTTCTGATAGGTGGCGCCATAGTTGTCATTGCCTTCCTGACCGACAGCCGAAAGGTTATGACGACCATATTGATGGCCGATAATCCGGTTGTAGCCCCCGTTCTGATAGGTTCTGATCCGGTTTCCGTATCCTTCTTGCGCGCCACCGGCAGAGTTCGACCAGCCATATTGTTCGATACGCACATCGTTGGCCATGGCGGGGGCTGCGGCGGTGAGGCCAACGAGAGCGACGAGTGCGGTTGCAATGAATGACGTGCGGATCATGACTGTGTCTCCTCAGGCGGATAAGACCGCGGTTGAACGTCTTTCTTTTGGACGCTCCCTTTGGAACAGAAGCTGAAGGCACCATTCAGTCGGGGTTCATTCGCAGAGATCGGCGCCTTGGCCTTGATCCCATTAATCGGCCATCGGCACCCTCAGCCATCGTCCTGCATGGAGGCTGCGATGAGCGCGGAATCCTCTGGTTCGATGGGGAAGAGCCCGAACCGCAATTGATCACCCCAGTTGCCGCTTCGGGTGAACGCCAGCTGACCGAAGAGCGGACGGATCGGCACCTCCGCTGTTGGTCGCCAGTCGACATCCCGCCGCCAGGGTACGAAGCCGGGAAACATTTCCGCTTGATAGGGTGAGCGGTCGGTGATGATCCCGATTGCAGTGAAGGCCTGCAGGCGGTCTTTTCCGCGGAAGGTCTCGGAGGGAGAGTAGTAGATGACGGTGTCGCCAGGGGCGGTCCGCCGTAGCGGTCCACCCTTGCCGTGACAGACCTGCATGAAGCCCGCCGCACGACCGATCCGCACATGCTCGGCCGAGGCTACAGCAATCCACATTATGCTCAACAACAATATGCCAAGCCCGATCAACCCATGGGGATGCGCCAAACTCGAAACCACCTTTACCGGTTCCTTGCCACAGCGCGGCTGCGCTGCCGACGACGGAACGCAATGGAAGTAACCTCCGTGCGCGATCTGCAATAGCTGGCCTGGCGGGGATCTCTACCGACGGAGATCCCCGGCGATCCAGTGGACGATTGCCTTGACCCGTCGTGGCACGAATTGCCGTGACGGATGCACGGCGTGGATCGGCAGACTGTGCTTGCCCCAACTGGCGAGCACCTCGGTCAGTCGCCCGGCGGTGATGTCGTCCGCTACCAGAACCTCAGGTGCGTAGATGATGCCAGCGTCTTCCACCGCGGCAACGCGCATGGCTTCGCCGTTGTCGATGGCGATATTGCTGTTGATCTTTGCCGCCAGCATCTGTCCGTCCCTACCTTCGAAATGCCATTGATCGCGTGGGACAAGATTGAGGCTCAGGATGCAGCGATGCTGTTCCAACTGTTCGGGATGGGTCGGCACGCCGCTCTTACCGAGATAGCCGGGCGAGGCGCAGCAGACGAAGCGATAGGTGCCGATCCTTCTTGCGATCAAAGAAGACGGCCGCAGGTAGCGGACGGCGCCACCTTCCAGATCATCCAGGTTGCTGTCGACACCGGCATCGCATCGGCGGCGATTAAGGAGACAATCAACTTCGTCCGCACCAAGTCGCGCGCCTGGGTCGACAGCGGCCTCGACCACGCCTGGGATGATCCTTACACGATCCAAGCGATCGGTGGCCTCCAGCCCAGACTGCATGCGGCGCAGGCATTGCTTGAGAAAGCGGGACTTGCGATCGACCGCGCGGTTGCCAATCCCAATGCCGATAGCGTAGCACAATCGCAGATCGTCACTGCCGAGGCCAAAATTCTCTCGACCGAGATCGCTATCGAGGCCACCAACAAGCTATTCGAACTGGCCGGCACGCGCTCGACGCTTGCTGAGCACAATCTCGACCGGCACTGGCGCAATGCCCGGACGCATACGCTGCACGATCCGGTACGGTGGAAATACTCGATCCTCGGCAAATACTTCCTCAACGGAGAGAAGCCGCCGCTACACGCCTGGAGCTAAGCAGGGCTCGGCGCTTTAAAAATCAGGATATTACGGTGGCGAGAAGGACTTTATCGCCACTGTTTGCCGCTATTCAATTGTCTATGTCGGACCGCTATTGCTCAGGCCGCCTGGCTGAACCCTCTCAAAAAGCCTCTATAACTAGACCCCCTGGATGCAGGTTCGTTCCAGGTCAAGGCGAGGGAATTTGCGCAATAGTTTGAAGTGCCTCGACAGCATCGAATCCAGGAGTTCGGAGAGCAGCACGCTCATACATGGTGGTCTATCTTAACGGCGAGCTTCAGTCTTGTCGCGACGATCTGCGAGTCTTGTTTACGCCGTGAGTGGTTCGTCGTATCGCATCATCCGGCCGGCATTGGCGAGCACCAGCAAAGTGCTGAAATTATGGAGGAGGGCAGCGACGACTGCGCCCGCCGTTCCGAGAAAACCGAATCCCGCCAATGCGACGATCGCTACGGTCCAGCCGAGGCCGATGATGACGTTGGTTTTCAATGTCCGGCGGCAGAGCCTGCTGAGGCGGATGCATGTGCCGAGCCGCCGCAAGTCGCTGCCGATCAGGATGATGTCGGAGGAGGCGAGCGCGATATCGGCACCGCCCGCACCCATCGCAATACCGACGGCACCGGCCTTGAGGGCCAGCGAGTCGTTGATCCCGTCGCCGACGACAAGGGGTTTGAAGCCGCTTTCCGTCTCGCTTAACACGCGTTTCAGCTTGTCGGCGGGCAGGGCCTCGGCCGCGACATCGGTTATGCCGATCTCTCGCGCAAGGGCATGCGCGACCGACTGACGGTCACCAGTCAGCAGAAGCTGCCGGTTGAGCCCAAGCGCCCGCAATTCCGTCATCGCAACCGCTGCCTCCGGCTTGACGGTGTCCGACAGGAGAAGCCAGGCGACAAACTCTCCACCTACGGAAATGCCCGCGAGCGGACCGTCATGCGAGGGGACCAAGGGAGCGATGACGGACAAGCGTTCAAACAATTCGGGACGTCCGAGGGCGACTTCGCCCGCTGCCGTGCCCGCAACGACGCCCAGCCCTTGAAGTTCCCGGACGTTCGTCATCGGATGGTAAGTATCATGGGTGACGAGCGAGGCCAGGGCCCGGCTGACCGGATGACTGCTGGCGGCGCCCAGAGAGGCCGCCAGGGCCAGAACGGTCTCCCGATCCCTATTGCTCGTAAGCCTGATCTCCTGGAGCCGAAGCCTACCGAAGGTGAGGGTGCCGGTCTTGTCGATGACCAGGGAGGTCAGATCGGCCAGCTCTTCCAGAAATGCCGAGCTGCGGATGAGGATGCCGTGGCGCGCTGCAACCGCGATACCGGCAATCGCTGTTGCCGGCGCGGACAGGACCAGGGCGCAGGGGCAGGCCGCGACAAGGATCGCTAGCATGATCTGGTCATTGTAGGTGAGGAACCAGGCGATGGCCGCTATCGTCAGCACGAAGGCCAGATATTGCTGGGCGTAGCGCTCCAGCAGCCGCGTGATCGGTGGCTTCGAGTTTTCTGCCCGCTGCATCAGCGCGATGACTCTTCCGAGTGTCGAATCTTCGCCGATTCGGGTCACCTCGATCTCGAGGCGGCCATCCAGATTGATCGCGCCGCCGAAGACGTCCGTGCCTGCGGAGACTTCGAGAGGTATGGATTCGCCAGTAAGTGGCGCGGTGTCGAGGCTCGCCTGTCCCTCCCGGACGCGACCGTCGGCAGGAATGCGGTCTCCCGCTCTCACCTCCACCAGATCGCCTGGCTTGAGCGCGATATTATCGACTTCACGCGTGCCACCATCCGGCGTGATCAGCCGTGCATGGCTACGGGTCAGGCGCGCCAATGCCTCCATCGCTTCTTTCGATCCAATGACGCTGCGCTCCTCCAGCACATGGCCGAATATCATGATGATCGGGAGGAGGGCCGCGGTCAGCAGATCGCCGGTCGCCCAGGCAGCCAGCATTGCAAGAGCGATTAACTGGTCGGTGATGCCATGCAGGCTTGGATGGCGCAGACTGTGCCAACCGGAGCGGATGACCGGAACTGCGACGATGAGCGAGGCCGCTGCGAGCAGAAGCTGACCGACGCCCTCTTCGTCCGGCGCAAGCCAGCGCCAGGCAATGCCGAGCACAAGCAGGCTCAATGCGATCATGGCCAAGGTAAGCTGAACGGCCGCCGCCTGCTTTTCGTTGGCGGTCAGAAGGCCTGCGCTAAGGACATGGTGGTGATGGTGCGCGTGGCCATGGGAGCCGTGCGAATGATCGGTCGCGACGCTCATTTGTCGGCTCCCTGCAGAATGAGGCGCGTATCGTCCCTGGGGTCGACCGTGATTACCGAGCCTGCTTGCGACAGGATTTTGGCAACGCGATCTCGATAAAGGCGCCAGGGAAGACCGGAATCGCTATGGGATCCCTGCGCGCTTGCAATGCCGGTGATGGTTGCCGTGTCGGCGCGCGCCTTTGCCAGACGTTCGCTCGATTGGGCTTCCGCCATCTGCACAATCCGGTCGACTTCCTGATCGGCGGTCTGCCTGTCCTTCTCCGCATCATTCTGCGCTGACGCGATCGCCTGTTCTGCCTGCTGGCTTGCCGTCAGCACCCCATCGAACGCGCCCACGGCCGTTGCCGGAAGCGCGGATTGAACGTCGGCACGGTCGATCTCGATTCCAAGACCCATGCCCTTCGATTTCAGCGCGTCCAGGCTGGCGTTGATGCTGTTCACCAGGTCGGCGCGCAACCGTTCGCGGCGCTCGGCGGTATCGCTGTCGGCAGAGACCAGTTCCGGGCGCGCGACGAGAATGCTGTCCAGATCGCGTGAAGCACAGATCACAACGGCGCTACGGGTCACGAGGCGGTCGAGCGCCGGAAGGACATGCTCCTCTTGCAGGGCATAGGCGAAGGGGTCGGTTACCCGATAAAAGACACGGATATCGAGCTGAACGACACTCGCGTCTGCGGTCAGCAGATATCCCGATCCTGCCAGAGTATCGCTCTCTGTCTCATCGTTGGCCTCGCTGGCCTGCGCGGCTGGCGAGCGAAGCAATCCATCAATCCGGCGTTCCAGAACCGTTGCGGCGTCGGGCAGAAGCAAGACGTTTTCGAACGGCGCGGGCAAAGCCCATAACAGGCCGGATTCCTGCACCCGGTTCAGGGCGCCCAGCCGGAGGACAACAGCTCGGTTTTGTGGAGCGATCTCCCGGATATTGGATATTGCCCAGCCGACCGCCGCCAGCACCATGATCGCGGAGAGCAGCATGGACACCAGACGAATAGCCTGATGTTGCGCCGTTGAATTCCTATCCCTGATGGTGCCCATCTCTAATGTGCTCCACCAGCCGACGCGGCGCCGGGTGGCCCATCGACCAAGGCCCGGAAAGGTGCGGCGTCGGTTCGTAGGACAAGGCGCGTATTGGAGCTGACGATCGAGCCGAGCGTGTCGAGGGAGCGGAGCAGTTCGTAAAGTTCTGGCGCACTTTTATAAGCCGCTCCATAGATCTGTGCCGCTTCGACCCGTGATTTGGCTTCTATACCGGCGGCTTTCACGGTCGCGTCCGCCTGCAGTACTCTCGCGTCGCGTTCAGCTGCTGAGCGGATTTCCGCGGCCTGCCGCTTGCCGATCGCAGCACGCTCGGTGGCGATGGTCTCACGCTCGGCCCGCATGCGGTCGACGGTGGCGCTCAACGTCACCGAAGGTAGGGTCAGGCGCTCGATACCGACATCGACAACCTGCAAGCCGTAGGTATCCAACAATTGCTGTGCGATCTGGGCTTTGAGCTGCGTCTCCAGGGCATCGATCCGGAGCTTGTCCGGATCGGGGTTGATCAGTGACGACAGTTCGAAATTGCTGGCCGTGGTCTCCAGCGACGATCCGAGGAACGTGCGGATTTGTGCCGCTGCCTGGTCCGGCTGGTTCTGAACCGACCGGACGAAGCGCTTGATGGCATCCGGATCGGGCGGGACCTGCCAGATGGCATAGGCCTGCGCGATGATCCGCAGCCCATCCTTAGTTCCGACATCCTGCAGGCCGCTGGACGTCGATTTGGCGCGAAGATCGACGTCGATGGTCTTCTCCAGGGGAATGGGAAGCCGCAAGGCGAGGCCTGGATCGATCAGAACGCGAGCCGGATTGCCAAATCTGGTGATGATGGTTGCGGCTCCCGATCGCACCTGCACGAGGCAGGCGGCGATCAGAATGATGGCCACGACGATTATCGCGACGATCAGGCGGGACGACCGAAATGGCATCGTCTCGTTGTGACCATCGCCGTGAGAATGATGATGGTCGTGAACATGATGGTCTAAGTTCGGATGGGCGTGCGTATCAGTCATGGGCCGGTTTCTTCACTTTGGTATGGAGTGTTAGGCTCAGGCGTCGGCACGGGATCGACCGGCACCGTCATGCTCCGGAGATCGAGGGTCGGAGCGATATTTCCGCCGATACGGTGATCGAGGACGAGAGCCTTCGAGTGGGATAGTCCCATCGTCAGTTGATTGAAGTACTCCTCTGTCAAAAACGCCTGCCCCGCCTCGTGGAAAGCCGATTGCTCAGCCTGGAAGCGCAGTTTTGCGACCTCTGAAGCCGCTATGCCTTCCGTTGCCGCCGCCGTCGCATTGTCCTGCTGGAGGTTGGCATTCAATTGCGCCTCATTCGTCTGTTCGGCCGCCGTTCCCCGCTCGCGCGCAACCAGCGCCTCCGCGCTGATCTGCGCTGCTTGGACCCCGTGAAAGGCGTTGGCCGCGCCGGCGGGTGGGTGGATGGCCTCGACGACGACCGCCAGGATTTCGATGCCGCTGTTCAGCTCATCCATGTTCTTCTGGACTGCTAAGGCGATATCGTTTGCCAGCGACAACCGGCCTTCGCTGAGGACATCGTTGAGCGTTCTTCTGGCAAAGTCATGGACCAGTACACGGTTTGCGGTACTTTCGATCAAGGCCGGTAGATCGGCGACCCGATAGGCCGCTTTCATCGCCGCCTCATCCGAAAGACCGATGCGGTAGACGAAGCGCACGTCCATGTTGACGATCTGAAAACCTTGTCCGCCGCTGGTGCCGCTCGCGATCACCTGCGATTTCTCGCTGATATGCGAGGCATCCCACAGCCGGTTCGCACTTTCCGGCGCTGGCCCTTCGGCATCGGCCAGCGGTTCGCTGTTGCCGTTCGTGCTAACGGAAGTTGCCAGCTCGTGCACGGTGCCGTTCTCGATGGGAATGATACGACCAAACGGCCATGGAAGGCCAATGTGCAGGCCGGAGTGCCGGATGCCCTCGGCCTTGCCGAACCGCTCGTACACGCCCCGGCCGGTCATCGGAATTTCGCGTATGCCGCTCAACAGCCAGCCTAGAAGGAGCGTTCCGAGCATGATGGTCGGAGCCGTCTTTCGAATGAACGAAAAGGCCCAGATCTGCCGAAGGTCGATGCCCTGCTTCGTCCGCAATTCAGATTGGATGCCGATCAAAGGCTGAGGCGGCCACTGAAGAGTGCCTGCGACAAGGCTGGTGGCGATCAATGGTGGCTCGCGGCTGTCGTCTTGCGGGCGGAACATGGCGGCGACCGCACGCAGCAGAAACTCAAGCCCGACAAGGGCAACAAAGCCACCCAATGCCGCCAGGAGTTTGATGGAGAGCCCGGATCCGCGCGCGCTCAGGAACAGGCCGAAGGAAGACAGGACGAGTACGAAAATAGGTAAGCGCGCCAATTGCGAAATCGCGTTCGCCTCGGGCCATTCCTCCGCATCGATCGCGGCAAGCCGCCTCTCCGTCACCAACAGCAGAAAGGCGAAAGCCATACAGACCGCAATGATGAGGAATGTCATCGTTCCGATCGTTATGTTGTCCGCCTTCAGGCTCCAACCGGCATAGACGATCAAACATGCGAAAAGGGAAAGGCTCAAGACTGAGAGCGGGCGGGTGCCGATGCGCGACACGAGCGACTTTCCTGCAACAAAGACACTTTCGCTCAAACGGTCGATGTGGTCCGGCTCTTCGATTTCCTGCAGGGACCACAACGAGGTTAGAAAAGCAACGAGCCATCGCATCGGCCTTCCATGCGGGATGCTGGGGAGACCGGCTTTTTCTTGACGCCATCTGACGACGTCGTAGGCCGATCGCAGCCCAGCACCGAACAGGATAAGTGCAGCCGCGTTACTGCAGAAGAAGGCGACCCAGATTGCGTTCAGGCTGAAGGTATTCGCAATCAGAGCGCAGAGCAAAAACAGGGCCACGAAAATCGAGATGCCGAGGCCGTGACTCGCAAGGTCATGCGCTTGAGCCGCCGCAAGTTGGAATTCTGCTCGGTCTTTGATCTCAGGAAGCTGCTGGATATTGTTGGAATTCGTTTTCGGTATTGCCATACTGTATGCGCTCTTCCGTGGAGCTTTGAAGAAAGGTTTCGTATCTGTCTCGCCAGCATCACAGCCATTTTTGGTGTGGGGATACGTTATTACGTATCATCCTTCTATCTGCAAGACTTTGCCGTGATAAAGGTATTGACGCCGATCTTTGGTTTGCCTGCCTGCGATTGAACATCCCGGTGATGCCCGCGCCTCGCGTCCTGCCCCGGCTTTGAGGTCCTGCCGGGCCCACGTTGCCCCGCAACAGCGTTGCCGTCCTCCACTGTCGTTGCGGCCCTATCGGGTGCGGGCCAGCGCTTTCAGCCCGGCTTGCGGACCGCCGTAGCAGGCACCACGCCAGGCTGATCGGCGTCGACGTCAGCACGAAAGAAGCACTGAAGGGGGAGAGCCGCGATCTCGCGCTCGCGATTGAAGACGAATTCAAGGCCGCGGCTCAGAAGGCTGGCCTCGACTACCAATATCACGCGGCACGACCGGAGGCTCATAGCGCAGAGCAGTTTTTTTCCCATTGCGCGGACCTTCTGGTAACGACACAGCATGGAGTTGGGGTGGCCCTGGAAGGATGGCGGAACACGGGGGACAACGATTTCACCAGCGCGTTGTTTGCCGGCCTCGACCGTGAGAGCGCAGATCTTATCGTCTGCGGCGCCTATGGCCACTCGCCGCTTTTCGAAGATATGTTCGGCGGTGCGACCCGCGATCTGCTGAAAAACGTTTCGATGCCGGTCCTGATGTCGCACTAAATCGCAGCCTTGCGTGTGGGATGGTTGGTCGGCAGCGTGGCAACGGGATTGCTCTATGAACAATCCCGTGTCGCCCTCGTTGTATTTGCCGTAGTTGTGCAGCTCGCGTCCCTGCCGTCTTCGTAATGGCGCAACGACGGGGCCGTAGTGGAGTTTCCACATGACGATCAGGTCTGTTTTTGCAACAGTTTTCATATCAATTGCCAGCGCCGCGAGTGGTGCCGATACAGTGGTGGGAACCTGGAAAACAGAAAACGGCGAGACGTCGGCGATCCACCACTGCGGATCGAATTATTGCATTGTGGCAAAGAGCGGGCGATATGCGGGACAGCAAATCGGTTTCTTCTCAGGTGCGGGCGATACATATACCGGCAGACTCACAGATCCGAGGACAAAAACAACCTATAGCGGCAGGCTCATCGTGTCGGGAAACAGCCTCAAACTTCGGGGCTGTGCAACGAAAGTATTGTGCAAGACACAGACTTGGACCCGCCTGAACTGAGATGGCCAAGCGCGGCGGCCGCGCTCGTGACGCGCGCGCGATCCCGATATTGAGACTGCTAGGGAGCACTTGGCCGATCTTTCAGATTCTAGCGACGATACCGATCGGGAGCGTGCGTTCGAACTCTGGTCAGAAAAGAACAGTCCAGATCACATGTCGGATGACGATCTACGGGAGCTCTTCAACTCTTTGCTCGAATGAGGGAAGTCGCCCAGAGCTAAGTCATTGTTATAGCGCTGAGGTTAGCAATTGGATTGTTGGCGGTTCATATCCGTTCAAGGCGACCTATCTATCTGTTCCGTCGCGGTCGCCGCTAAGACCCGACCGCCTCGCGCGATGACATCGTCGATATCGCTCGGTCGTTGGCACGGCCGGGAAGGTAAGGGCGGCCGTGTTCGGATAACCCTCACTGTTCCGCCGCCCGTCTGCCGATCTTTGGTTTGCCTGCCTGCCGTTGAACATCCCGGTGATGCCCGCGCCTCGCGTCCTGCCCCGGCTCGAGGTTCTGCCGGGCCCACTGCCCCGCAACGGCTTTGCCGTCCTCCACTGCCGTTGCGGCTCTATCGGGTGCAGGCCAGCGCTTGCAGCCCGGCTTTAGGACCGCCGTAGCAGGTCGCGATGGTCGCGACCTTAAACGGAGGTTCGAAGATGAGCAGCAAGCCAACCCAGCAACGATCCGATCTTTACAGCCGCACCAGCGACGCAATCAAGTTTCGGCCGGCGTGGTTGTCGCTCTCGATGCGGCCGACCTCTCTTAAGGCCGTAGCGAGTTCGTTCTGCCTCGGATAGGAGGCGAGCTTGCGCAATATCTGGCTGGGTGCGACGCTGCCGGCCGCAATGGTGGCGGCGATCCGAAGAATGTCGGGCCAATTGCGTTCGATCAGAGCAACTAAGGCGTGCCCGCGGTGAAAGATAACAATGGCGACGGTTCAAAAGCCATTCCAGCAGAAAAATAGAATAACGTTTCTGTGGCTGCTTGCGGCGTCGGTGATGATCGTGATGATCCTGTGCCGCCCGGCTATCAGCGAGAGGTCCCCCGCCCATGATCTCTTTGAAGTATCCGGATTGCTGCTTGTACTGACCGGGGTGTTCGGCCGTCTTTGGTCGATCCTGTACATCGGCAACAAGAAAAACGTCTCGTTGGTGACGACGGGACCGTATTCCGTGACACGAAACCCGCTGTATTTTTTCTCCACGATCGCCGTCACCGGCGCTGGTCTCTTCTATGGGTCGATCGCTCTCGCCGTCGCTCTGTGCGCTGGCTCCTGCATCGTGTCCTACTACACAGCAAAAAGGGAAGAAAACGATCTGCGAAGCTTGTTTGGGGCGCGATACGGGCTATATGTCGAAACCGTGCCGTTCTTCTGGCCGGACTTCAGGCTGTTCAAATCCGAAAAGGAAGTGACATTCTCGACACGCCCCCTGGCGAGGACCTTTCGAGACGCAATTTTCTTCGTGATGCTCTATCCTGCGCTGGAACTGCTCGAATATTTGCACGTCAATGAACTGACGGTCACCCTGTTTCACCTTCCATAGTCACGTTCTGGTGAGCGGATGCCTCTTGCTCCACGATACCACACTGCTCTGCAGGACCCGCGCTTGCTCTGCGACCGGATGCGTATCCGGCTCGGAAAATCGTCTTGGCGGCGCTTACATCGACCCGGCTTCCAAAGTTCGGTCCTTGGGCGATCCACCATTTCCTGAAGGTCGTCTCGAAACTCGGCTTGGCCTGCTAGCTCGGTCCAGCACATCAAAGCTCCCGTTCGAATTTGGGTATCCATCCACGGGTCATGCCGCGGCTCATCGCGGCTTCGGCCAATGCCAGCTGCATACGAAGATGTTTGATATCTCCAAGAAGAGTGGCGATGGTTGCCTTGGCATCCTTGTCATGGAAGGCGAGGGCGGCTTCGACCTCGAAATCTGGGGTCCAATTGTTTCGTGGGCTTAGTCGACATGACCTGCTTCTCTAACGAGTGCATGGAAGGCCCGCATAACGTCGTCGACGTCTCCGGCGCATTCGAACCAGATCGGGGAGCGCATTACGACTTGAGACCCGATCGCGCCGTAGTAGCCACAGGCCCTGCGGGTGGGCGGATCAAACGCGATATCGAAATAGCCGAGAGGGCCTCCGGAGTTCATCTCGTAGACGTCAGCCGAGTGGAGGCACCAAGACCTATGGTTTGGCATCATGATTATGACCGCTATCAGCAAGGGATGGATTTCAGCCATCGTTGCTTTCGTCGGCGTCGTCCAATAAACGCCAGAGTATTCCTCCGGGCACACCCAGCGATCGGCATATTCTTCATAGCCGTCTTTCCTCTTCAAATAATGGATGTTCCCATTATGTTCCCTTTTGTCGCAGAGTCAACATTCGGGTAGAAGGGCGCAGCGGAAACTCATCTCAGGTCTCACCAAATGGAGAATTTCGTTTCCTGGCTCCGCCGGTCGGCAATCCGATGGATGATTGTGACAGCGTGTTTAGCCGCCGCCGCAGATCACGCGTGTGGCGCGAATTTGGAGCGGGGAGCGAGGCTTTTCAAAGCCTGCGTAAGCTGCCACGTCGTCGATAACGAGCGCAGCACTTTCGGTCCGTCACTCAAGGGCGTCGTCGGAAGGAAAGCCGGCAGTCTCCAAGGTTACAACTATTCTCCGGCGATGCGAAAGGCCGGAGAGGAAGGCTTGGTCTGGATAGCCAAGGACCTGTCCGAATTCCTTTCAAAGCCAAGCAGGAAGCTACCTGGAACGACGATGCGGTTTTCGGGCTTGTGGGGCATCGAAAATCGATGACTTGGTCAGCTATCTCGAGGCAAATCCATAGAGCGGGGGAGTGATTGGACGCACCCGGTGAATCAGCTTCGGATTCCACCGACTAGTGAAGGCGATTGCTTTCGAAAGACGCGCGAGGTGAGAATGTTCGGCTTTTTTAAGCGAAAGAAACACGCGCCGTTTTCACCAGAAGTCCAGTTGCTTTGGGCCGAAGTAGAGAAATTCCGCATCCGTTATCGAGGGAACGGGGCCTCTGATGAAAAGGCCTTCGATACCATTGAGCACGAGATTTTTAGACGACTAACTACTCAGGGTACTTTCGCAACAGACCTGATATTGAAGAGCGGTTGGTCTGCGGCCGATGCGACAAGCATGATGATCGCCGAATATGTTCCTGTCCGGGCAGATGCACAGCGCCCACGGCATCCTCAATGACATGGGCAAGGCCTACCTCAAGCTGTTCAAAGTGTGCACCGAGAGGATGATAAGTTCGGGCGTAAGCCCGCGGGAGAAGGCCATGACGGGATTCGAGCGTTCGAAGAAGAGATAGCTGCTATTGGATAGCGAGCCACCGAGCTTGGGATTCATCGCGCGCCGGCCCTGGAACCGGCGCGCGGGCGATCCTTGTCAGGCTGACTCGAGATTGATGTTGATTGCTTTCGGCCCTTTTCCCCTTCGGTCTGGTTCGGTATCGAACGAGACTTTCTGACCCTCCCGCAGGTCGGTGACGCCGGAACCTGCAGCGCTGTTATATGGACGAGGATGTCACTTCCACCGCCGTTCGGCGTGATGAAACCGAAACCTTTTTCGGCATTGAAGAACTTTACCGTACCCGAAGCCATTTCACTCTCGCGTGGGCTAATGCTCGTCTCGACGCGGCAGCGCGAGCCAAATATGACATTGGTCCGCTCTGATCCGGAACTCCGCAGAACCTACAGCGTGGGCCGATAAAATTCGACCGAGTGTCCGGTTGAAGGAATCACCGGGCTCTGCCACGATCCCTACGTTCCGTTGAGTTCGGATCGAGTCGTCAACGTTGTGCGCGGAGCGCGACGACTGCGAATGATCCTGTCTAAGCCAAACCGAAGAGGGAAAAGCGATGACAGCTGCCGAGAGAAGACCAGACCCCCAGTATGACGCCGTGGAACAAGCGATTGCATGGCATTCGGGTGATTTGAGAGCTACGATTTCCACGTTGATCGAAGACTGCAGGCACCTAAGAGATCAACTCGATACCGCTCAGAAATGCATGAGCAGAGGCCTGACGCGAGGTTGGTTTCCCAGTCCGGAGTGCTAAGGCAAATGCGGCGGGTATTCGCAGGTCGCAGGGCAGGTGCTCCATTCCCGCTGTTCTTTAGCTGGCGCTAATCGTCTATATCACCGCGGCCAGAATCGAAGGAACACGATGACAAAGAAGCTGAACTCGTTGGAAGCGACAAGAGATTGCGTTTCGACTGCTCGTCCGTTCAAGGGAGCTTTTATGTACGTTGCTGTTGCCGCCGTTGCGGTGATGGCATGGGCGGTGACGGAAACGCACAAAGCGCCGGCAAGAACGGGCGAGCACGTAGCAACAGTTATTCACTGAGGAGTATCAAAAGACGGGATTTCGGCCCGGAGCGATCTGCTCGGGGAGCGAAGAAGATCGCGGAAAAACTTCGCGATCCTGCCTTCGCGGCTGGCATCTTCGGCTTCCCAGCCGAACTTCCAAGCGTCGTGACGCGCCATCCAATCACCAAGCGCAATTGCGTCACTCGGCAGACGTTCCGGTTTTAGGTATGGGTTTTGGTGTGCCTTGAGACCTAGAATGCGGGCCCTGGAGCCGATCTCCTGCAGGTCCATCAACTCTTCTATTGTCATCCAATACTCCCTACGCCCCGCAAGTACGCTACTTGCTGGATCAATGGTTTGCTAAAGTAGAAATCGTCGCTATGGGCGTTCGGCGGCGGCGACACTTCCCGGAAGTTTCCTAAACTAGACCGCTTTCGCAAGTCGTTTCCTTGCTGGTCTTTGCTGGTCGACGTCCGGAAAGGAGCTAGTGGGTCTCAGTGCGATCCATCCAATGCGCTCTCGCCATCGAGCCTCATCCCGAAAAGACCTCACACCCATGCCAGTTCCCGGAGGAACTCGTCGATAGATTGGTAAAGGCTTACACGGCACCCGGCCATAACGGTCCTCGACCCTATTTCGGGGTCGGGCACCGTCGGCGCGTCCTGTAATAGGCTTGGATGGAATTCAATCCTGATTGAGCAACAGCTTAACTACGTCGAGATCGCGCGCGCAAGGCTGCTGCCGCTAGGACTACGTGTCGCGAGCCGGATGTCACTGCGTAAAACACGGCAGAACGTCTTTGTTTAATGCTCGTCAGGTGTCTCTACTCGGAGACATGGTCGGTATGTGGCAGTCCTAATTTCCGGGGAGACCGGTTGCGGTGGCCTTGATGGATTGTAGTTGAGGCGAGGCAGATCGGGGGCGCTTCTATTGAATTCAGCGAAAATGTGAGAATATTTGCTCTGGCAATTTTGTACCGCAGGAGCGAGCACTTCAGTGGATCGAAAGCTTGCAGCCATCCTCTCCACAGACGTTGCCGGCTTCAGCCGCCTTGCGGCGCTGGATGAGGAGGGCACGGTTCGCGCGCTCGGCTTGTGCCACGATCGGATTGCTGCGTTGGTTCGCGAGCACGGCGGTCGTATATTTGGCAGCGCGGGTGACGGACTTGTTGCGGAATTCCCGAGTGCTGTTCAGGCCGTCCGTTGCGCGGTTGAGATCCAACGTCAACTTCCCGGCCTTTTGGAAGACCTCCCACGAGAACGTCGCCTGGAGTTCCGGATCGGCGTGAATCTAGGCGATGTCGTGGTGTCAGGCGACGATCTTTTGGGAGATGGCGTCAATATAGCGGCTCGCTTGCAGGAAATGGCCGCCCCCACAGGCATTTGCATATCCGGATCAGTGCGCGAGCATCTGGATGGAAAGGTCCCGTTCACGCTGACCAGCCTTGGCGAACGGGCTTTGAAGAACATCCCGCGGCCAATCTGGGTCTTTCGGGTCGACTGGTCGCGAGATATGCCTGATCAGGGCGGTGATGGGCCTGCACCCTTGCTCGCGACGCGGTTCGGGAAAGATCAGCCGTCGATCGTGGTTATGCCCTTCGACAACCTGAGTGGTCCCAGC
Organism: Rhizobium sp. BK060; assembly: GCF_014193145.1. NCBI lineage: Bacteria > Pseudomonadati > Pseudomonadota > Alphaproteobacteria > Hyphomicrobiales > Rhizobiaceae > Rhizobium > Rhizobium sp. BK060. The sequence continues at coordinate 297,790 of NZ_JACHYW010000004.1, forward strand.
GATGAGTATTTCGTTGACGGAATGGTGGAGGAGATCACCGCGGCCTTGTCCCGCGTTCGAGACTTTTTCGTGATCGCGCGTCAGTCCGCGTTCACGTACAAGGGGCGTTTCGTCGACGTGCGTGACGTTGCCAGGGAACTCGGCGTCACTTACGTGGTCGAGGGGACTGTCCGCCGGGGAGGGGATCGGCTTCGCATTTCCGTCCAATTGGTCGACGCCGAGCGGCGGACTCAGCTTTGGTCGGAGCGTTATGAGGGCGCGACCAAGGACCTCTTCGAGTTCCAGGACAGGATCGCGGCGCAGGTCGCGGGCGCAATACATCCGGCGATCCGCAGCGCAGAAATCGAGCTGTCGAAGCGCAAGCCGCCAAGCAGTCTCCGGGCATACGACTTTGTCATGCGCGCCTACCCATACCTCTGGGGCCACAATAAGGACGCCATCAAACTGGCAATTCCATTGCTGCAAAGTGCCATTGCCATTGACCCGGCTTACGGCCGAGCCCACGCATTCCTGGCGTGGTGCCACGCCCAGAACGTCGGATATATTTGGACCGAGGAGCCGGAACGGGAACTGGAACTCGCAATGAGCGCCGTCGACGCTGCAACGCCGTCGATTGACGACGATCCGACTGCTTTGACTGCGGTCGGGGGCGCATTAAGCCACTGCGGCGATCAGGAGCGAGCGGCGGCCTTCCTGCAAAGAGCGCTGGCACTCGATCCAAACAGCTCATGGGCGTGGGCCAGATTTGGCTGGGTTGCAAGCTACAAAGGCGAGCCCGATCGCTCCAGGGAGCGGTTCGAGCGAGCGATGACGCTTAGTCCAGCGGACCCGCTAGCCTTCAACATGAGAATGGGGTTCGCTCTCTCGTTGGCCTTGGCAGGCTCCCTTTCCGAGGCAGTGTCCATTGCCCGTGAGGTGGTCAACAGACGTCCAGAGGTGACCTGGCCCTACCGGATGATGACAGCCTGGTCGGCCATGGCTGGCGACCATGAAACGGCCCGATGGGCCGCAAAGAGGCTGTTGGCAGCTGAGCCGGACTTTACGATCGAGCGTTACATGACCCGTCCTGTGTTTCGGGACGTACCGGGATGGGCAGATGAGATGACTAACGGCTTGCGGCAAGCAGGATTGCCGGAGCGCTGACGCCAGTCTAGAGTGACTTGCCTTCGAAAGCATTGTTACCACAGCCCGTTCAGTTGGCCGTTACGCCATGGAAATGTTAGACCGTGCCTGCAAAACTGGCAGGTCCGGAATGAACATCATACTCCTCCCTGGTTTCATGACAGATGCATCCCTTGGGATGACCTCCTCCCGACATTGCAGGCCATCGCGCGCGTGAAAGCGATCGATCTCAGCGGCACGACTACCATGGCTGAAATGGCAGACCTAGTCCTTGCCGAGGGGTCGGACACATTCGTCCTGATCGGCTTCTCAATGGGCGGTTATGTTGCGCGCGAAGTGGTGCACAAGTCGCCGGAACGGGTCACGGCTCTGATATTGATAGCAACATCTGCCAGAGGTGACACGGACGAGCAGGCGAAAAGCAAGAAGCTCTCGGTCAAATTGGTCGATCCTGAGCGCTTCCGGCGGCTCATGACGACACCCGGCGTTGGCGTCCTGGTGGCGTTGACATTTGTGTCGGCCGTTGACGCTCCGGAGCGTTTTCGATCATCCCGAGCGGTGGGGCCGCATTTCGGATTGACGCCGAAGAAGTACCAATCGGGCGAGACCGATTACACTGGTCGCATTTCGAAGATCGGTGATGTGGGCGTGCGAACTGCGCTCTACGAGGCGGCCAACGTCATCCTGACGCGCCCCGTGAAGGGTTCGGATCTGAAGAGCTGGGCGCTGGCGGTCGCCAGACGGGCGGGTCCCAGAAAGGCGCGCGTTGCGCTGGCCCGCAAGCTGGCGGTGGTGTTGCACCACATGCTCAGGGACGGAACCAACTTCATTCCTCGCAAGGCAGCGCCAGCCATGGCCGGCTGAGGAGGAAGGATGTAACAAGACAGGCTTTCGGGCCGGCCATACCATTAGCCCCCCGGAGCAAGGTCCCTTCGCCGGGACGATGGATGGGTTAGGCCGCAGCAGCGGGAGCAGCACTAGTGGACTGCGCGTTCCTAGATTGGCCAACCGCTCCTCAGCAGACCCCATACAGCAGCGACCCCGCGTCGACTGCGGACGCAAGCACTCGGCGAGGGATTGAGCTTATAAGGGATTGACTCGGGAAAGCCCGTTACAGAAGCGACCTCACTCTGCCACGGTGCAGGCCCCGCTACTCACCCCTGATGGGATCTCAAGGCGCCCATCCGTGGCAGCGACTACACTGCAAGGCGCTCTGTGCAAACTGCCTTTACGAGCTCCTGCAGTACCTTCACCCGCTCGACCAGCCAAGCGAGCTCCTCGCTGGTGATTGTGTATTTCGACGAGTATCGCGCTTCCACATAGGCCCGCGACAGCAACTCGAAGCAGCGTCGTGAAAACCGGCTGTCGCGCGGCCATGCTTCAACCAGCCGGATATCGAGCCCTTCGGCTTGAGAACGAAGAACCTTCAGGCGATGTGATTTTGGACTGTAAAGGGTTAGCGTGAGGAGGGCACAATGGTAGAGCCGTTCTGTTGCTTGATGCAAATTGAAGACGGCCTCTTTGATGCTGCCCCGCTCGAATAGGAACATGGCTGACGCATTGAAGGCATCCGCACTTGCGAACCACTCCTCGAAGTATCTGGCAGCTTCGGCTTGCTTCTCCTCCGCCGTCAGTGGCTTCGGTTGCGCCAGCGGATGACCGGGCTCCTCGTAGAGGGGAATGCCGTCCCTGGCGATATCGACGAAGAAGGGGCGGCCGCGGGACAGCTGGTCGTTGACATCGGCCAGCGTGTGGATGATCGGCACGACCGGCGTTTCGATGCGGTGCGCGATCTGCTCCGTTAACAGCCGCTCCTCGATACCGTCCCAGAGCTCCTGCTCCTCGGCAAATGACTTGCTGTTGACGACGATCAAGAGATCGTAGTCGGAGCGATAGCCGCTCAAGTGATCCTCGATCCAGTCGCCGCGGCCATAGGATCCATAGAGCAGGACCATCAGGATCTTTCCGGCATTGCGCTTGGCCGACAGTTTGCCGGCCTGGAAGCGTTCGACCTCGGCAAACAGGATCTCGAGGATGCGCGCCAGTTCGCGCCGCTTCCGGTCCGGCAGGTGCTCGATATGGTCGGTCAGGGTCAAAGCCGCGTCAAAGCCTTCGGTCAGAATCGCATCCATCGTAGCGGTTCCATCATGATTGCACACCAAATCCTTTTACGGGATTTCCTCCATGTGAACAATCCAGGGATGTAATGTCGCCGTGATACATTTGCGCCGAAACGGAACGCAGCGAGCGGTGGCAGCCGGTCCCCGCACTCGGTTCCCGACCGCTATGCTAGTGCTTCCGTGGCTGCCCTGTTGAGGATCAGGCCGAGGATTGCCTGGAGCGACGAAGATCCAACCATGTCACGCGACGATATCGTTGACATCGCTCGGTCGTTGGCACGGCCGGGAAGGTAAGGGCGGCGGTGTTCGGATAACCCTCACTGTTCCGCCGCCCGTCCGCCGATCTTTGGTTTGCCAGCCTGCGGTTGAACATCCCGCTGATGCCCGCAGCCTCGCGTCCTACCCCGGCTTTGAGGTCCTGCCGGCCCAGCGTTGCCCCGCAACGGCTTTGCCGTCCTCCACTGCCGTTGCGGCCCTATCGGGTGCAGGCCAGCGCT